>JBKOUQ010000309.1:0-31125 GCA_046723475.1 Candidatus Methylomirabilota bacterium
GTTCAGCCATGCTGATGCGGCAGGGTACGGGCACGGTTGGGTGCGTGCAAGTCCAGCCTAAGCGGTACGACCGCGCGCGCGGCACACGCCGCGCGCGCGGAGCTCAGATGATGCTAAACGGCGGAAGCGGCTCCACTACCAGCGGTTGCCTTCGCCGCGGGAGCTGCTGCCGGCGCGGTTTCGGGCAGTATCTCACTAGGCGCGCTTCCGCTATGCGAAGCGGGTAATGTGAATCGGGGCGATGATGCATCAGATAGACGGATCTTCCTCTCCTGGGCGGTTCCGCTGATATCCGATCTAAAGGGTGAATTGCTCGAGACGGATCGACGCATCCTCGATAGGCCAGCAGAATAATGTCGTGATCAGTCGCCGGACATTCCTCGGCTGTATCCCAGGCGGAATTCTTGCCGCGCCGCACTTTGCGATCGCGCAGCCAAGCAAACGCGTCTGGCGAATCGGTCTTTGGATTACGGCTCGCCTACCCCCGCCCGGCTCGTCTGGTGGAAAGCGTTTCGAGACCGATTAGCTGAGCTTCGGCATGTGGACGCGCAGAGCGTCGTCTTTCACGCGCGATATGGAAACGGACAGGTGAGCCGGCTCCGCGGCCTGGCTGCCGAGCTTGTTGCCGCCAAAGTTGACGTATTAGTGACAGCAGGCAACCCGGCAGCGCTTGCCGCCAAGCAGGTCACAAGCTCTATTTCCATCGTGACCGCGAATGGTCCCGAACCGGTCGAACTTGGACTGGCGACGTCCTTGGCGCGGCCGGGCGGAAATGTCACGGGTGTCACGTCGATATCCAGCGAGTTGTCCGCGAAGCGACTGGGACTGCTCAAGAGCTGCTGCCACACGTGTCCCGAGTGGCCGCTTTCTGGGATCGTGCCGCGCCGGGGTCGGCGCTCGCTGTGCGCGACACAGAAGTTGCGGCTCGCTCACACGAAATCGTTCTGCAGAGCGTTGGCGCGCACGATTTGAAAGATTTCGATGCGGCCTTCGTAGCCATGAAGCGCAATGGCGCCGGCGCGGTCATCGTGGTGCCGAGCTCGGCTTTCTTTGCAGTCTATCAACGGATCGCCGATCTGGCCCTCACGCACCGCCTGCCCAGTGTCGGCGGAGCGAAGGAGTATGCCGATGCTGCTGGACTCATGGGCTATGGCGCAGACTACGCGGATCTCTTTCGACGCGCCGCCGTGTTCGTCGACAGGATTCTGAACGGCGCCAAGCCGGCGGACATGCCGATGGAGCAACCCACCAAGTTCGAGCTGGTGATCAATCTCAAGACCGCCAAGGCCCTCGGTCTCACCATCCCGCCGTCGCTGCTGGCGCGGGCGGATCAGGTGATCGAGTGAACCGCCGCGCGTCGTCACTGGTCTGGGAGCCGTGCTCGCCGCGGCGCGCGCCGTCGAAGCGCAGCCGCCGGCGAAAGGTGCGCGTATCGGCTGGGTAGCGACATCGGCGCCCGGCCAGCTCGACAGGGCGTTCCGGCAGGGACTTCGGGATCTCGGTTATCTCGAGGGTCAAAACACAACGGTTGAATGGCGATGGGTTCGGGGTAACTTCGTTCGGTTGCCAGAGGTCGCGGCGGAGCTGCTGAGTCGTAAGGTCGATGTCGTCGTTGCTGGAGGAACGCCGGCGGCGCTCGCGCTGCAGAAGTTGACGACCGAGACGCCCATCGTCATGGTCGCAGGGATCGACCTTGTTCAGGCGGGACTCGTCGCAAGTCTCGCGCGTCCGGGGGCGAATATCACCGGGCTGACCCGTATGGGCCCCGAGCTCGCCGGAAAACGTCTGGAGCTGTTGAAGGATGCCTTTCCACAGGTGTCACGCGTTGCCGTTATCTGGCACGAACTGTAAAATCCGTTCACAGCATCACAGCTCAAGGAGTTGCGGGTTGCGGCAATCGCCCTCGGGCTATCACTGCAGTCCATCGAGGTGCGGGCCGCGGCCGATCTCGACCGCGCGTTCGCGGCGATCGCGCAAAACCACGCCGAGGCGATCGTGCCCATCCAGGACGGGTTCACCATCGCCCAGCGCACGCCGATCATCGCACTCGTTAACAAGAGTCTGTTGCCAGCCATCTATGAGACGCGGGATTGGGTAGAAGCGGGCGGATTCATGGCATACGGTGCGAGCGATGTCGAGCTCTACAGGCGCGCTGCGCACTTCGTCGACAAGATTCTCAAAGGCGCCAAGCCAGCCGATCTTCCCGTGGAGCAACCGACCAAGTACGAATTGGCAATCAATCTCAAGACCGCGAAAGCGCTCGGTCTGATGATCCCGCCGTCGCTGCTACTGCGGGCGGACCAGGTCATCGAGTAAGGTCCTCGATCGTCTCCGACGTTCGCTGGTGCGCGGGCCAGTCACGGCAGTTTTTTCTGAAACGTTTGTTGGAGAATCTGCTTCAGACCCGTACCCAGCGAGCTACCAAGTAACGCGCCCAGGACTGGGATATCGCCGGTCGCATGCACCTCGACCGCATCGACCCACATCTCGAGCCAGAACCCGGTTCCTTCGAGCTTCACCCGCGTGCGATCGTCACCCCAGTCCACGCGCTGCACGAGCGCCTGGAATTGCGTCGATACTCGAGTGACTGCCGCTTCGAGGCGCCGCCGAGCCTCTTCGAGCGTCTGACCGTGCTGGAACGAAAGGTTCAGCACTAGCGGCCGGCGAGACTCGCAATGATCGTGGTGAGCTCGGCGGGATCGACGGGCTTTGGCACGTGCATGTTGTAGCCGGCGGTGAGCGCCAGCACTCGGTCCTGCGTCCGGCCATATGCGGTGAGCGCAATGGCGGGGATCTCGGAACCATCCTGCGTGTCCAGCGCCCGGATCTTCCGAATGAACATGTAGCCGTCTTCCTCTGGCATCTCGATGTCGGAAACCTCGACGTCCGGTCGCCAGCTCCGGAACGTTTCCAACGCCTCGCGTGCCGAGCCCGCCGACTTCACGTTCGCGCCGGCGCGCACGAGGATCGCGGACGCCAGATCGACGGCATCTCTGTCATCGTCGACGACCAGAATGCGGAGATGGTCGAGCCGGGCGCCGCCGGACAGGTCGGACGACCGCGCCGCCGGGTGGCGCCGGTCGCCAGACTCCGCCGGGAACGCCGCGATCGTCAGGGGCAAGTTGACGACGAACGTCGCGCCTCGGCCTTCGCCGGGGCTATGTGCGGCGACAGTGCCGCCGTGCAATTCGATGAGGTGCTTCACCAGCGCCAGCCCGAGGCCGAGACCGCCATGCGCGCGGGTGGTGCTGCTGTCGCCCTGGCGAAAACGGTCGAAGATGAATGGCAGCACGTCGGGGGCGATGCCTTGGCCGGTGTCGCTGACCACGACCTCGACGTGAGAATTCACCCGCTGCAGATGGACCTGAATCCGTCCTCCTCGCGGTGTGAACTTCACGGCGTTCATCAAGAGATTCCAGACGACTTGCTCGAGCCGCGCCGGATCGCCCGTCACCGAACCCGCTCGCGGGTCGAGGACCGTCTGGAGCCGGATGGCTTTGGCCTCGGCCGCTGGGCGGCCGGCGTCGAGGGCGCTCTCGACGACGCTCTTGAGATCCACGCGCCGGACGTCGAGGCGCATCTTCCCGTTAGGAAGGCGCTCGCGGCGCCGCCGCGCCAGGCCGAGTAGAGCCAGCCCACGGTGTGCTCGGTGCCGAAGAGCGGTTCGGGAAACAATGCACCAGGGAACGTCGCTACGTGCAGCGCTGCCATGACGCCGCTCCACAGATAGCCGCACGCGAGTGCCAGCATCGGGACTCGCCCGCTGGATCGATACCAGGCAGCCAGAAGCATGGCCGTGCAAAGATCCGCGACGACGATCGCCGTTCCGACCACCGTCGTGATGCGCGGATTCGCGAGTCCTGGCTCCCTGGCCCAGCGTAAGAGCACGAGCGAGAGGACTCCATAGAGGACGACCAGGACGACAAAGCCGCGCCGTTCGGCAGCCGTCGGTGTGCGGGACTCGAACACGGGCGCGCTGGAGGGCACGTTCATCCGCAGAGAACCGCGGCTGGATTATGCCACACCGCTCCGTAGACGCCGGGGCAGACGATGCGCGGCTTCGGACTGGAGCGCCGAGCCCGACGCCGTTCTTCGGCGCAAGCGTTCGGCGCGGGTCTCAGTGCCTGGCGTTTTGTGAGCTTGCGCTCGCGACGGCACCGGAACCGCTGTCAGCTTCGCGGTCCGTTATCGCTTTGTTACGAAGTCGCGCTAGCCGATCGCTGAGCATTTCAACATCGCGCAGCGTGATCAGCTGCTCGATCTCTCTTCCGAAGAACAAATCCAGCGTCCAGCCGACCATCACCCTGAGCTTCTTGGCGAGTCCGGGCAGCTTCGCCAGGTAGACCGTCCGCCACAACCACCACGCGATGAACCCAGAAAACTTCACCCCGAACACCTTGGCCACGCCCGTATGGTGTCCGATGCTGGCCAAGAGTCCCATCGTGGAGTACCGAAACGGCTCCAGCGCGCGACCGCCAATCGCGGCCTCGATGTTTTTCGCAGCCGCCACGCCTTGCCGCAGACCGTGTTGTGCCGTGGGCGGGCAAAACTTGCCCGTTGTGAGGTCGGGCACTGCGGCACAGTCGCCAGCCGCCCAGAGCCCGCTGACCCCGGGAACAGCAAGGTATTCGTTGACGCGAAGCCGATCCCGCTCTTTGTCGCAGGGCAATGACGCGATCACCGCACTGGGCTTGACACCCGCCGTCCAGACGAGCGTCGATGCCGGGATGGATGTACCGTTACTCAGCGTGACGGTCGAGCCGTCGTAGCTTGCGACGCGCACTCCCGTGAGGACATCGACCCCTCGCTCGCGCAGCTTCCTCTCGGCGTAGAGACCCAGCTCTTCGCCCAATTCGGGTAGCAGAAAGCGGTCGGGATGGATGAGGACGACGCGAACGTCGGTCTTCGCGATCGACGGATAATACCGCAGCGTCTCGCGGATGAAATCGTTGACCGCGCCCGTCGTTTCCACGCCGGCAAAGCCGCCGCCAGCAACGACGAACGTCAGCAACTGGCGGCGAGCGGATGCGTCGCCCTGCAACGCCGCAGTCTCCAGCAGCGCAACCATCGTGTTGTGGAGGAGGGCGGCGTCGCTCATCGTCTTCATGGTGACCGCCCAGTCACGCACGCCCGCCATAGCGAAGAAGTTTGTCTCCGAGCCGAGCGTGAGCAGCAAATGGTCGAACTCGAACTCGCACCGGACATCACGAAGTCCTGCCACGCACGACACCTTCCTCGCGCGCAGGTCGATTGCGTCGACGTCGGCCTCGACGACCTTGACGTGACGAAGAATACGCCGGAGTGGATTCACAATGTCGCTTGGCTGGAGATCTCCCGCCGCGACTTCGTGCAGCATCGGCGTGAACAAGATGAAATTTTCGCGGCTGATCAGCACGACGTCTGCTTCGCGTCTGCGCGCGAGCGTTCTGTCGAAGTACATTGCGGCATACAGGCCTGCGAAGCCTCCGCCGGCGATCACAATTTTCGCCTTCACGTCTGCCCTCACTGCTTCCTTGCCACCCGCATCCTTTGTTCATCACCGAGTCCACCGACGCCTAGGAAGACCAGACCGGTTGCATCGACGCTGCCAGATCGACGAGACCATCAAAGACCGCGAAAATGCGTCGCGGACACGCTGAGCCGGTTGATTTGTGCACATCGTTGTGCGAGACGGCACGCTGGTGTCGTGATATCCACTGGTGACAGCGTGAAAGAGTCCGCGCTCCGTTGCCCGGTGCGGGATGCCCCGCTAAAATTCCAGCGACCAGCCGACCGTTTGCGCGCAGGACCTGGATCCGACGCGAGACGGCGGGGGAGGGGCGGGTGGAACGGTGACTGACACGACGGATCACAAGGCCGCCGAGCACGCACTGCGGGTGAGCGAGGAGCGGTTTCGCACGCTCGTGCAATTCTCTTTCGACGTGTACTGGGAGACCGACGCGCAGCATCGCTTTACCCGCCAGGAGTTCTCCAACGAGCTCGCCGACGCGCCGGCGGCGGGCTCGGAGATCGGCAAGACACGCTGGGACATCCCCTACCTGGAGCCGGACGAGGAGGCCTGGCGCACGCACCGGGCCACGATGGACGCCCACCTGCCGTTCCGTGACTTCGAGCTCGCGCGCCCGATGCCCGACGGCGGCAAGCGCTACGTGTCGGTCTCCGGCGTGCCGGTGTTCGACGAGACCGGACGCTTCATAGGGTACCGCGGCGTCGGACGGCACATCACCGAGCGGAAGCGCTCGGAGCAGGCTCTCCGGCAAAGTCAGGCATATCTCGCCGAAGCGCAGCGGCTGACGCAGACCGGCAGCTGGGCGTACGACCCGATCGCCAAGCGGATGACCTACTGGTCCGACGAGACGTTCCGGATCTTCGGGCTCGATCCTCGGCGCGGAAGCCTCCCCGCACCCGAGGAGCTGCGGCGACTGGTGCATCCGGAAGATCTGGAGCGATTCGTGGACGCGACCAGGACGGCGCTCCGCGGCGAGGGCGATTCTGCGATCGACTGCCGGCTCGTCTTGCCCGATGGCACGGTCAAGCACGTCCAGACCATTGGGCATCCGGTTTTCGACGGCGCGGGTCGCGTCGCGGAATGGGTCGGCACGCTCGTCGACATGACGGCGCGTGACGCCGCCGAGGAGGAGCACCGCGCGCACCTGTGGTTCCTGGAAAGCATGGACCGCATCAACCGCGCCATGCAGGGCACCAATGACATCGAGCGGATGCTGAGCGACGTGCTCGACGCGGTGCTCGAGGTGTTCGCCTGCGACCGAGCATGGCTCCTCTATCCATGCGACCCCGGCACGGCATTCTGGCGAGTGGTAATGGAGCAGACGCGACCCGAGTTTCCCGGCGCCTTCGCGCTCGGAACCGATCTTCCGATCGATCGGGGCGTGGCCGCCGTGTTCGCCGCCGCGCGAGCGTCCGACGGCGCTCTGCTCTTCGGCCCGGGCCACGAGCCGAAGGCGTCGCCGGTGATCGAGCGCTTCATGATTCGCTCGCAGATGGCGCTGGCGCTCCATCCCAAAGGGGATCAGCCATACCTCTTCGGCGTGCATCAGTGCTCCCACGCGCGGCGCTGGACCGCGCGGGAGGAGCGATTGTTCCGGGAGATCGGACGCCGGCTCACGGACGGCCTCACCAGCCTCATCGCCTTCCGCAGCCTGCGCGAAAGCGAGCGGCGGCTCCAAGCGGCGCAGCCCATCGCGCGCGTCGGCTGGTGGGAACGCGACTTCGTCACTGGCCGCGTGGCGATGTCGGATGAAGCCTGCCGCATCTTCGGCGTGCAGCCCGTCGATCTGCCGCAATGGCATGGACGGTGGCTGAGCCTGATACATCCGGAAGACCGCTCGAGAGCCGCTGCGGCGAGTGAGGCAGCCGTCGGCGGTGGTCCGCGCTACGACGTGGAATACCGCCTTGTCCGCCCGGACGGCACGGTGCGCGTGGTGCATAGCCAGGGTGACGTCACGTGGGACGAGTCCGGCCGCCCGTCACGCCAGTTCGGCGTCATGCAGGACATCACGGAGCTGCGGCAGGCCGAGGACGAGCTTCGCGCAAGCGAGGCGCGCTTCCGGACGTTCGTCGACCATGCGACGGACGCGTTCTTCCTGCACGACGAGGACCTCATCGTGATCGACGTCAACCGCCAGGCGTGCGAGAGCCTCGGCTATCGACGCGAGGAGCTGATCGGGCGGCATCCTCGCGATTTCGATGTGGGCCTGGACGAGCCGTCCATCGTGCGGCTGGCGGAGCGCGTGGGGGCCGGCGAAACGGTCACGTTCGAGACCGTCCACCGGCGGAAAGACGGCGCCGTGTTCCCGGTCGAGATCCGCTCGCGCGTGTTCCAGCACGGAGACCGCCGGTTTCGCCTGTCGCTGGCACGCGACATCACCGAGCGCAAGCGCGCCGAGAAGCGCATGCAGGCGGAACACACCGTGGCCGAGATCCTCGCGACCGCGCCAAGTGTCGAGGAGGCTACGCCAAGGATCCTGCAGGCCGTGTGCGAATGTCTCGACTGGGATCTCGGCACGTTGTGGCGCATCGACCACGAGGCGGGCGTGCTGCGTTGTGCGCAGGTCTGGCGCAAGGCATCGCTCGACGCCGGCCCGTTCGAGGAGGCAACCCGGGAGAGTGCGTTCGCGCCCGGCGTCGGGCTGCCGGGCCGGGTCTGGGCGAGCCGTGCTCCGGCCTGCGTTCCGGACGTCGTCCACGACGGCAGCTTCCTGCGCGCACACGTCGCTGCCCGCTCGAAATTGCACGCGGCATTTGCCTTTCCGATCCTGCTCGGCGGCGACGTGCTGGGCGTGATCGATTTCTTCAGCCGCGACATCCGCCAGCCGGACGAGGAGCTGCTCGAGCTGATGGCGAGCCTCGGCAGCCAGATCGGGCAGTTCATCGAGCGCAAGCGCGCCGAGGAAGCCCTCCGCGTCGCGCAAGCCGAACTGGCGCATCTCGCACGCGTGATGACGATGGGCGAGCTGACCGCGTCGATCGCACACGAGGTGAACCAGCCGCTGCTCGGCATCGTGACGAGCGCGTCGTCGTGCTCGCGCTGGCTTGCCGCCGAGCCGCCGAACCTCGAGCGAGCACAGCGGGCGCTCGAGCGCATCGTGACGGCGGGCACGCGGGCAAGCGAGGTGATCAATCGCATCCGGACGCTGGTCAAGCGCCAGCCGATGCGCGAGGAGCCCGTGGACCTGAACGCAATCATCCTGGAGGTGATCGCGATGGTGCGCCACGAGCTGCACCGGTCGGGGGTGTCGCTCCGGACGCGCCTCGCGGACGAGCTGCCCACCATTCGGGGAGATCGTGTGCAGCTGCAGCAGGTGGTGCTGAACTTGATCCTCAATGCCATCGAGGCGACGCGCGAAATCGAGGGCCGTGCCCGCCAGGTGTTGATCGCCTCACGAGTCGAGCGCGGCACCGACGTGCACGTCGAGGTCCGCGACTCGGGCGTCGGACTGGCGCCGGAGTCGCGCAGCCGGGTGTTCGAGGCGTTCTACACGACGAAGCAGAGTGGGCTCGGGATGGGGCTGTCGATCAGCCGGTCGATCGTCGAAGCGCACGGCGGCCGGATCAGCGCGACGGCAAATTCGCCGCACGGCGCCATCCTCAGCTTCCGGCTACCGCTCGCGTCGGCGGCACCGGCCGCCTCGTAAGCGCGGCCTATGCCCGTACCGTCCGAGCGGCCGATCGTATTCGTCGTCGACGACGACGCCGTGGTCCGCGAGTCGATCGAGGATCTCCTGCAGTCGGTCGGCCTCGACGTCCGCCTCTTCGCGTCGCCCGAGGAGTTCCTGCACGCACGCCGCCCCGATGTCCCGGGCTGCCTCGTCCTCGACGTTCGACTTCCCGAGCAGAGCGGCCTCGACTTCCAGCGCGAGCTCGTCGGCACGGAGAAGGAACTGCCGATCGTCTTCATCACCGGGCACGGCGACATCCCGATGTCCGTGCGCGCGATGAAATCCGGGGCGGTGGAGTTCCTCACCAAGCCGTTCCGTGATCAGGACCTCATCGACGCTATTCAGGCGGGCATCGCGCGCGACCGAGCCCGCCGTGCCGATGCGCGCGTGCTCGTTGACCTGCGCCGACGGTTTGCCGCACTCACACCACGCGAACAGGATGTGATGCGGCAAGTGGTCAGCGGGCGCCTGAACAAGCAGGTCGCCAACGATGTCAATCTCAGTGAGGCGAGGGTCAAGGCGCTTCGCGGTCAGATCATGCGCAAGATGCAGGCTGAAACGCTCCCGGAGCTCGTTCGCATTGCCGACCGGCTCGGGATCACCCCTGGCAGACAGGCGAGTCCACCAAAGTAGATAGGCCAAGGCGCGGCTCGCGGGTGGCCGGGATCGCGCGATGGCCCTGTGCAACACCGCCCTATGCAACACCGCGACGCCGACGCCGTCGCGCACGCGCCTTGGCGACCGGCTTCGGGACTCGACCGTCGGTGCTGGCCGCCGCCGTGCGCGTCGGTTTCGTGACGCGCGCGACTGCGGCGCCAATCTCAGCGCCTGCATCCTCGGCGGCGCGGGCCGTCTCCGCGATCGCCCGCTTTGCCACGTGCCCGATGCGCATCACCAGCGCCTCTGCTGCTCCGACCGCCACCGAGATTACCTGCTGCGCCGTCTCGGAATCCATTCCGCGGTTGACCTTCGCGCGCGCCATATCCATCTTCCTTTCTGTTGTCGGCGACTGGCCCCGTTCATCAATCCTCGGTGAGCCGCTGTTTCGCGGGCGACTTGCCGTCCTCGTCCGCCATCGTTTCGAGGGCCTTCTCACCGGCGGCGTCGGCGATCAATAGCAAGAGATACATCCGGTCGCCCACGACGCGGGCGTTCTGGACCGTGACGACGGTTGGCGAAAACGAGATCGCATTCGCGAGCACGTCCTCGACGGCCGACTCCACGGCCTGGCGGAGCTGCGCTTTGTCCGTGACGTCCGTGAGATTGATCGACGTCGTGAGCTCGACGACGTACGCCATGGCGGGCGACGCGAGCGCCGTGGCGGCCAGGGTGAGAAGCCCGAGTGTGACAGCCTGTACCCGCCACGACGTACCGACGACTTGCATCCTCATCTGGTCCACCTCATTCCCGCCTAGCGACACCTGCAGCAGACCGGTTGCATCGAGGCTGCCAAGTCGTCGACCGCATCAAAGACCGCAAAATCCGGCGTGGATACGGTCGCCGGTTGATTGGTGCACATCGTCGTGTGACACGGCACGCGGCTGTGCGCCGGTGCACAAGTGGGGGCCACTTCATGCTCTGCTGCGCCGCGACCTCGGCTGACGCCGGCGCGAGCGCCCGATGAGCGGGAGGCGCGGCATCCCACCCGCCTGTTGCCCCGATTAGACGAACGTCGCGCGCGGCAATACGAACGTATCGCGCGATGCGCTGTTGCGGCCGGCTTTCGGCACCAACGCCCGCTACCGTGATCCGCTCGCGCGCCGTACCGTCGTATCCGGACGAGGGGGCACACGGTATGGCGCAAGTGATCGCGATCGTGGACGACGATGCATTGATCCGGGATGCACTCAAGGACCTGCTCGATTCCGCGGGCTACTCGTGCGTGGCGTTCTCGTCCGCGCAGCGGTTGCTGAAATCGAAGGACCTCGCCAGCTTCGCCTGTGTCATCACCGACATGCGAATGCCGGGAACGACCGGCCTCGAGCTGCATCAGAGGCTGCTCGACGCGGGCCACGCGATTCCCACGATCCTCATCACCGCGTATCCGGTCGAGACGGTTCGTGCTCGAGCGGTCAGAGCCGGGATCCTCTGCTACTTGCCGAAGCCGGTCACGTCCGATGCGCTGCTCGCCTGCGTGGATGAGGCGCTCGAGGTGCGCTGATGAGCCGCGGTGTCGAACGTCGAATGTCTACAGAAACGAAACGACGTGCATGGCGGCGAATAACGCCGCGACCCGGAGGGAGCTATGGCGCGAGTCATGAGTAGCGCGCTTGACGAGTGCTCGAGCGCGGACGGTTCGAGAATGGCGGCCGACGAACGATTCGGGTTCGACGCGGTCATCGGGCGTTCCCCGAAGTTCATCGCGGCCCTTGACGCCGCACGAAAGGTCGCGACCACCGCCACCACCGTGCTCCTCACCGGCGAGAGCGGCACCGGGAAGGAAGTCCTGGCCCGGGCGATCCATCAGGGCAGCGCGCGTGCGGACGGCCCGTTCGTCGCGCTCAACTGCGCGGCGCTCCCAGAGACGCTGGTCGAGTCGGAACTGTTCGGCCATGAGCGCGGCGCCTTCACCGGCGCCGATCGGCTCAAGCGCGGTCGCTTCGAGCTCGCAGCCGGCGGCACGCTGTTCCTCGACGAGATCGGCGAGCTGACGCCGGCCGTGCAGGCGAAGCTTCTTCGGGTGCTACAGGAAAGGCAGTACGAAAGGGTCGGCGGCACGACGACGCTCGAGGCCGACTTCCGTCTCATTGCCGCCACCAACCGCGACCTCGAGCGAGCCGTCGCCGATGGCCGGTTTCGGGAAGACCTGTACTATCGCGTTGCGGTATTCCGGATTCATCTGCCGACCCTCCGCGAGCGGGGCGACGACGTCCTGTTCCTGGCCGATCATTTCATATGCGAGCTCGGCGCGAAGATGGAACGGCCGGAACCCCGCTTCAGTGGCGAGGCGCGCGACCTCTTGCGCGCGCATTCGTGGCCCGGCAACGTCCGCGAGCTGCAAAACGCCATCGAGCGGGCCCTGATCCTCGCCGAGGGCGGGCTCGTCTCCTCCGAGCACTTCGGCATCGCCTCGCCGGCGCGCGCCGCGACGCGGCCGGCCCCGACCGCGCCGAAGGACGACGCAGACACCATGCTCACGATCGCCGCGCAAGAAAAGCGCGTGATCGTCGAAGCGCTTCAGCGCACGCATGGTCACCAGACGCGTGCCGCAGCGCTCTTGGGCCTCACCCGGTTTCAGCTGTACAGCCGCCTGAAGCGCTACCGCATCGAGGTGGCCAGGGGGCTCAGTGCGGAACAAGGGTGGACCGCCGTCAGGTGTTGAAAATGAACACCGTCAGCGTGCTCGTCGGCCTCGTCATGGTCGGATCGGCGGTGGCGGCGCCGGCGCCGCCCACGGCTCCGCCGGCTGCCACGGCGACGCAGTCGGCACCGTCGGCCGCCAGCGCCGTTACGCCGATCCCGATTCCTGAGATCGCCCAGCGCGCGGCGCAAGTCACCGCGCTTCTGCATTCCGGACAAGCGCCGGACAGTTCGGAGTCGGATGACGCAGACCTGGAGCTGACGGACGCCGCCGACTGGATTCGCAAACGCCACGTCAGCACGACGGAGGCGCTGGCGTCCTCGCCGTCGGCGAACGCGCTCGCCAACCTGACCGACTCGTGGCAGGCGATGCGTTCGAGGCTGGTGACGCTCAATGACAAGCTCACCAGGCGCGCGACGCTCGCGCAGCAACGCATCGACCAGATAGAAACGATGCGGACGACGTGGGCGGCCACGCGTACGAGCGCACTCGAGGCCGCGGCGCCTGCGACCGTGCTGCAGCAGATCGACGCGACGATGGAGGTCATCGCGGCGGCTCGAAAGAACGCCGCCGACGGGCTCGCACATGTGCTGGCACTGCAGGATCGCGCGGTGAAGGAGATCGCCCGCTGCGACGAAGCCCTCGCCGGAATTGCGCGGACCGGGAACGCGCTGCAAGGGCCGATCCTGGCGCATGACGCGCTGCCGATCTGGAATCCCGAAGCCCGCACGGTGATGTCGGAGGACGTGCGCCAGCGCCTGCGCGAGGCGGTGCGAGACACGGTCGAGCGGACTCGCGACTACATGGCGGGCCAGATGGCGCGGGTTCCGCTGCAGATGGCGCTGTTTGCGCTGACGTTCGGGCTGGCCCGCCTGGCGCGTCGCCGGGTGCGGCGCAGCGCCGACAAGCAGCCGAGCGAAGCGGCGGCCGCACAGGTGTTCGAGTTGCCGTTGTCGTCCGCGCTCCTGGTCGCGCTCATCCCGACCGGCTGGATCTACACGCAGCCGCCGCGCGTCATGATCAGCACCGTGTCGATCCTCGTGCTCCTGCCCGCGCTGCTGATCGCGCGTCGGCTCGCCTCGCCGGCGATCGTGCCCGCGGTCTACGCGCTGGGGGCGTTCTTCGTCGTCGATCGCGTGCGAGACCTTTGCTCCGTCGTTCCAGTGCTCGAGCAGTGGGTATTCGTACTCGAGATGGTGTGCGGCATCGTGTTCCTGGCGCTCGCCGTGCGGTCGGAACGCCTCTTGAGGGCCGGCGGCCAGGGCGTGACCGCCGGCTGGCAACGCGCGATCGTGGCGGTCCTCTCGGCACAGATCGGCCTGCTGGTCGCCGCCGTCATCACGGGCGTGTGCGGATACATGCGCCTGGCGAGGCTGCTCGGAAACGCCGTGCTCGGCAGCGATTACACCGCGCTCGTGTTGTACGCCGGGGTGCGCGTCGGCGAGGGGCTGATCGCGTATGCGCTGCGGGCGGTTCCGCTTCGTGATCTGCTGATCGTGCAGCGGCACCGGCCCCTGGTGCAGCGGCGGCTGACGCTGGGGTTGCGGTGGCTGTCCGTTGCCGCATGGGCCTATTTCACGCTGGACGCCCTCGGCGTGCTGGAACCGATCTCATCCGTGGGCGCCCGGGTGCTCGCCGCGCGCTATGTCCGCGGATCGGTCAGCGTGTCGCTTGCCGATGCCGCGGTGTTCGCGCTCACGGTCTGGGGAGTGTTCGTCGTCTCGTCGTTCGTTCGGTTCGTCCTCGACGAGGAAGTGTACCCGCGCGTGCGCCTGCCGCGCGGGGCGGCGTACGCGCTCGCGACGATGGTGCGCTACGTCATCGTCGTCATCGGGTTCGTGTTCGCGGTCGCCGCGCTTGGGATCGACCTGAACCGGCTCACGATCGTCGCGGGCGCGCTCGGCGTCGGAGTCGGCATCGGCTTGCAGAGCATGGTCGCGAATTTCGTGTCCGGGCTCATCGTCCTGTTGGAGCGACGACTCCACGTGGGCGACGCCGTTCAGCTGGGCGCGCTCGAGGGCCGCATCCGTGAGATCGGCATTCGTGCGAGCACCATCCGGACGTGGGACGGCGCCGAGGTCATCGTCCCGAACGCCGCGCTGACATCCGAGCGCGTCACCAACTGGACGTTGTCCGACACGCTGCGCCGCGTGACGCTCGACATTCGCGTCGCCTACTCCGCCGACCCGGAACACGTCCTCGAGATGCTCCGCAGCGTCGCCACGGCGCATCCCAAGGCGGTCTCGGATCCGCCGCCGGTCGCGCTGTGCATCGGGTTCGGTGAGTGCGCGCTGAACTTCCAGCTCCGCGCATGGACGAAGGTTGACGACGCGGAGTCGTTCCGGAGCGAGCTCGCGATCGCCGTCCACGGCGCGCTGTCGGCGGCCAAGATCGAGATCCCATTCCCCCAGCGCGATGTACATATCCGGAACGGTGAGGGCCGTTGAAGCCAGCAGTGTCCCGGTATCGGCTCCTGGCCTGCACGGTGTTGCTCGCAGTGCTGTCGCTCGTCGTCCTTGCGGGATCGGCGGAAAAATGGCACGTGGCGGATCTGGACGACACGGAGATTGACACGACGTTTTTCAAGGGACTGAACGCTGCGGACATTCCCAACGTTCCCGAGCCGACCCGCCTGCGGCCCTGCTGCATCTTTGGTAACGACATCGGCGTGCAGGTCGGGTCGATCCCGGTTCCCGGCTACGAGATCCGCTACGTCCTCGAAGTGGCGTCGCTCGGGACCCATCGGTTCAACAAGGGAGCGGTGGCGCTACAGGCGGGCATGGACAAGCGCGTCGTGTCCGACGAGGCATCCGGCATTCTGTACACCTGCCGCGGCGGATTCATCGACGTCGCTCACGTGCGCGACAACGCGGATCGCACCATCTATCTCGCCTCGCAGGTCGCGCGAATCATCGCCAGCGGAGGCACGATCCCTCTCGTCGCGGAAGGGGCGAGACGTCGCATCGTCGTCAAGCCGCTCGACCGCCAGCTCGTGCGGCTGCATGGCGTGAGGGAAGTGGTCACCGGTCTCGCGGAGTGGCTCGATCACCAGGCGGGAATCTGGCACGAGATCGCGACGTGGTATGGCTGGTCGTCCACGCCCTTCTCCGAGCGGCCGTCTGCCTTCTCGCCGGAAGACATCTACTCCAACCTCGTGGGCGCGAAGATCGCCGGCACCGTCATCCGCCGTCATACTCCGCCGACCGAGCTCGCCTACGATGCGGCGGTCACCGCGCTGCTGAAGGATGCCCTCACCAAACTGGGGCCGCTGCCTCGGGGGGCGACCCGCCGGGCGTTTCAGTACGTCGACGGCATCTGGTGGGACTCGACCAAGCAGATTCCGGACAATCGGCTCGTGCGACACCGCAATTTCAGCATCGGGCCCGAGCTGTCTCCGTGGAAGGTCGAAGACGCAGGGAGCTTCTCGACGCTGCCGGCGGCGCGGACGGAGTTCGACGGCTATTGCCAGGGCGACTGGCGACCGCTCCGCCTCAGCGTACCTGACCGCCTCGGCGAGGTGCCGTTCCGCCAGATGGCGACGCTCGAAATCGAGCCGGAGAAGCGGCTGATCACGAACGGATTCCCGATGCCCAGGTCGGGGAGCACCATGGTGACCCAGGACGATTTTCCGTACGTGATTGCCGCCATCGGGCGAGCGGCCGACGCAGAGCTCGGTCCAGGCGCCGGCTCGCCGACGGCCAGACCCGGCGAGAAATCGCGTTATTACGAATGACGTTCGTCTTCACGCTCCGTCGCGACGCGCCGCCCGGGAAATTCGAACAGCCGGCACTCGCGCCGTTCGAGGTCGAGGCAGGCGTACATCCGGCGCCGGACGCAGTCGCCGGTGTTGATATAGGTGCCTCTTCCGCGAAGCTCGACGTGTCGGGCCACGTGCGTGTGACCGAAGACGACGACGTCGTAGCCACGCTGGACGAGATCGCGAGCGGCCTCCAGGTGGCCGGCTCCGCCGTCCTTCATGTTGAGCTCGTAGTCCATGCGGTAGCTGTAGTGGTAGAGCGCGGGCAGGCCGATGCGCTTGAGCCGGTATACGAGCCACATGTACAGCTCGACGAGACGAACCTTGGCGGCGCTGCCGAAGGCGGACTCGTTCTCGTGACCGTGGGAAAGCAGGACTCGGTATCCGTTGTGAGTGCGCTCCGTCCTCGACGGAATGCCGCGCGCTCGCCGCGCGACCATGTCGTGGTTTCCCGAGAGGATCGTGTACTTCGCCGAGCGGAAGCGATGCGTGATGTCTCGATGGAGCCGGTCGAGGCGATCGTACTCGGCCAGGGCCCGCCAGGGTAGGACCGGGAAATAGCACTCGAAGACGTCTCCCAACAGGATGATCTCGTCGTGCTCCCGCTCGAGATGGTCGAGAAACTCGCCGAAGCCCGTCGGCGAGAAGTCATCAGCACCGATGTGGAGGTCCGAAATGACGGCGATACGCATTCGTCCGAGACCAGTGTCCCACAGTCCTCGGTCACCATTCCGACGAAGCGTCGAGTCGGAGGAGAACGAGCGGGTGACCATGAACCGTCGACGCGTGCTCGCCCTGCTGGCCGGCTCCGCCGGGTTGGCAATGCGGTCAGCCGCATCGGCATCGCTGAGCGCGGAGCAGGTGCTGACCGACATGCACCTGTCCGCCGCCGACCGGCAGCGAGTCCTCGGCGGGGAGTTCATCACTGCCGACGTGCCGCGAGTGAGCGACCGGGATCTCTCGTTCGCCATCGCGTTCCTCGTCAAGTCGTCCCCGGCCGTCCTGGGCGACCGCGTCATGTCCGGCGATCTCGTCACCGCGGACGCTCAGGTGCAGGCGTACGCCGAGCTCAAGGGCGTCGGCAGTCTGGCCGACTTCTCGAGATTGGAGATCACGAGCGACGAGGCGCGGGCGCTGTCGACTGCGAGGCCGGAGGGAATCTTTAACCTCAGCGTCGGTGAGTTCGCGGCCCTGTCGGGCGCGGGCGGCAGTGCGCAGGCGGTCCTGCAGGAGCTCCGAACGTTGCTGCTCCGCCGCTACCAGGCGTATCGAACCGCCGGCCTGAGCGGTATCGCGCCCTATCAGCGCGGTGGCGGCCGCGTCACCGATCATGCCACCGATCTGCGCGAGGCGAGCGAGGCGACACCCGGCCTGAAGACGTACCTGCCCGCCCTCCAGACCGTCCTGCTCGGCTACCCCACGGCCACCGTCGCGCAGATGCGGGAGACTTTTTTCTGGGACAAGTCCCTGATCGACGGCAAGGCGACATACGTCTTGACTCACCTGATCGCGGTCCCGGACGGTGCGGCGTACGCGCTCGTCAAGCGACCGTTCTACGCGAGCACGAGCTACAACGGCGAACAGACCGTCGCGGGTTTCCTGCCAGTTCCCGAAGGGACGGTGGTCGTCCTGGCCACCCACGCCTTCACCGACCAGGTGGCCGGCGTTGGCGGATCCATGAAGCGCAAAATGGGGAGCAGCGTGATGGCGCGCAAGATGCGGGAGATCTTCGAGGCCGGCCGGAAGCGAGTCGGCTCGTGAGCCGTCGTGACGTTGCGCGCCGGAGACCGGCTGAGCTGCGGATACCGGGCGCGGCAATCACAGCGAGCATGACGATGACGCCGGTGTCCTCACGCGTTAGGATCTCTTGCCGGCTGATCGCGGAGCCACGCGGCGTGATGGGCCTGGATGATCGCGAGGGCCTCGTCGGCGCCCGCCACGCAACGCGGGATCGCGAGGTCCTCGGCATCGGCCAGGGGCGGGTCGAAGGCGAGCATCGCCTGCCGGGCCCACTCGATCAGGGCCGGCCACGTTGGCCCGACGAGGATCAGCGGTGTCTCCTGTAGGTGCCTCACCTGCAGCAGCTGCCAGATCATGACCATCTCCAGGACCGTGCCAATGCCGCCCGGCGCGACGATGAACGCGTCGGAGCCGATCGCGAACTGATGCAGGCGTGTGAAGAACGTGCGGTGTCGGAACGCCTGCGCGACGAAGGCGTTGACGTCCTGCTCGAAAGGCAGCTCGACGCGGATGCCGATGGACCGCGCCCGCTCGGGGGCGGTCGACGCTCCTTCGTTGGCGGCCTGCATCAGGCCCGGCCCGCCGCCGGTCACGATGTCGCACCCCATAGCGGCCAGCATCGCGGCCGCGCGCCTGGTCTCCTCGTAGCCGAAGCTCCCCGGCGTGGCGCGCGCCGAGCCGAAGATCGTGACCCGGTACCGGTCTCGCCGAGACGGTCGCAGGCGGGTCAGGTTGTTGACCACGTCCCAGAGACCGAGGACGGCGCCGAGCACGACGTCGTTGGCGCGTGCCTCGTCGGCCAGGCTGATCGCCTCCGGCCGCGTCGACTGTGACGTCTGCGTCACCGCGGTCCTCCGCGATCCGCCGTCATCGGCCGGCGGCTTCGGTCCTGCAGGGCGACGGTGAGGAGACGATGCAGCCTCGCGAGCCCCCCGGCGACATCCGAGCCCAGATGAACGCGGAGGGCGCGGCGGTTGCGCTCGACCAGGACCTGGAAATCGCCGCGCGCCTGGGCCGCCTTCACGACACCGAACGTGTAGCTCTGTCCCGGCACCGGCAGGTCGACCGCGTCATCGCACGTGATCTGCAGGAACACGCCCGTGTTCGGTCCCCCCTTGTAGGCCTGGCCCGTCGAGTGCAAGAAGCGCGGCCCGAATTCCACGCATGTCGCAACATGCCCGGCGTCGCGAACCGCCACGCGGATCGCCTGCAACACGCGCTCGTGCGCCTCCTTCATCTCGATGTACGCGAGCAGTGCGAAGTAATCGCCGGCGCCCAGCCGGCTGAGGTGCGCGGTGAAGTACCCCGCCAGCGTCGGCTCGCCGTGCAACAGACCGCTCAATGCGTTCGCATTCTTCTCGTCGGTGAAGAGCTTCATCCCGTCCCCGGTGAAGATCGGTATCTCCGCGGGTAACGCCCCGGTTCGCTCGTACTCGGCGGTCAGTCTCCGCGTCACGTGTTTGCTGGCCTCAACGTCCGGCTGATCGAACGCGTGGATGCCAAGAATCGAACCGACCACGGCGGTCGCCATCTCCCAGCGAAAGAATTCCTCGCCGAGGTCGTACGGGTCGTCGACGCCGATGCGAACGACCGGATGACCGACTCGTTCGAGCTCGGCCACTGCTCTGTCCTGGGCGGCATCGGGCGCCGCCAGCAACCGGAGATAGACGAAGAGACGGTCGTCGCCGTAGACCTCGGGCGGGCCGAGAGCTTCGCGATCGATGGGGATCAGACCCGTGCCGTCCTTGCCCGTCGACTCCGCCAGCAGCTGCTCCAGCCAGGCGCCGAGAGCCTGCAGGCCGGGCGACGCGATGATCGTGACCTTGTCGCGCCCGAAATTGCGCGCCGCGACGCCGAGGATGGCGCCGAGCACGACACCGGGGTTCTCTCCAGCCGGCACCGACGGCATACACGCGGAGACCATCGCCTCGGTCCGGTCCAGGAGCTTCGCCACGTCCACCCCCATGATGGCAGCCGGGACCAGGCCGAAATCTGACAGCACGGAGTAGCGTCCGCCGATATCCGGCCAGCCGAAGAAGACGTGTCGAAAGCCGTCGCTCTCGGCGAGCTGCTGCAGCTTCGAGCCCGGGTCGGTGATGGCGAGGAAGCGCCGGCTGGCTCCCTGGACGCCGACGAGCTGCGTCAGGCGGTCGAAGAAGTACTGCTTGAAGATGTTCGGCTCGAGCGTGGAGCCCGACTTGCTGGACACGACGAAGAGCGTGTTCTTGAGATCGATCTTGTTCTCGAACGTCTGCACCTGGGCGGGGTCGGTGGAATCGAGCACGTGCAGCTCGGGGAAGCCCGGGATCTTTTCGAAGGTCATCTTCAGCACTTCAGGCCCGAGGCTCGATCCTCCCATCCCCAGCAGGAGCGCATGGGAAAAGCTCGCGCTGCGGACCATATGGGCGAGGGCGGTCAACCGCTCGATGTGGGCCAGCTGGTCGTTCGTGATGCCGAGCCAGCCGAGCCAGTGTGCCTCGTCCTTGCCGCTCCACAGCGACGCATCCCGACCCCAAAGCCGTCTCACCTTGCCCTGGGCGCGCCATTCCGCCAGCGAATCCTTCACCGCGGCGGCCAGCGGCTCAGGCACCGTGTAGGTCAGCCGATTGATTCTTCCCGCTCCCGCTTCCTTGCTCTGGGTCTCCACGGCGTTCAGGAGCTTGGCGAAGGCATCCTCGAAGAGCTGTACTCCCTCGGCGAGGAGCCTGTCGGTCACATCGTTCATGGAGATTCCGGTTTGCGCGAGCTCATCCATCGCGTCGCGGGCGGCGTCGATATCGTCGGTGAGGCTCGCGCGCGGCCGTCCGTGATCTCGAAACGCGTCGAGTGTTGCCGGCGGAATCGTGTTCACCGTATCGCGACCGATGAGCTCTTCGACGTAGAGCACGTCGCGATGGGTCGGGTTCTTCACGCCCGTGCTCGCCCACAGCAGGCGCTGGGTCCGGGCTCCGCGGGCGGCGAGCGCCTGCCAGCGCAGTCCGCTGAAGAGCTCCTGGTAGCGCTGGTAGGCGAGCTTGGCATTTGCGATGGCCACCCGACCGGCGAGGCTTTTCAGCACAGTGCGCTCTCGCGCGTTCGTCGATGCCTGCAGGCGCCTGGCGATCAGTGCATCGACGGCGGTGTCGATCCGGCTGATAAAGAAACTGGCCACGCTCGCGATCCGCGTCGCGTCACCACCGCGGGCGACCAGCCTCTCGAGCCCCGCGATGTACGCCTCCGCGACCCGCTCGTACGCGTCGAGGGCGAAGAGCAGCGTCACGTTGACGTTGATGCCCTCGCTGATGAGCTGCTCGATGGCGCGCACACCCTCGTCGGTGGCCGGGACCTTGATCATCACGTTGTCCCGCCCGACCGCGGACCAGAGCCGCCGGGCTTCGCTCAACGTGCCCGTCGTGTCGTGCGCCAGGAACGGGGACACCTCGAGGCTGACGTAGCCGTCCCGCCGGTCGGTCTCCTCGTACACGTGCCGAAGCGCATCGCACGCGTCCTGGACGTCGCGGACGGCGAGCCTCTCGTACAGCGTCTTCGCGTCCAGCGCTCGCGCCTCCGGCGCCTCCAGCACCTCTCGGTAATCGGAGCTGCCGGCGACGGCCTTCTCGAAGATCGCCGGGTTGGACGTGACCCCGCGTACGCCGTCTTCCGCGATCAAGCGGCGCAGCTCGCCGCTCTCGATCAGACTGCGACGGATGTAGTCGAGCCACACGGACTGTCCGAATACTTCGAGCGCGCGCAGGCGGTTCTCGAGCGCGGTCAGCTTGGCGAGGCGGCGCAGGTGACGGGGCTCGCCCGTGAAGCGCGCGTTCAGAAATGCGCGAATGAGCTCGCGGGCGAGCTCGATGCCGATGACGCGCCCGCCGAGCACGAGCACGTTCATGTCGTCGTGCTCGACGCCCTGGTGCGCGGAGTACGTGTCATGGCACAGGCCGGCGCGGATGCCAGGGATCCTATTCGCGACCATCGAGGCGCCGACGCCGCTGCCGCAGAGGAGGATGCCGCGCTCGGCCCTGGACTCCCGCACGGCCGCGCCGACGGCTTGCGCGTAGTCGGGATAATCGACCGGATCCAGGCTGTGGGTCCCGACGTCGACGACCTCGTGATGCTCGGCGGCGAGGACCGTCTTCACCGCCTCCTTCAACTCGAAGCCCGCATGATCCGCGCCGATGGCCACCAGCATGGGATTACCTCCTCGCGCTGGCGATCTGCGCCCTGGCCGCGCCGATGATGGTTGCGGGGACGAAGCCGAACTTCTTCTGCAGCTCTTTCAGTGGCGCGGACGCCCCGAAGGTCTCCATGCCGATGCTGCGACCGTGCCGGCCGACGTAGCGCGCCCACCCGAGGGTCGCCCCCTGTTCCACAGAGACACGCGCGGTCACCGAATCCGGGAGGACCTGCTCGCGATAGCCAGGATGGTCGCGACAGTAGTGCTCGAACATCTCCCACGACGGCATGCTCACGACCCGGGCTTTGATGCCTTCGGCGTTGAGCTTTTCGTACGCCTCGAGGCACAGGGACACTTCACTTCCGGTGGCGAGCAGCAGGACGTCGGGCTTTCCGTTGTCGGCATCCGCGAGAACGTACGCCCCGCGCTGCAGGCCCTCGGCCGACGCATATCTGGCCCGATCAACGATCGGCAGCGCCTGCCGCGTCAAGATCAGCGCCACCGGCTCGTGACGGAGCTGCATGATCACACGCCAGGCTTCCACCGCTTCGTTGGCATCCGCGGGTCGAAGCGTGATCAATCCGGGAATCGCGCGCAGGGACGCGAGATGCTCGACCGGCTGGTGGGTCGGCCCGTCTTCCCCCACGCCGATCGAATCGTGGGTGAAGATGTAGATCACCGGAATTTCCATCAACGCGCTCAGGCGCATCGCCCCGCGTCCGTAGTCACTGAAGATCAGGAATCCCGACCCGAACGGTCGCATCTTCGACAGCGACAAGCCGTTGAGCACAGCACCCATCGCGTGCTCCCGGATGCCGAAGTGCAGGTTCCTGCCGGCTCCGTGCTCGGCGCTGAAATCCCCGGCGCCCTCGAAGGTCAGCCGCGTCTTGCACGACGGCCCGAGGTCCGCCGATCCGCCGATGAGCCACGGCACATTCCGGGCGATGGCGTTCAGTGCGTGGCCCGATGCGTCTCGCGTCGCGAGGCCTTTTGGATCGGCGACGAATACGGGCAATGCCGTGTCCCAGCCGTCCGGCAGCTCCCGCCGGAGCATGCGATAGCCGTGCTCGGCGAGCTCGGGATACTCGCGCTTGTACGCCTCGAACATAGTCCACCAGGCGTCGTGGAGCGCCTGCCCCCGTGCGCCGATGCCGGCCTCGAAATGCTCACGGACGCCCTCGGGGACGAGGAACTCGGCGTCCTCGGGCCAGTCGTAGCTCCGCTTGGCGAGCTTGATTTCCTCGCGGCCCAGCGGCTCTCCGTGCGCCGCGCTCGTGTCTTGCTTGTGCGGCGCGCCGTAGGCGATGTGGCTGTCGACGATCACGAGCGTCGGTCGGTCGGTCGTGTGCTTGAACGCCTCGAAGGCCCGCGCGAGCATCTCCAGATCGTTGGCGTCGCCCACGCGTGTCACGTTCCAGCCGTACCCGATGAAGCGGGTCGCCACGTCGTCGCTGTACGCCAGCGCCGTGTTGCCCTCGATGGTGATGTGGTTGTTGTCGTAGATCCAGCACAGGTTGGCGAGCTTGAGGTGCCCGGCGAGCGAGGCCGCCTCGCCGGAGATGCCCTCCATCATGCACCCGTCGCCGCAGAGCGCGTAGACGTCGTAGTCGAACAGCTCGAACCCCGGCCGATTGAAGTAGCTCGCCAGCCCGCGCTCGGCGATCGCCATCCCGACACTCGTGGCCACGCCCTGTCCCAACGGCCCTGTGGTCGTCTCGACGCCCGACGTCCAGCGATACTCGGGATGACCGGGACACTTGCTGTCGAGCTGCCGAAACCGCTTGATGTCCTCGAGCGTGACCGACGGCTGTCCGAGCGTTTCATACTTGGGGTTGACCGCGCGGACTCCGGTCAGGTGGAGCATGGCATAGAGCAGCATGGACGCGTGGCCGGCCGACAAGACGAACCGGTCGCGATTGGGCCAGATCGGATGGCGCGGATCGAAGCGTAGGAAGCGTTGCCAGAGACAGTAGGCCACCGGCGCCAGCGCCATCGGCGTTCCCGGGTGACCGGAGTTCGCCCGTTGTACGGCGTCCATGGCCAGCGTCCGGATGGTGTTCACGCACAGCTCGTCCGTTTTCTTCGTCATCGTTCGCTACCTCGAGCCAAGCTCAACCCAGATTTTTTCACGTGGTCATTCCTCGGGCTTCTTTTTCAGAGACATGAAAATAGACGTTCCGATCAACAGGGCTGAGGTAAGGCCCGCCATGGCGAGCAGGCGACCGGCTCGCATCACGGTGCGTTGAATTTCGCGTACGTCGCTCAGCTCGACGCGAATCTTCAGATTGCCGGTCTTCGCGGTATAGAGCCCGCGGCGTATTTCCTTCGGCAGGTCGGCGAACAGCTCCACATATTGCGTGAGAACTTTGAGCCCGCGCTTGCCCAGAGCGAGCGGAGACAACTGATCGATGACCGCCTCATGAAGCGTCGGCTGCATGGCCACCATGACATCGAAGCCAGGGTCGAGCTTCTTGAATGCGCCGTCGAGGGAGACGAAGACTTTGAGCAGCATAGCTTGATCGGGCGGCATGGTGAGCTTGTTGTCTCGGACCAGGGCCAACAAGTCCCCGACCATGGCCGACAAATCCATGAGGCCCATGGGTTTGCCGGCATACTTCGCCAGAAATTCCTCGACGCCTCCGCGCAGCTCACCCGGGTCGTCGCCTTCTCTGTCGGACCATTCGAGAAGGATCGTGCAGAGGCTGTCGGCGTCGTTCTGGTGCAACGACCCCAGCAGCGTCATGATCTGTCGCCGTCGGACCTCGGAGACACGTCCGACCATGCCGAAGTCGATGAACGCGATGCGTTCGCCCGGCAAGATGAAAAAATTGCCCGGATGAGGATCGGCGTGGAATAGCCCGTCGATCATGATCATCTTCAGCACGGCACTGGCCCCAGTCTGGGCAATGCGCTTGCGATCCATGCCGGAGGCATCGATGGCACCAACGTCCACGCCGGGGATTCCGTCGACGAATTCCTGGACATTGATGCGTTCCTTCGTCCATTCCCAATAGATCTTCGGAATGACGATGTCGTGGTGGCCGTCGAAATTGGCCGCGACCTGCTCGGCGTTGTGTGCTTCGGTCATGAAGTTCAGCTCGTTCTGGAGCGACTTCACGAACTGCTGCACGATCTTGTGCGGACGATAGGCCGCGAGCTCAGGCACGCTCTTTTCCGCCAACGAGGCCAGATAGGACAGCAGTCGCATATCCGATTCGATCGTCGGGCGGATCCCGGGCCGCTGGATCTTCAGCACGACGGCGGTCCCGTCTTTCAGCGTCGCGCGGTGAACCTGAGCCACCGAGGCGGCCGCGAGCGGTGCGGGATCGACGTACGCAAAGACGTCCTCGAGCGGCGCTCCCAAATCGTTTTCGATCTGAGGCCGCAGCTCTTTGAAGTCCATCGGCGGGGCTTGCGCCTGGAGTTTTTCGAATTCGGCGATCCAGTCGGGACCGAAGAGATCCGGGCGGGTCGCGAGAATCTGGCCGACCTTGATGAACGTCGGCCCAAGGATCTCGAGCACGCGACGGACCCGTTGCGGGCGCTCGAGGTGCGCGATCTCCTCCGCATACTTCCACCCGAGGAGCTTTCCCGTCCGCTCCATTGCGGTCTCGAGCCCCATCTGTTTGAAGAAGTCACCGAAGCCGGCGACGGTGAAGACCGCGATGATCTCCTGCAGTCGACCGAGGTCGGCGATCTTCGACTGAAATGCCATCACGCCACCGCGTCGCCGACGAGCGGCGCATTCCACGTGTTCACGGCGTCATTGGCTTGCCGAACGTCAGTGGGGGCAGAGGCCTGGCGGCCACGTTGCAGTTGCCGCCAGGCATTCGCAAGGCGTGCTGATCGGACAGTCACGGGCCTGCTGATCCGCATCGTGTCTGCTCAGATGTTGTCGGCTTCGGTCGAACGCCCGCTCGCGGAGGCCGCGGCCTCTTGCCCCCACTTCCAGCCCGTGATCTCGGGTATGTCGTCGCCGAATCGCGCGATGTACGCCTTGTGCTCCATGAGCTTGTCGCGGATCGCCTGCTTCGCGTACGCGGCGCGCGCACCCAGCTTCGGCACGCGATCGATCACGTCGCTCACCAGATGGAAGCGGTCGAGATCGTTCAGGACGCACATGTCGAACGGCGTCGTGGTCGTCCCTTCCTCCTTGTAGCCGCGCACGTGGAGGTTCTTGTGGCCGTTGCGCCGGTAGGTGAGCCGGTGGATGAGCCACGGGTAGCCGTGGAAGGCGAACACGATCGGCTTGTCCGTCGTGAACAGGGCGTCGAAATCATGATCGGAGATCCCGTGCGGGTGCTCGCTGGGCGGCTGCAGCTTCATGAGGTTCACGACGTTGACGACGCGCACCTTCAGGTCGGGCGCGTGCCGGCGCAGGAGGTCGACGGCGGCCAGCGTCTCCAGCGTCGGGACGTCTCCGCAGCACGCCATTACTACGTCGGGCTCGGTGTCCCGGTCGTTGCTGGCCCACTCCCAGATCCCGAGCCCGGCGGCGCAGTGCTTGATCGCCTCGTCCATCGTGAGCCACTGCGGCGCCGGCTGCTTGCCCGCGACGATCACGTTGACGTAGTTCCGGCTGCGCAGGCAGTGGTCCGTGACCGAGAGCAGGCAGTTGGCGTCGGGCGGCAAGTACACGCGGACGACCTCGGCTTTCTTGTTGACGACGTGGTCGATGAAGCCGGGATCCTGGTGGCTGAAGCCGTTGTGATCCTGCCGCCAGACGTGCGACGAGAGGAGATAGTTGAGCGACGCGATGGGACGACGCCACGGGATGTCGTTGCAGACCTTCAGCCACTTGGCGTGCTGGTTGAACATCGCGTCGATGATGTGAATGAAGGCCTCGTAGCACGAGAAGAAGCCGTGGCGGCCGGTGAGCAGATAGCCCTCGAGCCAGCCCTGGCACTGGTGCTCGCTGAGCATCTCCATCACCCGGCCGTCCGGCGCCAGGTGGTCGTCCCAGGCCGCGGTGTCTCCCATCCAGGCGCGATTGGTGACGTCGAGCACGTCCTGCCAGCGATTCGAGTTGCTCTCGTCGGGACTGAAGAGCCGGAAGTTCCGGCTCTCCGTGTTGAGCTTCATCACGTCCCGGAGGAATTTCCCCATGACGCGGGTCGACTCCGCGGTGGCCGCCCCCGGGGTCCGCACGTTGACGGCATAGTCGCGGAAGTCCGGCAGACGCAGGTCACGAAGGAGCAGGCCGCCGTTGGTATGCGGGTTCGCGCTCATGCGGCGGCTGCCTCGAGGAGGCAGCGCGGCCAGATCGGACCTGAGCCGACCCGTGTCGCCGAAGAGCCCCTCGGGCTTGTAGCTCTTCATCCACTGCTCGAGGATCTGCACGTGTTCCGGGTTGTCGTGCATCTCGCCCATCGGCACCTGGTGCGAGCGCCAGTAGTCCTCCGTTCGCTTTCCGTCGATCTCCTTGGGGCAGGTCCAGCCCTTGGGTGTGCGCAGGATGATCATGGGCCAGCGTGGGCGCGCAGTGGCGCCGTGACGGCGCGCGTCGTCCTTGATCCGCTGGATGTCGGAGACGATCGCGTCGAGCGTCTCCGCCATGAGCTGATGCATCACTGCGGGTTCGCTCCCCTCGACGAAATAGGGCGTGTAGCCGTAGCCGCGGAACAGGTCGTCCAGCTCCTCGTGACTGACCCGGGCCAGGACGGCGGGGTTGGCGATCTTGTAGCCGTTCAAATGCAGGATCGGCAGCACGACGCCGTCGGTCAGCGGGTTCAAGAACTTGTTGGAATGCCAGCTCGTCGCGAGCGGCCCGGTCTCCGCCTCGCCGTCGCCGACCACGCAGGCGACGATGAGGTCGGGGTTGTCGAACGCGGCCCCGTACGCGTGCGAGACCGCGTACCCGAGCTCGCCGCCCTCGTGCATCGAGCCCGGAGTTTCCGGCGCAACGTGGCTCGGTATCCCGCCGGGGAACGAGAACTGCGTGAAGAGTCGCTTCATCCCGTCCTCGTCGAGGGAAATGTTCGGGTAGACCTCGCTGTAGGTGCCTTCGAGATAGGCGTTGGCGACGAGGGCGGGCCCGCCGTGCCCCGGACCGGCGATGTACAGCATGTTGAGGTCGTGTTTCTTGATCAGCCGGTTCAGGTGCGCGTAGATGAAGTTGAGCCCCGGCGTCGTGCCCCAGTGCCCGAGGAGCCTCGGCTTGATGTGTTCCTTCGTCAGCGGCTTCTTGAGCAGCGGGTTGTCGTAGAGATAGATCTGGCCGACCGACAGATAGTTTGCGGCACGCCAGTATGCATCTGTCAGCGCGAGTTCTTTGTCCGAGAGCGGGCTTCCCATCGTTGCCTCCTCCGAGTTCCAATCCCGTGGTCATCGGCCGCGATCGCCGGCGCGGCCGGCGATCGTCCCGTATCAGTCGTCGTGCACCTCGTGGCGTTGCGCGCGATCCGCCGGGCTCGCCTCCATGTCATCGCTATATCGGCCGAGACTCGCGGCCCCATTGCAACGGGCGCGGTGCGAGAATGCGTCCTGCGCGGTTTTCAGGTTCTCGTCCCGCCCGTGCCACGCCTCGAGCGCGGCATCTTGAAGCGCGCGCCCGTAGGAAAAGCTGAGCTTCCAGGGCTTGGGCCCGGGCAGCCGATTGATCGCGTTCAGATGTGCGGTGGCCAGTCGGTCGCTCTGACCGCCGGACAGGAACACGATGCCAGGCACCGCCGCCGGCACGTTACGGAGCAGGCAGCGCAGCGTGGCCGTCGCAACCTCCTGCACGGACGCCGGACGCGAGCTCGCCTTGCCCGCAACCACCATGTTCGGCTTGAGCAGCATCGACTCCAGCGAGACGCGCTGCTCGACGAGGGCCTGGAACACGGCGTGCAGCACGCTGCTGGTGACTTCTTCGCAGCGCTCGATGGAGTGCGCCCCGTCCATCAAGACTTCGGGCTCGACGATGGGGACGAGGCTCGCCTCCTGACAGAGCGCGGCGTAGCGTGCGAGCGCATGCGCGTTTGCGCGCACGCAGGCGCCGCTCGGCAGCCCGTCGGCGATGTGGATCACGGCGCGCCATTTCGCGAAGCGCGCACCCATGCCCCGATATTCCGCGAGACGCTCGCGGAGCCCGTCGAGCCCCTCGGTGATGGTCTCGCCCGACGAGAGGGCGAGGGGTTTCGCGCCGGTATCGACCTTGATCCCTGTCACGATCCCCTGGGTCGCGAGCACCTGTGGCAGTGGCGTCCCCATGGAGCTCTTCTGTCTGATCGTCTCGTCCTGCATGATCACGCCGCTGATCGAGGCGGCCGCGTCGGGCGCCGTAAAGAGCATTTCCCGATAGGTGCGCCGGCTCTGCTCGGTGGACCGGATCCCGAGCGCGTCGAACCGCTTGGTCAGCGTGCCCGGCGTCTCGTCGGCGGCGAGAATGCCTTTGCCGTCGGCGACCAATGTTTTCGCAATGCTTTCGGTGTCGTCAGTCATCGTCACGATGCTCCTTCTGTCAATCGACCGGGCATGGCGTGGCATTCCAGATCTCGGCGGCGTATTCCGCGATGGTGCGGTCGCTGGAGAACTTGCCCGAGGCCGCCACGTTCAGGATGGCCTTCTGCGCCCATCCTTTCGGATCGGCATAGAGCTGCACCAGCCGCTGGTCCGCCTCGAGATAGGAGCCCAGGTCGGCCAGGTGCATATAATGGTCGCCCGCCGTGAGTAACGCATCGCGCAACGGGGCGAAGACCCCGGGCTCGTTGGGGCTGAAGTGGTCGGAAAAGATCAGATCGAGGGCGGCGCACGTCTCCGCCTCGTGCTCGTAGTGCCACCGAGGGCCGTACCAGCCGCGGCTGGCGGCGACTTGCTCGGCCGTGAGGCCGAACAGGAAGAAGTTCTGCTCGCCGGCTTCCTCGGCCATCTCGATCGTCGCGCCGTCGCGCGTGCCGATCGTGAGCGCGCCGTTCATCATGAACTTCATGTTGCTGGTGCCGCTCGCCTCGTAGCCGGCGGTCGAGATCTGGTTGGAGACGTCGCTCGCGGGAATCAGGCGCTCGGCGAGCGACACGCAGTACTCCGGCAGGAACAGGACCTTCAGCCGGCCGCGCACGGCGGGGTCGGCGTCGATCGTGCCGGCCAGGTTGTTGAGGAGCTTGATGATCACCTTGGCAAGCCGGTAGGCCGGCGCCGCCTTGCCGGCGAAGAAAAACGTCCGGGGCGGCATCGACAGCTTCGGGTTGTCGCGAAGCCGCTTGTAGAGCACCACGATCCGGAGCGCGTTGAGCAGCTGCCGCTTGTATTCGTGGATGCGCTTGACCTGACTGTCGAAGATCGTCTCCGGGTCCACCGTCAGCCCGGCCGATGACCGCAGCCAGTCCGCAAATCGCGCTTTGGCGGCACGCTTCGCCGTGCGGAATGCGTCGAGGAAACCGGCGTCGTTCGCGAGCGGGGCGAGGCGCCGGAGCTGATCGAGGTCGGTGATCCAGCCGTCACCGATCGCGCTGGTGATCGTGCCGGCAAGCGCCGGGTTCGCCAGCAGCAGCCAGCGCCGCGGCGTCACTCCGTTGGTCTTGTTGTTGAAGCGCTCGGGGTAGAGCTCGGCGAAATCCTTGACCGTCGTCGTGCGCAGCAGCCCGGAGTGGATGGCGGCCACGCCGTTGGTGCTGTGCGAGCCGACGATCGCGAGGTTCGCCATGCGAATCTTGCGCTCGCCGCGCTCGTCGACGAGGCTGACGCGCTCCACGCGGCCGCCGTCGCCCGGAAAGCGGGTCCGGACCTCGTCGAGGAGGCGGCGGTTGATCTCGAAAATGATCTCGAGATGTCGCGGCAGCAGCAGTTCGAACCACGCCAGCGGCCACTTCTCGAGTGCCTCGGGCAAGAGTGTGTGATTCGTGTAGGCGAGCGTCCGTCGGGTGAGATCCCAGGCCTCGTCCCAGCCGAGGTGCGCCTCGTCGAGCAGGATTCGCATGAGCTCGGGCACGGCCAGCGCCGGGTGGGTGTCATTGAGCTGAATGGCCACCTTCGCGGGGAGCGCGTTCCAGTCGGCATTGGTGCGGCGGAA
>JBKOUQ010000237.1:0-8222 GCA_046723475.1 Candidatus Methylomirabilota bacterium
GCCCGAGCTCGACCGCTTTCTTGGTGACACGACCCGCGATCGGCGCGCGGATCGTCGCGTAGTCGAGATTGAGCTGCGCCTGCTGCAGATTGGCGAGCGCGATCTGCAAACGCCCGCGCGAGGCGTCGACCTGCGCCCGCCGGACCTTCACCTGCTGCCGCTGACTCTGCGCATTGCCCATTGCCGCCCGCGATTGGGCGACGCGCTCGGCCGCCTGGGCCACCGCAGACTCTTGCGAGCGCACGGCACCCGCCGCCTGCGCCGCGTCGTCGCGAGCCTGGGCCAGCCGATGCCGCGCGACGTCGAGCATGGCCTCGGCACTCCCGAACGCTGCCTCCGCGTGATCCAGATCCTGCCGCGCGACCAGCTCTTTGCCGAACAGCGCCCGGGCACGATCGCGATCGAGCTTCGTCCGCTCGTGGTCGGACTCCGCCGCCCGCACCGCGGCCTGCGCGGCGCTGACCGCCGCCTGCTTGGCCGCCAGGTCGTTGCGCTTCTGCTCGAGGTCGTGCTCGGTGATCTGTCGCCCGTGTCCGCTCGCGGCGAGCGAGGCGTTGGCTTCCTCCAGCAAGCTGCGCGTCGATTCGTCCGCGAGGGGCACACTGGCCGCGGCGTTTTCGAGGTCGCCCCGCGCCGCTTCCACCGCCGCCTCCGCCTGGACGACGGCCACCTGGTAGTCGCGCGGATCGAGCCGTACCAGGACGTCACCGGCCTTGACGTCCTGGTTGTCGTTGACGAGCACGCCGACGGTGATCCCCGAAATACGCGGGCTCACGGCGGCGATGTGGCCGGCCATGAAGGCGTCGTCGGTCGACACGTGGGTGAGGCTGTAGCGCCAGAGATAAATGCCGTACGCGATGGCGCCGAGCAGCACGAGGCCCAGGACACCCAGGACGAGCACGCGCGTCCACGATGGCCGGTGATGCGATCGCAGCTGCCAGGCATGGAACTCGCGCGCCCAGCGCGAGCCGTTTTCGGCGGCGATGTCCGGCGTGGCGATGGGCGAGCGCACCTCGTCGGCGCGCGGCACGTCGGCACTCATCGTGCGCCCCGCCCGTTCCTCGCGCCACCGCGGTTCACGCCTCGCAGCAGCACCTGCACGAGCGCCTCGCCTTCCGCGGTCAGATTGAGGGTTCGCTCGCGCAGCCAGCGCCGGATCAGCGCGTGGATCATGCCGGCGAGCGCGACGGCGAGACGCCGTGGCGGCGCCAGACCGAACGCGCGCTCGCGCATCCCGCGCCGGAAGACGGCGGACAGCGCGTCCAGGTACGCCTCGTATTTCGCGTCGATGCGCTCGCCGAATCGCTGGCGGACGCCGACGTCGTAGCCCGTCCATCCCGACAGGTAAAAGTGCAGGACGTCGGCGTTCTGCGTGGAGAACTCCAGCTGCGCGCGGACAATACGCTGCAGTTCATCGGCGGCGTCGCCTGGACGCGCGGTCTCGCGTCGCACGCGCTCGATCACGCCGTCGATGAAGCCCTCGAGCATGCCGTAGAGAATCGCTTCCTTCGACGCGAACAGCTGGTAGAGCGTGCCCAGGGCCAGCTCGGAGGCGGCGGCGATCTGCAGCATGGTGCTGCGCTGGTAGCCGCGGCGCGCGAAGAGCTGCCGGGCGGCCGCGATGACCTCCGCCTGGCGCATGGCGCGCTCGCGCGCCTTGCGTCCCGGCGGGGCCGCCATGCGGGCGCTCAACGATTTTGTAGGCACGTTCAGATATTATAATCACGTTACAGTTACGTCCATTCGTCGTGACGGAACATCACTCGTGACCGACCAGCCCCAGACCGGCACCGGCGCGGCCCCCTCCTCCACGCCGCACGGTGAGTGGAGGCCGCGGTTCAACCCGTGGCTGATCGCGCTGTCCGTCATGCTCGGGACGTTCATGGAGGTGCTCGATACCTCGGTGGCCAACGTCGCGCTGCCGCACATCGGCGGCACGCTGTCCGCCACGCCGGAGGAGGCCACGTGGGTCCTGACGAGCTATCTCGTCTCGAACGCCATCATCTTGCCGACCACGGCGTGGCTCAGCGCGGCGTTCGGGCGCAAGCGGTTCCTCCTCACGTGCATCGCGCTCTTCACCGCCTCGTCGGCGGCCTGCGGCGCCGCCACGAGCCTCGGCATGCTGATCGTGGCTCGCGTGCTGCAAGGCGTCGGCGGTGGCGCGCTGCAGCCGATCGCGCAGGCCGTTCTCATGGAAAGCTTTCCACCCGCCCGCCGCGGCGTGGCGATGGCGACGTTCTCGATGGGCGTCATCGTCGCCCCGATCCTCGGACCGACGCTCGGCGGATGGATCACCGATCAGTATTCCTGGCGCTGGGTGTTCTACATCAACCTGCCGATCGGCATCGTGGCCGCGCTCATGGTCTGGAGCTTCATCGAAGACCCGCCGTACCTCGAGCGCACGCAGCTGCGCCGCATGGACTTCATCGGGTTCGGATTCATGTCGGTCGGGCTGGGCGCGCTGCAGATCATGCTCGACAAGGGCCAGGAGGCGGACTGGTTCAGCTCGTCGTTGATCCGCACGCTTGCCGTCGTCTCGGCGCTGGCCATGATCGCCTTCGTGATCCGCGAGCTGACGACCGACGAGCCCGTGGTCAGATTCGCGGTCCTGGCCGATCGAAACTTCGCGGTCGGCATTGTCCTGATCACCATGCTCGGCGTCGTCATCTATGGCACCACCGCCATGCTGCCGCTGTTTCTGCAGACCCTGCTCGGCTACACCGCCCTCGACAGCGGCCTGGCGGTGAGCCCGCGCGGCTTGGGCGCCATGGTGTCGGCGGTCTTGGTCGGACGGCTGATCGGCGTCGTCGACAGCCGGCTCCTCATCGCCACCGGCTTCTCGGCCATGGCCGTGTCGGGCTGGATGTTCAGCCACATGACGCTCGACATCGCGCGATCGAACATCGTGTTCGCCACGGTGCTCAACGGAGCGGCAAGCGGATTGATCTTCGTGCCGCTGTCGACGACCGTGATGGCTTACCTGCCGCGCGAGCGCATGGGCCAGGCCACCGGCATCTACAATCTCATGCGCAACATCGGCGCCGGCGTCGGCATCTCGCTGATGACGACGTTTCTGGCGCGCAGCGCGCAGGCCCACCAGGCCGCGCTGGTCACGCACTTGACGCCGTACGACCCACGGTATCGGCAGTGGCTGGAGACGGCCCAGTCGGCCCTCGCCGCACGCGGCAACCCCGCCACCGCCCCGGCGCAGGCGCTCGCGATGCTCTATGGCATGCTCGGCCGCCAGGCAACGCTGCTGGCGTTCCTCGACAACTTCCGGCTGATCAGCCTCGCGGGCGTGATCTGCGTGCCGCTCGTGCTGCTGTTCCGTCGGAGCCGAGCGCGTGGCGGGCGGTGATGTCGGCGCGGTCCGGGTCCGTATCCCGTTTGACGGCTCGGCGGGGGCGGCGTAGCGTCACGCGTGTTCGATAACGCACTCGCCGGAGAGTTCGCCATGATCCGTCTTGCCGCCGTCGTCGTGCTCGCCGCGCTCCTGCTCACCGCACCAGCCACCGGGGCCGAATCGATCCGCGTCGGCTATCTCGGCCCGCTCACCGGTATCTTCGCCGCCGCCGGTAAGGACATGCTCGACGGACTGAAGATGGCCTTCGAGCAGGCGAACTATGACGTCGGCGGTCGCAAGATCGAGCTGATCGAGGAGGACGACGAAGGCAACCCGAGCACCGCCCAGGCGAAGTATCGGAAGCTGGTCGCTCAGGATCGCATTCACGTCCTGACCGGCGTGCTGCTGAGCAACATCGGCTACGCGCTCGTGCCGAACATCGAGCGCGACCGCCTGCCCTCGCTCTATCTGACCACGCCGGACGAGCTCACCAAGCGTCGCGTCGCGAAGTATCTCCTTCGGTCGAACTTCGCGGCCAGCCAGCCGATGCACGCGCTCGGCGATCACGCGGCGAAGACGCTCAAGTATCGGCGCGTCGCCGCGATCGCGATGGACAACAACTTCGGGTACGAGGGCATCGGCGGCTTTCAGCGTGTCTTCGAGGACGCCGGGGGACGCGTCGTGCAGAAGACGTGGGTGCCGCTGAACGTCATGGACTTCGCGCCGTATTTGACGCAGGTGCCGCGCGACGTCGACGCGGTCGTCCAGGTCTTCGTCGCGGGGCAGGCCGTGCGCTTCGCGAAGCAGTACGGCGAGAGTGCGCTCGCCGGCAAGGTGCCGCTCATCGGCACCGGCGTGTTCAGCGATCAGTCCGCGTTGCAGGGCATGGGCGACGAGGTGATCGGGCACATCGGGACGATGATCTGGGCGCCGACACTCGACAATCCAGCCAACCGCGTGTTCATGAAGCTCGCCGAGGCGAAGCTCAAGCGGACGCCCTCGTACTTCCACGCGGTCATGTACAGCTCGGGCCGCTGGATCATCGAGGCGGCGCGTTCACTGGGCGGCAACGTGGAAGACCGTGACCGCCTACTGGCCGCCCTGCGACGCGCCAGCGAGACGACGGAGGACCCGCGCGGTCCCATCAAGCTCGACGAGTACGGCAATCCCACCGAAAACGTCTACATCGTCCGCGTCGAGAAGGTCGGCGGCCATCTGCAGAACACCGTGATCCACACGTACCCGATGGTGTCGCAGTTCTGGACGTACAAGCCGGAGGAGTTCCTCAAGACGCCGCCGTACGACCGAAGCTATCCGCCCGTCAAGCCGTGAGGTGAGCCCGGCGCAGTTCGGGTTCTTCTTCTGGCCGTGGTCCGCGGAGTACACGGCCCGTATGGTCCACCTCGCCGAGCGCGACGGCTGGGATCTCGTCGGCGTCGCCGACACGCCCGGCAACGCGATGGACATGTGGGTCGCTCTCGCGCTCGCAGCGGCACGCACCGAGCGCGTCGGGCTCGCCGCGTGCGTCACCAACCTCGTGACTCGCCATCCCGCGATCACCGCCGGCGCGGCCGCCTCGATCGATGACGTCGCGAGCGGTCGCTTCGTGCTCGGCATCGGTCGCGGTCACAGCGGCGTCGCCAACGTCGGTGCGGGAGCGTCGGGCGGCGCGACGTTCCGCGAGGGCCTCGCGTTCATCCGTGCCCTCCTTGCCGGTGAGCGCGCCTCCCTGGCCGACGGTCCGGTGGTTCAGCTGCCGCCCGCGCGGCGGCGCGTGCCCGTCTATGCCGCCGCATCGGGACCCGGCGCGCTCCGCGCAGCGGGCGCGGTCGCCGACGGCGCGTTCGTCAATTACGGACTGCAGGCCGAGCACGTCCGCCACACGCGCGGGCTGCTGGCGGCCGGCGCCGCGGACACTCGCCGCGCCGACGACGACATCGACGCCTGGTGGATCGCGTGTCTCGACTGCGCGCGTACCCGTGAGGCCGCGCACGCCAGGCTCGGGAACATTCTCGGGTTCGTCGCCGCGTACATCTTGGGCGCGGCGCCCGCCGAGCGCGGCGTCCCCGCCGCGCTGGTGCCGGCGGTCCGTGAGCTGCGTGCGACGTACACGACCCGCCGCGCGGAGATGGACGCGGGCCTCGTCGGCCGTCTCGGTCTGTTCGATTACCTGCGTCGGCGTCTGGCCATCGCGGGGACGCCGGACGACTGCGTGGAGCAGGCGCGCGCGGCGCTCGCCGCCGGCGCCACCAGATTGATGTTCACGGTGAGCCTTGCGGGCGACCCGATCGCGACGGTCGAGCTGTTCGGCCGCGAGGTCCTTCCGGCGCTCCGCACACGAACAGAGTGATAGCGCCGGCGGCGTTTGCCGCCTCGCGATGCTTTCGGTGATGACGGCGGACGACTAGCGGCCGCGGGATGCGGCAGCCGACTAGCGGCCGTGGAATGCCGGCGAGGCGGAGACGGCGGGCAGGTCGGGATAGTTCGCGATGCGCGCGGCCGCACGCGACGACGCGACCTCCAGCACACCGAGCGCAAGCACGAGCAGCACGAAAATGACAGCGTAAAACGTTCGCATGCTGTTTTGACGCACGAACGCCTCGCGGGGATTCCGCGCCGCGACGAATCCGTGGTCGATGTCCCGACATCTCAACCGTGAAGGGAGAGATGAACGATGACCGCGAAACGGATTCTGGTACCGCTGGACGGCGATGAGCGCAGCGAGAACATCGTCCCGCTCGTCGCGGGCGTCGCACGTGACTCGGGCGCGACGGTGCGTCTGCTGCGTGTGTATCCGATTCCCGAGCGGCGTGAAGGCCCGCACGGCCGCACCGTCGAGTACGTCGATCAGGGCATGAGCCGACTCACCGGGGCAGGCCGCGACGCGCTCGCGCGCGAAGAGGCGCGTCTGTCTGGTGTGCCGGTCGAGACGGTCGTGCGCTTCGGCGAACCCGTCGACGAGATCGTGCACGAGGCCGACGCGTTCGATGCGGATGTGATCGCGCTGACCGAGCGGCCGCGTGGTTGGCTGCGCCGTCTGCTCGGCGGCAGCACGGCCGCGCGCGTGGCGCGTCACGCCCACGTCCCGACGCTGATCCTGACGACGCCCGCCGCTTAGCGACGCGGATCCTGACGACGCCCGCCGCTTAGCGACGCGGATCCTGACGACGCGGGCCGCTTAGCGTCGCTCGAGCGCTGTCACCACGACGGCCAGATCTTCACCGCCGTGTCCGGCGGAGTTGGCGGCGGCGTACAGCCGCTCCGCGACGTCGGTGAGCGGCACCGGCGAGCCGACGGCACCGGCGGCCTCCTGGATCTGGTGCAGGTCCTTCATGAAGAGATCCAGCTTCATCTGAGGCGGGAAGTCGCGCTTCACGATGAGCGGACCGCGAACCTCGAGCATCCGCGAGCTCGCGGCGCTCGATACCAACAGCTCGAGGGCCTGCGGCACGTCGAGACCGGCGCGGCTGACCATCGCAAGCGCCTCGGCCGCCGCCGCGCTGTGCAGTGCCACGAGCAGGTTGGCGACGAGCTTGAGCACCATCGCCTGGCCCGCGTCGCCGACGCGCACCGCCCGCGGCAGGATGCTTTCGAGGACCGGACGCCAACGCTCGTAGACGGCGTGCTCGCCACCGACAAAAATGATCCCGTCGCCGCGCGCCACCATGCCGCTCGTTCCACTGATGGGGCAGTCCAGGAACGCAACACCGTGCGCCCCGCACTCGCGCGCGAGCCGTCGCGTGAGCGCAGGCGAGATCGTGCTCATCTGCACGACGGTGCGGCCGCGCGCCACGATGGCCAGACCGTCGTCGCCGAGAATCACAGATTCCACCGCGGCCAGCGAGGGAAGCACGACGCAGATGACCTCCGCCGCCGCGGCGACGGCCTCCGCCGAGTCCACCGCGCGGCCACCGATGGCACCGAGCGCGCGGTTGCGCTCGGCCACGACGTCGTATCCGATCACGTCATGGCCGGCCGCGCGCAGCCGGGCCGCGACCGCGGAGCCGAGCAGGCCCAGCCCGACGATTCCCACGCTCGCCATGGCGCTCAGCAGGCCTTACACGGCGGAGAGTCGCGAGAGTACGCGGGGGCCTTCAAGAACTCGTCGGGCTTGTACGTCCAGAACTGCGAGACGTTCGGGAAGGTGTAGATGACCGTGTTCTGCAGCCGGCCGTTGACCTTCTCGACGCGGCGCACGTAGACGTTCTGCACCGGGTTGCCGAAATCGTCGAACTTGATGGGTCCCCGCGGCGCGTCCGACAGATCGACCCGACGGAGCGCGGACAGGAATTTGTCGACGTTCTCGAGATCGCCCCCGGTCGCCTCCAGCGCGACCTTGATCGCCATCCCGGCGACGTACGTACCCTCCGAGTAATACGACGGCACCTGCTTGAACTTCGCCTCGTAGGCGGCGACGAATTTCTTGTTGGCGGGCGTCGTCAGCGCCGCGGAGTAATGCAGGGCCGTGACGACGCCGAGCACCTCGTCGCCCTGCACGCGCAGCACGTGCTCGTCGGTGAACGTGCCGCCGCCGATCAGCGGCAGCCTCTCCTTGAGACCCGCCTCGGCGAACTGCTTGCCGAACCGCAGCGCGTCGGCGCCGGAGAACACGGCGTAGATCGCGTCGACGTCGCGGCGTAGCTGCGACAGGTATGGGGCGAAGTCCGCGGTGCCCAGCGGCGGCCAGAGCTTTTGCACGACCTGCCCGCCCGCCTCCTCGAACGTGCGCTGAAATCCGGCCGCGACCTCCCAGCCGAAGGCGAAGTCGTAGCCGATCATCGCTATCTTCTTGTACTTCAGATTCTCGACGACCCACTTGCCGAACGGATGTGACGGCTGACTCGACGTCCAGCCGGTGCGCACGAGGTACGGGTTGCGC
>JBKOUQ010000066.1:0-12290 GCA_046723475.1 Candidatus Methylomirabilota bacterium
GGCCCGCCCGGCGCGCCCAGCGCGCCACGCGGCGCGCGAACGCGCCGTCGCCGCCGCCGACGTCAACGAGCCACAGCGTCGACCCGCGCGGTGCGGCGGCCGCCACGCGTCGTACGCGCGCGAGCGACAGCGCGTAGCCACCGAACCAGGTGTTGAGTCGATCGAGGTCGGCAAGCGTCGCGGCCAGATCGGTCGCGGAGACGCGGCCGTCCAGGTACTCACGCGCGCCCACGGCACGACGCATCAGCTCACCAGCGCAGGAGCGCACCCTCGGCGGCGAATCCGGGACCGAGGCCGATCATGAGGCCCCAGTCGCCGGGCACGGGGTGCTCGAGACGCAGCAGCCGTTCGAGCACGAAGAGGATGGTGGCCGAGGACATGTTGCCGTGCTCGCGGAGCACGGCGCGCGCGTGCCCCATCTGGGCGTCGCTCAGCGCGAGGAGCTCGCGCGCGCGGTCGAGGACGCGACGGCCCGCCGAGTGCAGCACCCAGTGCGCGATGTCGTGACGCTTCAGGCCCTGCGTCTCCATCAGCGCGCGCGCCATCTCGGCCATCATCACGGCGCCGATGCGGCGCACGTCCTTGGACAGCACGACGCGCGGGCGGCCGCCCGGGTACTCGAAGCCCATCGCGTCGAGATGCTCCGAACGGAACATGGTTCGATGACCGATGATGGCCGGGCCGCGGCCGTCGGCGGCGAGGGCCAGGCCCGCCGCGCCGTCGGCGAAGATCGCGTGCGCGACGGCGCTCTCCAGCCGCTCGTCGAGGAAGTACGCCGCCGAGCAGATCTCGACGGCGACGACGAGCGCGCGATGCGACGGAAACGCGCGGAGATGGTTCCACGCCTGCTGCAGCGCGACCATCGCGGACGCGCAGCCGGTGTCGCCGACGTGCACCCGCTGCACGTCGTCCCGGCAGCGCAGCGCGGCCACCAGGTAGGCGTCGAGGCTCGGCGTGAGACGACCCGTGCACGTCGTGGTCGCGATGAAGTCGACATCCTGCGCCGACCAGCCCGCGCGCTCGAGCGTCGCGCGGGCCGCGGACTGCGACAGCGCGAGAGCGCCCTCGCGGAAGCGGGCGTTGAGAGCGTCCACGCTTTCGTCGGGCGTGAAGCGCTCCGGATCCATCCACAGGTGACGGCCTTCGATGTCGCTCGCGGCGAAGAACCCGCGGCGCCGTGGGTCGGCGTAGCCGGCGCGCGAGAGGATGTCCGTCTGTGTGAAGCGATGTGGAGGGACGGCCGTTCCGACGGCAGCGACGCGCGGTGCGCTCATATAAGATGAAGCTCAACGTCGAGCATACTGCGAGGGTCGAGGCCATGCCACTCTTCAGCTTCGAAGGTAAGCGTCCCACCGTGCACCCGAGCGCGTTCGTCGCGCCGACGGCCGTCCTGATCGGCGACGTCACCGTGGAGGAGCGCGCGTCGATCTGGTACAACGCCGTGCTGCGCGGCGACCTGAATCCGATCGTCGTTCGCGCCGGCGCGAATGTGCAGGACTGCTCCGTCGTGCACGTGACCGCCCGCGAGGGCGTCGAGATCGGTCGCGGTGCCACGGTCGGCCACAACTGCACGATCCACGCGTGTCGCCTCGCCGACGAGGCGCTCGTCGGCAACGGCAGCACGGTGCTCGACGGCGCGCGGATCGGCGCGCGGGCGATGGTGGCGGGCGGTGCGCTCGTGACGCCCGAGACCGAAGTGCCCGACGGCATGCTCGCGATGGGCACGCCGGCCAAGGTGAGAGGGCCGCTTGCCGGCACACCGGCCGAGGAATGGGTGAAGCGAAACCCGCAGGGCTATCAAAAGCTCGCCGAGCGCCATCGCAACGGGATCGCGGAGCTCACGCCATGACACCGCGACGCATCGCGCTGCTCGCCTTCCCGAGGCTCACGTTTTTGGATCTCATCGGTGCCTACGACGCGCTTCGCCGCGTCACGCCCATGGGCATCGCGCCCGACGTGCGCGTGACGCTCATCGGCACCGAGGCCGAGGTCGTCGACGACTCCGGACTCGTCGTGCGCGCGCACGCGGTCTACGACGACCTGAACGGCTACGACCTGCTGTTCGCGCCCGGTGGGTTCGGCACACGCACGCTCATGCACGATGCGCGCTTCCTGCAGTATCTGGCGACGTGGGGCGAGGACCGGCCCATGGCGTCGGTATGCACGGGCTCGCTGCTGCTCGGCGCCGCCGGCTTCTTGAAGGGCCGGCGGGCCACCACGCATCAGAACGCGTTCGACATGCTGCGACCGCTGTGCGGCGAGGTCGTCACGGACCGCCGAATCGTCGACGAAGGCCGGATCGTCACCGCCGGCGGGGTGGCGTCCTCGCTGGACCTCGGGCTCTACCTCGTCGAGAAGTATTGGGGCGCACCCGCGCGGGAGACGATCGCCGCGCAGATGGAGTACACGGCCTATCGCGCCGTCTAGCGTCCCTGGAACTTCGGGGCGCGCTTCTCCTTGAAGGCGGCCACACCTTCTTTGTGGTCTTCGGTCTGGCGCACGATCGCCATGTGCGAGGACACGAGGTCGAGGTGCGTACGCAGATCGAGCTTCATCGACTGGTAGACCAGCCGCTTGATCATGCGGACCGGGATCTGCGGGCCGTCGGCGATCTGGCGCGCAAACGCGTACGTGACGTCGCGCAGCTCCGCGTCGGGCACGACACGCTGCACGATGCCCAGGCGCTGCGCTTCGGGCGCCTCGATGAAGTCGGCCGTCCACAACAGCTCGAGCGCCTTGGCGGGGCCGACCAGACGCGGCAGGAAGAACGTGTCGCCGTCACCCGGCACCAATCCGACGCGCACGTAGCCCGTCGAGAACCGCGCGGACTGTGCGGCGAACCGGACGTCGCACATCACCGTCATGCCCATCCCCGCGCCGACGGCGAGGCCATTGACCATCGCGATCACCGGCTTGTCGACGGTCTCGAGCGTCTTCGGCACGCGATGCACACCTTCCCAGAGCATGTTCTTGTGGTCGAGCTGCGTGGGCTCGCCCTGCCCCATGCGGGCGACGTCGCCGCCCGCGCAGAACGCCCGGCCGGCGCCCGTGACCACGATCACGTTGACGTCGGGATCGGTCTGCGCGTCGGCGAGCGACTTCGCCCAGGCATCGATCATCGGGCCCGTGAAGGCATTCAGCTTGTCCGGGCGGTTCAGCGTGATCGTCGCGATCTTGTCTTTCTTCTCGTAGAGCAGGTCGCTCATGGTCTCTCAGTCCTTCGGCAGGCCGAGCACGCGCTCGCCCAGGATATTCTTGAGGATCTCCGTCGTGCCCGCGCGAATGCCGCTGGCGCGCGCGAGCAGCTCGTAGAACTCCCACTGGCCGTGGTCCGGCGCCCACTCCGAGCCTTCCGCGATCTGCGCGTAGGGACCGATCACGTCCGTCGCGGCCAGCGCGAGGTCCTGATCGAGCTGGCTCCAGAAGAGCTTCGACGTCGATCCCTCCGGACCGGGCTCGCCGCCGCGCAAAATCTTGGTGAGACTGCGATACGCGTTCATCTGGAGCGCCTGCTCGCCGATCCAGAGCGCAGCGATTTTCTGGCGCACGAGTGGATCGCCGCCACGTCCGCGGTCGCGGACGAGCCGCACGAAGCGATGCAGAGCGTTCCGCAGCGCGATGTGGCGAATGAAGGTCAGGAGATCTCGCTCGTACGCGAGCGTGGTGATGGCCACCGCCCACCCCTCGTTGAGCTTCCCGACGAGATTGTCGCGCGGAACGCGCACATTGTCGAAGAACACCTCGTTGAACTCGGCCTCGCCGGTGATCTGCCGCAACGGCCGCACGGTGATGCCGGGCGTGTTCATGTCGACGAGCAGGAACGAGATCCCCTTGTGCTTGGCCGCATCGGGATTCGTCCGCACGAGCAGGAAGCACCAGTCGGCCACGTGGGCCATCGACGTCCATACCTTCTGGCCGTTGACGATGAACGCGTCGCCGTCGAGCACCGCGCGCGTCTGGAGATTCGCCAGATCCGAACCCGCGTTCGGCTCCGAGAACCCCTGACACCAGAGCTCATCGGCAGTGAGAATGTTCTGCAGATGCTTCTTGTGCTGCGCGGGCGTGCCGTACTTCATCAGCGTCGGCCCGAGCATCGACAGCCCGCCGCGGTTCACGAACTGCGGCGACTCGGCGCGTGCCATCTCCTGGTAGAGGATGATCTGCTCGGTGAGCGGGGCGTCCCGGCCGCCGAACTCGCGGGGCCAGTTCATGCCGACGTAGCCCGCCTGCCACATCGTCTTCTGCCACGCGCGCAACCGACGGACCTCGTCGACGTCCGCGCGCGACGAGGCGAAAGCGCGACCGCGCAGGTCGTCCGGCACGTTGGCCTCGAGCCACCCGCGCACGTCCTTGCGGAACGCCTCTTCCCGTTCGCTGAACTCGAAATCCATTCTCACTGCCTCTCGATGGGCTCCCTCGGACTGCGGGGCCCCAGCCCCGCGACATTCCAATAGCCGCACTACCACATTACGCAGCCACCATCGACCATCAGCGCCTGGCCCGTGATATAGCGCGCCTCGTCGGAGGCGAGGAACACCGCGGCGTTGCCGATGTCTTCGGGCGTCTGCTCGCATTTCATCGGCACGATGTCCGCCACGCGCTTGTCGAAGACTTGCCGCGCGGTCATCCCCTTGAACGCGGGGTTGGTGTCCGCGATGTGCTGGGCCAGCTTCTGCCAGAAATCGGTATAGAGCACGCCCGGGCAGATCGCGTTGACGGTGATGCGGTGCGGCGCCAGCTCCTTGGCGATGACGCGCGTGAACGTGATGACGCCCTGCTTGGCCACGCTGTACGCCGGCATCGTCGGCGCGGAAAGCGGGCCGGCGATCGACGCGATGTTGATGATGCGACCGGCTTTGCGCTCCAGGAAATATGGTGCGATCGCTTTGCACGTCAGAAAGACCGACTTCGTGTTGACGGCAAAGGAGCGATCCCAGTCGTCCTCTGTATTGTTCGTGAATGGCATACCGGGCGGCGACGCCATGCCGGCGTTGTTCACGAGAATGTCGATCCGGCCGAGCGTATCGCGCGTGCGATCGACCATGGCCTTCACGTCGGCGCTGCTCGTCACGTCGCATTTCATGGCGAGCACCCGACGTCCGAGGGCCTTGACCTCTTCCGCCGTCTTCTCGGCATTCAGAACCTGAATGTCGGGGATGGCGATGTCGGCGCCTTCCTTCGCCATGGTCAGCACGATGCCGCGGCCGATGCCGCTCCCGCCGCCGGTGACGATCGCGACTTTGCCCTGGAGCCGGGCCATGGAGACCTCCGTCGATATAATCGGTGCCTCGGAGGGACACATGACAACACACCGACTGCGAAGCCGCAACTGGTTCGGGCGCATGGATCTCGATGGCTTCGCCCATCGGTCATGGCTCAAGACGGAAGGTTTCAGCGACCAGCTGTTCGACGGACGACCCGTGATCGGTATCGCGAACTCGTGGTCCGAGCTGACGAACTGCAACGCGCATCTCCGGCAGGTCGCGGACGCGGTCAAGCGCGGCGTGTGGTCCGCGGGCGGTTTTCCGCTGGAGTTTCCGACGATCTCGCTCGGCGAAGTGCTCATGAAGCCGACCACGATGCTGTTTCGCAATCTCATGGCGATGGATGTCGAAGAATGCGTGCGCGCGTATCCGCTCGACGCCGTCGTCCTGCTCTCCGGCTGCGACAAGACGACGCCGGCGATGCTGATGGGCGCCGCATCCGCCGACGTGCCCGCGATCATGGTCACCGGCGGGCCGATGCTGCGCGGCAAGTGGCGTGAGGAGGAGCTTGGCTCCGGCACGGATCTGTGGCGACTGTGGGGCGAGCGCCGCGCCGGGCGGCTGACCGACGAGGAGCTGTGCGAGGCCGAATCGTGCATGTCGCGATCGGCGGGCCACTGCATGGTCATGGGCACGGCGTCGACGATGGCGTCGATGGCCGAGGCGCTCGGCATGACGCTCCCCGGCAACGCCGCGATTCCAGCGCCCGACTCGCGCCGTCTCGCGCAGGCCGAGCTCGCCGGGCGGCGCGCGGTGGAGATGGCGAAGGCCGGCGGGCCGAAGCCGTCCGAGATCCTCACCGCGCGCGCGTTCGACAATGCGATTCGCGCCCTCATGGCGATCGGCGGCTCGACGAACGCCGTGATCCATCTGCTCGCCATCGCGGGCCGTGTCGGTGTGCCGCTGACGCTCAAGAGGTTCGACGAGCTGTCGCGCAGCACGCCGTTCCTGCTCAACGTGCGGCCGTCCGGCAAGTACCTCATGGAAGATTTCTTCTACGCGGGCGGGCTCCCCGTCGTACTGAAGGAGCTGCTGCCGCTGCTCCACAGCGACGTGCCGACGGTGAACGGCAAGAGCCTTGCCGAGACTGTTCGCGACGCGCGCTGCTGGAACGACGACGTCATCCGTCCGCTCGGCGTGCCGCTCGCGTCCGAGGGCGGGCTGGCGATCCTCACGGGCAACCTGTGCCCCGACGGCGCCGTCATCAAAGTGTCGGCCGCATCGCCACAGCTGCTGACGCATCGCGGCCGCGCCGTCGTCTTCGAAGACCACGCCGACCTGCACAAGCGCATCGACGACCCGTCGCTCGTGATCGACGAGCGCTCGGTGTTGGTGCTCAAGCACGTCGGGCCCAAGGGCGCGCCGGGCATGCCGGAGTGGGGTGCAGCCCCGGTTCCGGCGCGGCTACTGCAGCGCGGCGTGAAGGACATGGTGCGCATCTCCGACGCGCGCATGAGCGGCACCTCGTACGGCACCGTCGTGCTCCACGTCGCGCCGGAATCGGCGGTGGGCGGTCCGCTCGCGCTCGTGCGCGACGGCGACGAGATCGAGCTCGACGTGCCACGTCGGACGCTGACGCTGCGGGTCGGCGATGACGAGCTCGCGAAGCGGAAAGCCGCGTGGAAGCCGCGGCCGCCGCACTACTCGCGGGGCTACGGGCGGCTCTTCCTGGAGCACGTGCTGCAGGCCAACGAAGGCTGCGACTTCGATTATCTGCGCGGGCAGACGGCCGTCCGCTTCGAGGACTCCGCCGGCCCTTCGCACGCCTGATCAGCGGGCGCCGTCGATCCACGCGCGCACGCGGGCAGGCATCGCGTCGCGGTTGGCGCGCGTGACCTCCCACAGCGTGACGTCCGGACGGCGCTTCACTTCGGCGATGAAGCCGCCACCGCGCTGTCCGACCGTGGCCACGAGTGGCATGCCGCCGTCGAGCAACGCGCGCGTCGCCGCGACGAAGGCGCGAGACAGGCACTCCATCTTGCCGATCTCGTCGACGAGGTAGACGCGCACCCGGTCACGCACGGCGAGCGCTGTTCGCGCGAGGGCATCGAGTGCGTCGACGTCCACTCCGTACTTACCCACGCGCGGCGGGCCCGAGTGGGCGACGTCGGCCAGCGTGGCGCGCCGACCATCGAACGTGACGATCGCGAACCCGCGCCGCTCACCGCGCACGCGGACCTCTTCGGTGAAAAACCCGCCGAGACGCGTCGGCGGCAGCGCCCCCGCCACGACGCGGATGATCGTCGTCTTGCCGACGCCGGGGCGTCCGGTCAGCAGCAGCGCGATCGCTTCACCCGACGCGCGGGGCCGCCATCACGCGCAGCGCGGCCGCGCGTCAGCCTCGACGTCGCGCGAACGGGACGCGTCCGTCGCGCGATTCGATCACCGAGCGCAGGGATTTCGCGACCCGTAATGCGCGGGCCGCGGCACCGGCCGACATGCCGGTCCGCGCCATCACGATCGCCACGGGAACGCGACGGTCGGCGGCCGCCAACAGCCGCTTGGCGCGCGCGGGCGATACCACACCGATGTCGGCGACGAGGCGCTCGGCCCGGGCGCGGAGCTTGCGCGAGCGTGCCTGAACGTCGACCATCCGATTGCCATAGACCTTGCCGAGGCGCGCCATGCTGGCCGTCGTCAGCGTGTTGAGAACGAGCTTCGTCGCGGTGCCGGCCTTCAGCCGCGTCGAGCCCGCGAGCACCTCCGGACCGGGGATGGGGGCGATGACGACGTCCGTCCTGACGCGGCTCGCGAGCCCGCACGTGACGACAATGGTCGCGGCGCCTGCGCGGCGCGCGCTCGCGAGCGCGCCCTGGACGAACCGCGTCACACCGCTGGCGGAGACGCCGACGACGACGTCGCGGGCACCCACGCCACGCGCGCGCACAGCGCGTGACCCGGCGCGCGCGTCGTCCTCGGCACCCTCGCGCGCCCGGAACACGGAGGCGCGGCCACCGGCCATGATCGCCTGCACACGTCGGGGCGGCGTGCCGAACGTCGGTGGACATTCGGCGGCTTCGAGCACGCCGAGCCGACCGCTGGTGCCCGCGCCGACGAAGATGAGTCGGCCTCCGGCGCGCAGCGCCTGCACGATGCGATCGACGCCGGCGGCGATGTCGCGCGTGACGCGCCCGACCGCGCGCACGGCGCGTGCGTCCTCGCGATTCATCAGCGCGGCGATCCCGCGTGCATCGAGCCGGTCCAGTCGCGCGCTCGCGCGGTTCGTCCGTTCGGTGACGAGCCGCTCGTAACGAGGCGCGCGCGCCATGGCGCGCATGGTATCACCGCCGTGCGCTACCATCGGCGCGTGCGTGCGGTGCTGACCGGCCTCGACGTCGTGCTCCGCGAACGTCTCGCGCTTCTGCGTGGGCAGCGGATCGGTTTGCTCGCGCACCAGGCGTCGGTCGACCGGCGGCTCGAGCACGCCGCGACGCTGATGCGCGACGTGCGCGGCGCGCGGCTCATTCGACTGTTCGCGCCGGAGCACGGCCTGTGGGGCGCCGCGCAAGATCACGCGGCGATCGCCGACGCGCGTGATCCCGCGACGGGTTTGCCGGTGACGAGCCTCTACGGCGCCTCACGCGAGCCGACGCTCGGAATGCTCGCGGGCGTCGACACGCTCGTCGTCGACCTGCAAGACATCGGCTCGCGCTACTACACGTTTCAGTGGACGCTGGCGCTCGCCATGCGCGCCTGCGCGCGCGCCGGCGTCCGCGTCGTCGTGCTCGATCGACCCAACCCGCTCGGCGGCGTGCTCGTGGAAGGCAACGTCCCGGATCCCGCGTTCGCCTCGTTCGTCGGCCTCTACCCGCTTCCGGCGCGACCGGGCCTCACGCTCGGCGAGCTGGCGGCGTGGTTCGCCCACGCGCACGGGCTGCGTCCCGCGCTCACCGTCGTCGCGATGCGAGGCTGGCGCCGCGCGATGCTGTGGGAGGACACCGGGGTGCCGTGGGTCGCGCCCTCACCGAACATGCCGACCCCGGACACCGCCCGCGTCTACCCGGGCGGCTGCCTGATCGAGGGCACGAACCTCTCCGAGGGCCGCGGCACCACGCGGCCCTTCGAATGGGTCGGTGCGCCGTATCTCGATGCGCACCGCTACGCCGACGCGCTCACGGAATTCCGCCTGCCCGGCGTCACCTTCCGGCCCGCGCGGTTCGCGCCGACGTTTCACAAGTGGGCGGGGCGCGTGTGCGGGGGCGTGCAGCTGCACGTCGTCGATCACGCGCGCTTCAAGCCGTTTCTGACGGGAATCGCGCTCATCGACGCCGCGCGCCGGCTCGCGCCACGCGGCTTTCGCTGGCGGCGGCCGCCTTACGAGTTCGAGCACCGCCGCCTGCCGATCGACATTCTGTGCGGCACCGATGCGATCCGTCGCGCCCTCGAACGGCGATGGCCGCTACGCGAGATCGAGAGGGGCTGGACGACGCCGCTCGCGCGCTGGCGGCGGCGACGGCAGAGCGTGCTTCGCTACCCCTGAGCGCGCAACCGCCGAGCGGCGTTCGGATGGGGGCGAGTCAGTTCGTGAACATCCGGGTGAAGAACCGCTTGACGCTCGATCCAAACGCATCCGCGCTCGCCTTGACGCTGCCTTCCTTCAGATGCTGCCATGCGCTCTTGGCGGGCGGCGCGGCTGCCTGACCCGACTCCTTCACCTTCTCGCCGCCGAATTTCGCACCTTCGACCACCGTGTGACCGACGCCCTTCGCCGTCTCTTCCACCCCCGTCCCGAGCTGTCCGTCTCCGATCCGCTTGGCGCCCGTCTCGACCTGGCGCGTCGCCGACTTGACCTTCGACTCGTCGGCCGTGAAGGCGATGGTCGGCAGCGCGCCGAGCAGCACGGCGACGGTGAGCGATGCGATGAGCCGCTGTCCCGTCATCATCGTGAGTGAGCCTCCTGGATGCAGCGTACCGCGGCACCGCGTGCCGGGGAAAATTTGCGGGTCAGGCGTGCGAGGGCGGGTCGACCGAGAGCCGCGCCAGCGGATGACCGGCGGGCAAAACCGAGTGCTGACCGAGGCGGATGACAGGATCGTGCTGCTCGATCATCCACACGGTCTCGACATCGACGGCCGCGCTGGCGTGGCCGCGACCCTCGCGGATCGAAGCCAGCACGAACCAGATCGCGCTGATGATCAGGACGACGGCGAAGACCTTCATCACGTGCCTCGTGGACGCATCGGCGACAACCTGCTCGCCGCGCGCCCGGATTTACCGTTATCTGAGATTGCCGCTGCGTCCGTACGAGAAATCGACGGCGCCGCGATTTGCGTCGCCCGTGCTGTCCACGGCCGCGGTTTCGCGCGTGCCCTCGACAACAGCCGCACCGCCGCGGGTGCTCTCTACGACCGCCGCGCCGCTGCGGGTGCTCTCTACGACCGCTGCGCCGCCGCGCGCGCCCGTGCCCGTCGTCACCACGGAGGCACTGGCAGGACGCGATTGGTTGTAGCGGGTCATCACCTGGGCAATGGTCTTGTCAGCGAGCAGCCCCTGAGCGCGCATCTGGCGGAATACGTGCTCCCATCCGGCGCCGTGCTGCTTCATCGCGGCGATCTGATCGAGCGTCAGCGGCTTCGGATCGACGGTGAGCGGCTTCGGAGCGGGACCGTTCGCCGCTTCCGATGTCGTCGACTGCGAGCCGTTGCTCCTCGTTCCGCTTTTCGTCGTGGTCGGCGTCATGGGAATCGTCTGCGCCTCGAAGAGCGCGCGCGCGACCTTCTGGTTGCCGGGCGTCATCTTCTGGTAGGCGCCCGAGGCCGGCGGCGGAGGCGTCATCTGCGCGTCGGCGGTCGCCACTCCGAACAACAAGAGAATCGCGGCTACGTGCGATGCATCACCCATAATAGTCTCCGCGGCGCCCGCCCGGTCGGTACCGCCTGGTGGCGGCGAGAAATGCCGGCAAGGACACCGTTCGGGCCCCGAAGAGAGCACCACCCGTGCCATAGCCCCGCCACCGGTGCGCCGGACATAAAATCGGCCGTTTGCATATCGAGATGCGGCTCCCCAGCGGCGGCGATCGCGTCTTCGGAGTGACGTTGCGCCAAGATTTACAAGTCAGAATGGCAGCCATGTATGTTTTTCAATCTCCTCGCGGCGCCCGTCTCGAACCGACATTGCAAGGGCCTGCCGCCTCACACGGCTAGAATGGCTGCGTGCCAAGCCTCGAAGATCTCGTGGGCGAGCGCCTCATGTTCGGCCTGCGTGGGACATCGCTCGACGACAGCGACATCCGGGTGTTTCGCGAGACGCGCGCGGCGGGCCTGATTCTCTACCGGCGGAACTTCGAAAGTCCCGCGCAGCTGCTCGATCTGCTGACGCGTCTAGAGGAAGCGCTCGGGCGGCGGTTGCTCGTCGCCACCGATCACGAGGGTGGTCGCATCGTCATGCTCGGCCGCGGCGTCACGATCTTTCCCGACAACCTCGCCGTCGGCACGGCCGGCGACGAGAGCTTCGCGTACAAGCAGGGCCTGATCGAGGCGCGTGAGCTCCGCCGGCTTGGCGTCGATCTCAACCTCGGCCCGTGCCTGGACGTTCTCACCGACCGCTACAGCCCGAACATCGGCATCCGCTCGTACGGGAAGGATCCGAAGCTCGTCGCGCGTTACGGCACGGCGCGTCTCGGCGGTATGGCAAGAGGCGGCCTCTCCGCCTGTCCCAAGCACTTTCCCGGCAAGGGTCATTCACCGCTCGACGCGCATCTGAAGCTGCCGACGATCATGTCGGACTGGGCGGAGATGCACGCAGTACATCTCGTACCGTTTCTCGAGGCGATCGCGGCCGGGGTCGAGTGCATCATGACGTCGCACCCGGTGTATCCGCTCTTGGACCCGTCGGGCGTGCCCGCGACGTTCTCGCGGCTGCTCGTCGATGATTACCTGCGCGGCGAGCTCGGTTTCGGCGGCGTAATCGTTTCGGACGATCTCGAGATGGGCGCCGTGTCCGAGACATGCTCCATGGCCGAGGCGACCGTGCGGGCCGCCGAAGCTGGACACGACCTGCTTCTCGTCTGCCACACCGAGCCCGCAC
>JBKOUQ010000196.1:0-13297 GCA_046723475.1 Candidatus Methylomirabilota bacterium
CCGCATCCCAGCGGGGGTCGCCCGTCACGTAACTCACCGTCAGCCCCGCTGCGGCGACGATGATCGACAGCAGCGCTGCGGAGTCCTCCAGCAGCACCGTCGACACGGTCGGGTCGCGTGTCTCGCGCACGAAGCGCGCCAGCGGTATCCCGGCGCTCTCGCGCCGGGACGAATGGACCGCGACGCCGAGCGACAGCGCCTCGAACACGAACGCCCCCGCGAGCACGAAGAACGCGGCCGGGGACGCGGCCTGCAGCGCCGGCTCGGCAAACTTGTGGACGGCTTCCCAGATCGCAAACGCGCCGCCGACGGTGAAGAGCATCCCCGAGACGACGAACGCCCAGAAATAGGTGTTCATGCCGTGCCCGAACGGATGCTTGGTATCCGGGGGCCGCTGGCTGAGCCGGATGCCGACCAGCAGCAGCACCTGATTGCCGGTGTCGGCGAGCGAATGAAACGTTTCGGCAAGCATCGCGGCACTGCCTGTCACCGCGGCCGTCACGCCCTTCAGCAACGCCAGCGCCGCGTTCCCGGCCAGGGCGGCGATGACCGCGGTCGTCGACTCCGACGCCATTGCAAAGCGTTGCGGACTGCACTGCGCGTGCCGACGAGTGTCCGCTGGCCTCGCCGTTGCACCCGTCAGACGCGCCAAAGGAGGAGTCTCCATGCAAGACGTGACGCTCACTCCCCAAAGCCGCGCCCGTGCGATTCGCGCTCGCCTGCCGGGGCAGATGCTGCATGAGCGCATCGAGAACGCTCAGCTCAACTACGGGCCGCTCTACACACTGGCCGAGATCCGCCAGCGCGTGGGCGAAGCGCTTCCGCGGCGATTCGGTTACGTCCGCAGCGCGTTGCTGGAGCCGATCGAGTCCTATCGCGACCCCATTCCCGACGACGCTCTGCTGAAGTACGACGACGCCGTCCAGAGCGGCCTCTTCGACAAATTCTGGGTCGCGACGCCGACGTACTACCAGGAGCGCCAGGTCGATCCGTGGATCATCGGCGAGATCGGCAGCGGCGCGGATCGCTGGGCCGTCATCGCGCGCTGGGCCTGACCGCCGACGCCACGCGGTCGCGCTCGCACGTCGCGGTAGGATGTCCCGCGGGAGGGCCCATGGACTACCGCGACTACCAGCACCTCACGTTCGAGCGCCGTGACCGCGGCGTCGTGCTCATCACCATCAATCGGCCGGAGGTGCTGAACGCGACCAACGATCGGCTGCACTGGGAGCTCACGCAAGTCTGGCTGACGTTCGACGCGGATCCCCAGGCGCGCGTGGCCGTGGTCACGGGCGCCGGGAACCGTGCGTTCTCGGCCGGCGGCGACCTCGACATGGTCGAGGCCAATTCGCGCGATCCGCGTCGACTGGCGCGCACGGTGCGTGAGGCGTCCGACCTCGTCTACAACATGATCAACACCGATAAGCCGATCGTGTCCGCGATCAATGGTGTCGCGGTCGGGGCGGGTCTCGTCGTCGCGCTCCTCGCCGACATCTCGATCATGTCCGAGACGGCTCGATTCACCGACGGCCACACCAAGCTGGGCGTCGTCGCGGGCGATCATGCGGCGATTCTCTGGCCGCTGCTCTGCGGAATGGCGAAGGCGAAGTATTACCTGCTCACTTCGGAGTTCATCGACGGCCGCGAAGCCGAGCGCATCGGCCTCGTGAGCCTGTGCGTGCCGCCCGAGCAGGTCCTGCCCCGCGCGCTCGACGTCGCCGACCGTCTGGCGCGCGGCGCGCAACAGGCGATTCGCTGGACGAAGCGCTCGCTCAACAACTGGCTGCGTCAGGCCGGACCGATCTTCGATCAGTCGATCGCGCTCGAGATGCTCACGTTCATGGAAGAAGACGTGCGCGAGGGGCTCGCCGCGATTCGCGAGAAGCGGCCGCCGGCGTTTCCGTCGGCGCGCTGACGCCGGGCGCGGTCGCCTGCACGCGGGCGCGCCAGACGTGCAACGCGAGCGGTCCCGCGAGGGCGAGCACGCCGACCGCGCCGCCGATCACGAGCCAGCCGCTGACCGATTGCACGGCGTCCTGCCACTGATCGCCGACGATCCAGCCGAGGCCGAGCCACAACGAAGACCACACCGTGGCGCCCAGCGCGTCGAACGCGACGAAGCGCGGCCAGGTGAGCCGCGTGCGCGCGAGCACGGGCCAGGCGACGAGACGGACGATCGTGAAGAAGCGACCGAGCACGACCGCGAGCGCGCCATACCGGACGACGGACGCCACGCTCTCGTCGACCCAGCCAGACGGCCGGCGCGTGAGCCGGCAGTACGCGTCCGCCACCCATGTACTGCCTCGCCTCGCCATCCAGAACCACAGCTGATCGCTCAGCATTGCGCCGACGCTGGCGAGCGCCAGAAACACGCCGAAGCTCGCATGACCCGCCGCAGCCCACGCGCCCGCTCCGGCGAGGAGCAGTCGGCCCGGGAACGGCACGCCGGTCGCGTCGATGAGCGCACCGACGAACACGACGAGATACGCGTGCTCGGCGAGTGCCTCCAGCAGCGGACGGAGGACGTCCATCACCAGAGACGCGTGCAACCTCGAGGCCAGGCTAGCGGCCGAGCGCTTTCTTCTTCCAGAGCTCCCACGGGCGAGACACCGTGCCGCCTACCGACGCCTCGGCCAACCGAGCCTCGTCGTCATCGAGATAGGTGACGGGCCCGCTCAGCGCCATCGCCTGCGCCTGCAGCCGCGCGTTGACCTCCGTGTAGACACTCCGGAACACGACGCGCGGCAGTGAATCGCCTACGACGACGGCGCCATGGCCGCGCATGAGCGCGACCGGGCGGTCGCCGAGCGTCTGCGCCAGCGCGCGACCGAGCGCGGGGGTGCGCACGAGCATGTCCGTCGCCTGGCCGGCGGCGGTCTTGATGTCGAACACGGGGACACCGCCGCCCAGGAACGCGCTCATGTGATACAGCGGCTTGAGCGGCGCGGTGCTCACGCCGAACGGAATCACCGACGGCGAGTGGTTGTGCACGATCGCCTTGACCTCCGGTCGCGCCCGGTAGATCTCGCCGTGGATGAAGCGCTCGAGGTAACTGATCCGCCCGCGCGCGTCGACGGGCGTGGAGTCGAGGTCGTATTCCATCACGTCGGCGGCGGTGACGAGCTCGGGCGCGATCGAGCGCGACATGAAATAGCGCTGCGGCTCGGTGGGATGGCGCGCGCTGACGTGCCCGTACCCGTCCACGACTCCCTGGTCGGCGAGAATTCGGTTGGCGGCGACGAGATCGTCGAGCAGCACCGGATCGGGAGGCCCGGCCGAGCGCGGCGGCGTCTGCGCGGCCGCGCGGCGGACGGCCAGCGTCGCCAGGCTCCCCGTCAGGAACGCGCGACGTCCGAATCGAGCAGTGTGCATGCGCGAGAGTCTACCGCCCGCGGCCGAGTGACGCGCGCAGATCGTCGAGCGCGCCGAGAAACGCCGCGAGCGGTGGGGCGACCGGCTTGTCGCGGCGCCGCACGAGTCCGATCTGTCGAATCAGCGTCGGCTCGAGCGGCATGGCCACGAGACGCCGGGCCGCGACGTCGGCCTTGACCGAGAACTCGGACGTCACCGATAGCCCGAGCCCCGCCTCGACGAATTTTTTCATCGCCTCCGTGTTGCCGAGCTCCATGGCGGCGCGCGCCGTGACCCGCGCGCGCGCGAACCAGGCGTCGATCTCGCGGCGGACGGTGCTCCCGCGGTCGAACAGGATCAGCGGATGGGCCGCGAGCTCGGCGGCGCGAATGGCGCGGTGACGCCGCCAGCGCGGCTCGGCCGGCGCGATGGCGACGAGCTCGTCGCGGTAGAACGGCGTGACGACGAGCTCGCGGTCGCGCAGCGGCAGGCTCACGAGGCCGACGTCCAGCTCGTTGGCCACCAGCCCGCGCGCGACCGCCGACGCCGTGCCGGTGACGACGACGAGGTCGATGGCCGGGAAGCGCGCGCGGAACCGTCCAAGCGCCCGCGGGAGCAGATACACGCTGATCGACGCGCTCGTGCCCAGGCGCACGCGGCCCGCCACGACGCCCCGCAGCTGCTGCACGTGCTCCACGCCGGCCTCGAGCTCGCGAAAGGCCCGAGCGGCGTGGGCCAGCAGGACCTCGCCCGCGGGCGTGGCGAAGGCGCGCTTGCCGACGCGCTCGAGCAGCGGCAGCCCGAGCCGGCGCTCGAGCTGCCCGATCTGCATGCTCACCGCGGGCTGCGTGAGGTTCAGCTCGCGTGCGGCGCGGGAGAACGATCCGTGCCGGGCGACGGCCTCCAGCGTGCGCAGGGGCGCCAGTGCCAGATCCATGGCCGCCAACATTAGTTGATGATCCGAATCAGAACAATTGATTTCCCTGATCGATCCGCTCGCGTCACCATTGGACGCGAAAGGAGGCCGTATGGAGACGAGCGATTATGTCCTCGCGCAGCTGGCGAACGAACGGCTGGCCCACGCCCGCGAGGTCGCCGCGCGCCGCGCGCTCCTGGCCTCCCTGCGGCCGCCCCCGCCCCTGCGTGTCCGCCTCGGCGCCGCGCTGGTCGGCCTGGGGCAACGCCTGCTGGACGCGCCCGCGCCCCAGCGAGCAGCCTCGTGATTCGGCCGGCGCACGACACCGACGCTGCCGCGATCGCCGCCATCTGGAACGTCGAAGCGCTCGGCACGCTCGCCACGACGGAGACCGAGCCGCGAGACCTGGACGCCCAGCGCGCCTGGCTCGCCGTGCACGGAGACTCGTATCCGGCGCTCGTCGCGGCGGTCGATGACGAGATCGTGGCGTTCGGGGCCCTCGCGCCCTATCGCGCCAAGCCGTCGTATGCGCGCACGGTGGAGGACTCGGTCTACGTCAAAGCCGGGTGGCGAGGCAAGGGATTGGGCGGCCTCGTCCTGGACGCGCTGATGGAGCGTGCACGGGGCCGCGGCCACCATTCCGTGATCGCGCGGGTCATCGCCGACAACGAGGCGTCGCGGCGACTGCACGAGCGCCACGGCTTCACGTGTGTCGGCCACGAGCGCCAGGTCGCGTTCAAGCTGGGTCGTTGGCTCGACGTCCTCACGCTCCAGCGTTTGTTGTAATCGGGACCGGTACACTGGCGGCGTGCCGTCCGAGACGCGGCTGCCGGCCGCCCTGCGTGCATTCCATCACCGGGATTTCCGGCTGTTCTTCTCCGGGCAGCTGGTGTCCCTGGTCGGGACGTGGATGCAGTCGGTCGCGCAGTCGTGGCTCGTGCTCGAGCTGACGAATTCGCCGTTTCGTCTGGGCGTCGTGAGCGCGCTGCAGTTCGCGCCGATGCTCGTCCTGTCGTTCTTCGCGGGGGCGCTCGCGGACCGCCTTCCCAAGCGCCGCCTCGTCTTGACGAGCCAGAGCGTGCTGTTCGGTCAGGCGCTGGCGCTCGCGCTGCTCGTCCATTTCGGACACGTCCAGTACTGGCACGTTGCGATCCTCGCGTCCGTGTACGGCATCGCGAACAGCGTCGACATGCCGACGCGCCAGGCCTTCATCGTCGAGATGGTCGGCCGCGCGGATCTCATGAATGCCATCGCGCTGAACTCGGCAATGTTCAACGCCGCCCGCATCGTCGGGCCGGCGCTTGCCGGCATTGCCATCGCGCGCTGGGGCACCGCGGTGGCGTTCTATATCAACGCGGCCTCGTTCGTGCCGGTCATCGTCGCGCTCATCGCCATGACGGCGGGGGGCCGGCCGCGCGGCACGTTGCGCCGGTCGATGGCGGACGAGATTCACGAAGGCGTGCGGTTCGCGCTGCGGACGCCGCGCGTGACGCTGACGATGGCGATGGTGCTCGCCGTCAGCGGCTTCTTGTTCAACTACAACGTGCTGATTCCGCTCTACGTCCGGGACGTGCTCGGTCAGGACGCACAGGGATTCGGTCTCATCATGGCCACCCTCGGCATCGGCGCCGTCACGGGGGCCGTCGCGCTCGCCGTGCTTGCGCGAGGGCGGCCTCCGGTGGCGGCGCTCGCCACGCCGGCGCTGCTGCAGGCAGCGTCCACGGCCGCCCTCGCCGGCGTCCACCGTGAGACGCTGGCCGTCCCGTTGCTACTGGTGATGGGATTCTGCGGGATCCTGTTCATGGCTGGCTCGAACTCGACCGTGCAGCTCGCGGTGCCCGACGAGCTGCGCGGCCGGGTGATGGCGTTGCACACGCTGATGTTCGCCGGAATCACGCCGTTCGGCGCATTCCTCATGGGATCGGTCGCCGAGGCCGCCGGCGTGAAGGCCGCGCTGGTGGTTTCGGGCGGCGGCGGTCTGCTGTCCGTGCTGGTGTTGCTGCTCTGGTGGGGCACGCGCGATCGCGGCCCCTCGCTGGCAACGCCGGGCTCGGAGGAGCCGCCCGCGTGACACACGTGCGCGTCGGAACGTCCGGCTGGAACTATGCGGAGTGGAAAGGCGTGTTCTATCCCGCCGACATCAAGCCCGCCGGCATGCTGCGCTATTATGCCCAGCGCTTCGACACCGTTGAGGTCAACGCGACCTTCTATCGCATGCCGACGCCGAAAGTCATCGCAGGCTGGCTGGCGACGGCGCCATGCGACTTCACGTTCGTGCTCAAGGCACCGCAGCGGATCACGCACTTCGGGCGTCTGCGCGACGTCGACGAGCCGGTGCGCGTCTTCTGCGACGCGGCACGCGGGCTGGACGGACGGCTCGGGCCGCTGCTCTTCCAATTGCCGCCGAATTTCAAGAAGGACGTCGGCCGTCTCGGCGACGTCCTTTATCTGGTGCCACCGGAGCTCCGGATGGCCTGGGAGTTCCGGCACCCGTCCTGGTTCGCCGACGACGTCTACGAGCGACTGCGCGCGCGCAACGCCGCGCTGGCGATCGTGGAGGACGAGAACGCCACCACGCCGACGGTGGTGACCGCCGACTGGGGGTACGTGCGCCTGCGCGCCATCGACTACACCGACGCGCGACTACGCGCGTGGGCGGACACGGTACGCTCGGTCGGCGCGCCGTGGCGCGACGCATTCGTGTTCTTCAAGCACGAAGTGACGGCGCCGCGCCTTGCCACCGCGTTCCACCAGGAGTTGCTGGCCGCGTCGTAGCGGCGCACCTCACTGGTGCAGAACTTGCTCTCTACGTGCACGTGCGCGGCTTTACCGTGACCTCGGCCGCGTGGCTCCTCGTCGCGGTCCTCATCGTCGGCTGCACCGGGCTCGGGGCACACGAACAGCTGCCGGATGTCGAGCTCGGTGACGCTTCGTTCTATCCGACGCTCGAGGCGTACGCGGGTGCGCCGATCGTCGGCGGCAACGACGTGCGCGTGCTGCTCAACGGCGATGAGATCTTTCCCGCGATCCTCGATGCGATCCGATCCGCGCGCACGTCGATTACCTACGCGCAGTATTTCTTCGAACAGGGGCAAGTCGTCGATGAGGTCGTGGCCGCGCTCGCGGAGCGGTGCCGCGCGGGCGTGGCCGCCCACGTGCTCCTGGACGGGGTCGGCACGCTGTCGATGCCCGCGCGTCACACCGAGCAGCTGAAGACCGCGGGGTGCGACGTCCGCACGTTTCGGCCGCTCCGGCCGTGGGCCTTGCGCCGCGCGAACAATCGCAACCACCGGCGCATCCTCGTCGTGGATGGCCGCGTCGCGATCACCGGCGGCTCTGGTGTGAGTGAGAAGTGGACGGGCGATGGCCGCACCGAGGATCACTGGCGCGACACCGACGTGCGCATCGAGGGCCCCGCCGTCGCGTGGCTGCAGGCGGCGTTCGTCGAGAACTGGCTCGAGAGCGCGAAGCAGGCGCTGGGAGGCGAGGCGTATTTCCCGCGACGGCAGGAGCCGAAAGGGCCGGTCACCGCGCAGATCGTCCGCAGCTCGCCGGCGGGCGGTAGCTTTGCGATGTACAGCACGCTGCTGATCGCGCTGCACGCCGCGCGGCGCTCGATCCGGATCACGAACCCGTACTTCGTCCTGGACGAAGCCATGACGGCCGCGATCGTCGATCGCATGCGCCGCGGCGTGAGCGTCGAAGTCCTCGTGCCCGGCACGATCGACCACGCGTTCGTGCGGCAGGCGAGCCGCGCGACATGGGGCCCATTGCTCGAGCACGGCGTGAAGATGTACGAATACGCGCCGGCGCTGCTGCACGCGAAGACGATCGTCATCGACGGCCGGTGGGTCACCGTCGGCAGCACGAACCTCGACAATCGCTCCTTCGCGATGAACGAGGAGCTCAACGTCATCGTCTACGACGGTCGCCTCGGCCAGCGGTTCGAGGAGATCTTCGCGGTCGACGTCCGACACGCCCGGCCGATCACGCTCGAGCAGTGGCGGCATCGCGGCGCCAGTGCACGACTCTTCGAGCTGGTGATCGCGCCGGTGCGCGATTTACTGTAATGCGACGCGGGTCAGGCGGGCGTGGTGCGCGGCGGGCGCCGGCGACCCCGCAACAGGGCCACGAACAACTCGGGCGTCAGCGGCTTGGTGGCGTGGGCGTCGAAGCCCACGGCGAGCGCGCGATCGCGCACGTCGCGCCCGGTGTACGCGGTGACCGCGAGCGCGTAGATCGGCGGCCGTCCGTCGCGGTGCAGCTCGCGCGCACGCTGGACAAGGGCGTAGCCGTCGACGTCCGGCATCGAGATGTCGCTGACGAGCACATCGATGTCCTCGGCCGCGAGAATCTCGAGCGCCGCGCGCGCGGACGCGGCGACTCGTACGTCGGCGCCATGGCCGGTGAGCGCGAGGCCGAGCAGGTCGCGCGCATCCGGTTGATCGTCGACGATCAGCACACGCGTGCCGCTGAGCACGGCGGACGGTGCCCTCGGCGCCGGCATGAAGTCCGGACCGCTGCGGCGGTCGAGCCGCACCGCGAGAACGGGGAGGTCCACGGTGAACGTGGCGCCCCGATCGTGCCCCGCGCTTTCAGCCCGGATCGCGCCGCCGTGGAGCTCGACGAGCTGCTTGACGATCGCCAGCCCCAGACCCAACCCCTGATGTCGTCGTGTGGTGCTCCGATCGCCTTGCTCGAATGGATCGAAGATCCGCGACAGCACCGCGGGATCGATGCCCTGCCCGGTGTCCGCGACGGTCAGACGCGCGCTCGTCTCGTGCCGGGCCAGGCGCACTTCGATGCGTCCGCCTTCCGGCGTGAACTTGATCGCGTTGGACAGCAGATTCGAGACGATCTGCTGCAGACGCCGCGCTTCACCGAGCACCTCACCGGCGCGATCATCCAGGGCGGTCACGAGCGCCAGGTGCTTGGCTTCCACGTCGGCGGCGAGCGCTTCGACGGCTTCGCGGACGACGAGGGCCAGGTCGACGGGCTCCCGGTCGATTTCCATCTTGCCGGCGGCAATCCGCGAGAGATCGAGCAGGTCGCCGACGAGCTGCGCCTGCAGCCACGCGTTGCGCTCGATGACCGCGCTCGCGTGCACGCGCTGCGCCTCGTCGAGATGCCCCGCTGTCAGGAGCCTCGCCCAGCCGAGGATGGCGTTCAGCGGCGTGCGCAGCTCATGCGAGAGCACGGCGAGGAATTGGTCCTTACCGCGGTTGGCCGCGTCGGCTTCGGCCCGCGCGGCGCGCTCGGCCGCGAACAGCTGGCTGTTGCGGATCGCGGTGGCGGCGTGGTCGGCCAGGCGCAGAAGAACGGCCTCGTCGGCATCGGTGAACGCCCGAGACGTTCGCCGGTCGACGTAGAGCAGACCCGCGATCTCCGTGTCGCCCGGAATCGGGACGACGATCTGCGTGATCGTCCCGTCGATGTCCCGCGCCTTCATGTAGTGGTCGCTGATGCGACTGTCCCGCGCATAGTCGTCGGTGCGAAATGGCTTACGCGTGTGCAGCACGATGCCGCCGCTGCCGCAGCCCGGCTCGACCACCGTGTCGTCGCCATACCCCGTCCAGCGCGAGCCGACCTGGTGGCGCAGCACCATGCGGCCCGTGGCCGGATTGCGGACCACGATTCGCGCGATGTCGCCCGCGCAGAGCTCGCGCGCGCCTTCGACGAGGCGGTCGAGCGTCGTGTGCAAGTCGAGCGATGCGTTCATTCGCTGCGCGAGCTCCGCCACCACCTCGGCCTCGCGCTGCCGGCGACGCGCTTCCTCGTAGAGCCGGGCATTCTCCAGGGCCAGCGCGGCCTGATCGGCGAATGCCTGCAGCGTGACCGCGTCCGCCGACGAGAAGCTCCGGCCGAGGCGGTCCGCGATCGAGAGCGCGCCGAACACGCGCGTGCCGGTACGCAGCGGCGCCGCGAGAACCGTGGCATCGCCCATCACGCGCATGCCCTCGCGAATGTCGGGGGCCATCTGTAGCCGAGAATCCGCGAAGCAATCCTCGCTCGACACGGTCTCGCCGCGCAGCATCGCGAGGCCCGAGACGGTCAGCGGTCCCCCCGTGACCGTATGGCCCGGCGTGAACGCCTTCATCGTTCCGGCGAAGGCGATGCCGACCAGCGAGCCATCGGGCGCCGCGAGCCGCAGGCCACTGCCCCGCGCCCGGAAGAGGCTCAGCGCCGCCTCCACCACCCGCGCGCCGACCTCGGCCACATCGAGTGTCTCGGTCATCACTTTGGCCAGGCGCGCGAGCTCCTCGGCGATCGTCCGTCGTTCGTCGGCTTCGACGCGCGCGGCCTCCGCCTCCCTGCGCGCGAGCTGCTCACGGCGCAAGAGGTCCTCGACCGACGCCTCCGCCACCACGCGCGCCAGGCCGAACGCGACGTGCTGTGCAATGCCCGCCGCGAGGCGCAGCTCCTCCGCCGAGAACGCGTGCGGGGTGTCGTAGTAGACCGTGAACTTGCCGAGGAGCTGTCCATGATTGACAAGCGGCACGAACGCGAGTGACCGGATGCCCTCGGCCGCGATCACGTCGCGCAGCGACGCGAGCGCGGGCTCCGTCGTCACGTCGTCGACGACGATCGGCTGCGGATCGCTCGAGTCGCGCGACCACGGCGAGTGACCCTCCACGGCCGCGCGGTACTCAGACGACAGGTTGCGCCAGGCGCGAAACCGCATGACGCCGGCATCGTCGAATAGCAGGAGGCTCGCGCGGGTTGCGCCGATCGCGATGACGGCCTCGACCGCGGCCTCGCACACCGCGGTCAGATCTTTCGCGCGCCCGACGCCGTCGGCGAGGCGATAGAGCGCCTCCAGGCGCTGCACGGCCTCGCGCAGCGCGCCCTCGGCGCGGCGCCGCTCGGTGATGTCCCGCGCGATCTTGGAGGCGCCGATGATTCGTCCGCTCGCGTCCCGCATGGGCGACACCGCGAGCGAAATCGGCACGCGGCGGCCGTCGCTGCGGACGCGCTCGGTCTCGAAATGCCGGATCGCCTCGCCGCGTCGCAGCCGACGCAGGATCTCGACTTCCTCGCTCAGCCGCTCGGCCGGGATGATGAGCGTGATCGACTGGCCCAGCGCCTGCGCGGCGGTATAGCCGAACATCGCCTCCGCCCCGGGATTCCACGACGTGATGATGCCGTTGAGGTCTTTGCTGACGATGGCGTCGTCGGCACTCGCCACGAGCGCCGCGAGATGCGCCGGCGCGCGCCGATCTGCCGCGCGCTGTTTCAGCCCGAGCCGCTGGTACAGCGTCTGCAGGAGAGACTTCATGCGGATGGCCGAGATCCTCGGCGCGACGTCATGATGGCTGATGATACACGCGCCGGCGCTCGGCTTCGACGGCCATTCGGAGACCTACGCGGAAAACTTTTTCATACTGCCGCTCGGAGCTCGAGGCGCGAGCTGCGGCACGTGAATCATCGCCTTCGCGAATGTAGATTGTATGAGGTGTCCTGATGACCGCTGCGCCGTCCTACGTCGATCGGCTTCGTCGGCCGCAACCGTGTGACCATCTCGTCCAGCTCTACACCGATGAAGCGTTCCTCACTCGCGTCGTCGGCGATTTCCTGCGCGAGGGGCTCGCAAACGAGGAGGGCGCGGCGGTGATCGCGACGCCACAGCACGTGGCGCTCTTCGTCGAGCGTTTGAATGCGGCGGGACTCGATGCGGCGGCGGCCGTCTCGCGCGGACAGCTCGTGGTGCTCGACGCGCGCGGGTGCCTGGACACGTTCATGGTCGACGGCATGCCCGACCCGGGGCGGTTCTTCGCGCTGACGCTGCCCGTCCTCGAACGGCTGCGACGAGCGGGGCATGACCGTGTCCGGTGCTACGGCGAGATGGTCGATCTGCTGTGGGCGCATTCCATGCCCGCGACGGTTGCCCTCGAGCAGCTCTGGAACGATGTCCTGTCGCGTACCGGCGTGTCCCTACTGTGCGCATATGGGATCGACAACTTCGACCCGTACGCGCATCGCGGCGTCCTGCACAAGCTGAGCGCCTGCCACTCCGAGCTGATTCCGGTCGAAGACTACGACCGCCTCGAGCAGGCCGTCACCCGCGCGTACGAGGAGGTGTTCGGTCGTCCTGGCGACGCGCGCGCGCTGCGCGAGCACGTTGCGTCGCTGTCCGGCGATGCCACGAAGATGCCGCCGTCGCAGGCGGCCCTGCTCGGTCTCGACAACGTCGGAATGCAGCTCGCAGACGCGGTGATCGCCCGCGCACGGGAATACTACCGGCGTCCGTAGCGCCGGCGCGCCGCGCTCGCGCCCCGTTCTCTTACCACGCCCCGACTCGAAACGCGTCGTGTGACCTGATACGCTCGCACCCCACGCGGCAGACGCGGGCACCGCCCGCGCGTGAGCCGGGAACGCGGCGGGCTCGGCCTACCGCGGGTCAGGAGGGACGATGCTCGATCTGCTGATTCGCAACGGTCAGGTCGTTACGCCAGAGGGCGCGGGGGCCTGGGAAATCGCGGTGCAGGACGGCACGATCGCGGCCGTCGCGGCGCCGGGGACCTTTCGTGAGGCGAGCCGGGTGATCGACGCGGCGGGCAAAATCGTCGTACCGGGAGGTGTCGAGCCGCACACACACCTCGCGCACCGCATTCAAATGCATCCGGACGACGACCTGCACACGCTCGGTCCGGAGGACGACTCGCGCGGCATGGTCTTCGGCGGGACCACGACGCACGTCGACTTCGCATTCGTGCGGCCGGACAGCAACATGCAGGCGGTCATCGAGCAGCGCGCCGGGCGGTGGAAGGGGAACTCGTACAACGACTACACCTTCCACGTGACGCTCGCGGGACCGCTACCGCTCAAGACCTTCGATGCGATTCCCGAGGCGATCCAGGCGGGATTCCCCTCGTTCAAGGACTTCACCACGGACGTGCTGCCGCCGCATCCCAAGCGGCCGTCCAACCGGCTCGACTTCGGGCGCCTGCAGTACGCGATGGAAAAGGTCGCGCCGCGCGGCGGCATCATGGTGGTGCACGCCGAGGATCACGACGTCGTGCAGTTCATGTA
>JBKOUQ010000101.1:0-5880 GCA_046723475.1 Candidatus Methylomirabilota bacterium
GCTGGTAGAGGGCGAACGGCTGGCGCGGTCGGAGCAGATCCGTCGCCGAGGGCGGCGCGCTCTGCGTCTGCGGATTCGCCGGCGACTGGGCCACCGGGGCCGGTGTCGCCGGCGGTGCCGCCGGCGGTGCCGCCGCCGGCGGCGCGGCCACAGGCGCCGGTTGCGATTCCAGCCGCTTCAGCCGCTCGCTCAGCGCCTCGATCGCCCGCTGATACTGCTCTTGCTGCCGCTTGAGCTGCTCGAGCTCTCGGCGCAGCGCTTCGGCGTCCTGTGCCCCGACCGGCGCAGCGCCGAGCGCGAACAGCAGCGTGACGACAACGATGACGCGTGCGTACATGTGAGAGCCTCCCGTGTGGCCAACGGTGGTCCACGCCCCGATGACGGGCGTGACGACGACGCAGGGGGAAGGCTAGGCGGTCGGAGGCGCGCGCGAGACTTCGAGGCGGCTCGCGCCGATGTGCGGCGGCAGCGGCGGTACGGCAGCGATCAATGCGGTGACGACGAGGGCCACGGCCACGACGAGGGCCGGCAGCGGCGCCGCCGACCCGAGAGTGCCCATGAGCACGAGGTCGTGCTCCTGGTTGTAGAGCCCGATGCCCGCGCCGTCGTGCGTGTGAACGAGGGTCGCGCCGACGACGAGCAGCGGCAGCAGCATGGTGCCGAGCACGAGCAAGGTCGGCAGACGCGAGGCGAGCAATCTCACCGCGTCTTACAATTACGTGAAACGTGCCGCGCGCGCAAGCGTCGCGCGCAACGCGCCACCGAGCGCGTTGCCGGTGCGACGACCGACGCGATCAGCCGCGGCGCCAGTCCACGTGGGCGCCGAGGATGCGGTCGGCCACGAGGTTGCGCATCATCTCGAGCGTGCCGCCGCCGATCGCAAACATGCGTGCGTCGCGCATCATGCGCTCGAGCGGCAGCGTGCGCCCGTACCCGGCCGCACCGTGGATCTGCAGCGCCTCGCTCGTGACCCACTGCGCGGTCTCGGCCGCGAACGTCTTGGCCTTCGCCGCCTCCAGCGCGTCGGGAAAGCGGTGGCCGGCGCGCGCGGCCGCGCGATGGATCAGCAGGCGCGCCGCGTCGATCCTGATCGCCATGTCGGCCAGCTTCCAGCGGATGCCCTGAAAGTCGCCGATGGGGCGGCCGAACTGTCGGCGTGCCGTCGCGTAGGCAAGTGCGCGCTCGTACGCGCCCTGCGCCAGACCAAGGGCAACCGTTGCCGCGCCGAGGCGCTGACCGTTGTAGGCGGCCATGAGCTTCTTGAAGCCGTCGCCGGGTCCCACGAGAAGATGCTCGCGCGGGACGTCGCACCCCTCGAAGTGCAGCTCGCCTTCGGGGATGCCGCGCAGGCCCATCATGAATTCGCGCCGGCCGATGCGGAAGCCGGGCGTGTCGCGCTCCACGAACACGCCGCCGATGCCGTCCGCGCCCTCGCGGCCACCGAACCGGCCGTATACAAGGTACAGACGCGACGTCCCTGCGCCGGTGATCCAGCACTTGTGCCCGTCGATACGATAGCCGGTCGGCGTCTCGTCGATCCGCGTTAGCATATCGGTCGCCGCCGAGCCGGCCGCCGGCTCGCTGATCGCGATGGCGGGTTTGTCTCCCTCCAGGACCCACGGAAACCACCGCCGCTTCTGCGCCTCGGTGCCGTACGCGTTCAGCGCGCCCACCGTGCCGAGGTTGCCTTCGACGACGATGCGTCCGGTGATCCCGCACGCGCGCGCGACTTCTTCGATGACGAGCACGACGTCGAGCAGCGGGCGCCCGCCGCCACCATACGCGGCGGGCACGGTCATGCCCATGAAGCCCGCGGCGACGAGGTCCTTGATGTTCTCCCACGGATACTCTTCGCTGGCGTCCCAGCGTGCGGCGCGCTCGGCGAACACGCGGTCGGCCAGATCGCGGGCGCGTTGACGAAGGGCCTGCTGCTCGGGCGTGAGCTCGAAGTCCATGCGCGCAGTGTACGCTACAGGCGGCAACGCAGAAACGGAGGCGGCCATGTCGAGACGATCGCTCATCGCGTGTATTACCGCCGTGCTGCTGTGCGGTGCCGTGCCTGTCGCGAGTCAGGAATTGCCCGAGGGCCCGGGCAAAGAGCTCGTCGGAGCGCGCTGCAATAGCTGCCATCCGTTCTTCGCGCGCATCGGCGGCGGCTACACCGCCGAGGGCTGGCGCACGGTGCTGAGGATGATGATGAATTTCGGCGTGGCGATCCCCGCCGACCAGCTCGACACCGTTACGGCCTACTTGACGAAAAACTTCCCCGAGAAGCCCAAGCCCGCCGGCGTCGTCCTCCCCGGCCCCACGACGGTATCGATGAAGGAATGGCCGGTGCCCACGGCCGGCTCACGGCCACACGATCCGCTGGCCGCGTCGGATGGGTCGATCTGGTACACGGGTCAGATGGCGAACGTGCTCGGTCGCCTCGATCCCCAGACGGGACACGTCAAGGAATATCCCCTCAAGACGCCGCACTCGGGGCCGCATGGTCTCGTCGAGGACGCGCACGGCTCGATCTGGTACACCGGCAACACCGGCGCGCTGATCGGCCGACTCGACCCGAAGACCGGTGCGGTCACGGAATACCGGATGCCCGATCCGGACGTGAAGGACCCGCACACGCTGATCTTCGATCGAAGCGGCATCCTCTGGTTCACCGCGCAGAATGCCAACCGCGTGGGTCGGCTCGACCCGACGACGGGCGAGATCAAGCTGCTCACGCCGCCGACGGCGAAATCGCGCCCCTACGGTATGGCCATCAATTCCACAGGCGCCGTGTTCTACGTCGCGTTCGGGACGAACAAGGTGGGCCGCGTCGATCCCCGGACGCTCGAGATCCGCGAGTACACGCTGCCCGACCCCGCCTCGCGGCCGCGGCGGATCGCGATCACGGGCGACGATGCCGTCTGGTACAGCGATTTCGCGCGCGGGTACCTCGGCCGCCTCGATCCGGCCACCGGGAAGGTCACCGAGTGGCCGTCGCCGAGCGGCCCGAAGTCCGAGCCCTATGGCATCTCGGCGATCCACGACGTGATCTGGTACAGCGAATCAGGAACGACGCCGAACACCGTCGTCCGGTTCGATCCGAAGACCGAAAAGTTTCAGAGCTGGGCCATTCCCGGCGGCGGCAACATCGTCCGCAACACGTCGGTGACGCGCGACGGCGACTTCGTGCTCGCCAACAGCCTGGTCAACGCGGTCACGCTGGTGAAGATCGCGAGGTAGCGGACGACGATGCCGGCGCCGAGCCCTTCGACCGTGACGTGCCGGCTCTGCGGGGTGCCGCTGCTCGACGCGACCAGCGCGTGCCCGCGATGCGGAACGCCGGAGCCATGGATCGCGGAGGAACCGAGCGCGAATCCGGTGTTCGTTCGTCTCGTCGTGTGGGCCACGGGGATCGTGCTCGTGGCGGTGCTGCTGTTCGTGGCGGGGTTCGTCATGCTCGGGCCCCCAGCCGAGGACAGGGAGCGCGGACACGCGCCCCCGCAGTCGACCCGCTAGATGTGGATGGCGTGGCCGAGCGCGGCGAGCGTCGCCTCGAGCGCGGCCTCGGACAGCGTCGGATGCGCGTGGATCGTATGCATGATCTCGTCGAGCGTCGCCTCCAGCGTGCGACCCACCGCGAACTCGTGGATCATCTCGGTCGCCTCGGGTCCGATGATGTGCACCCCGAGGATCTCGCCGCTCTTCTTGTCGGCGAGGACCTTCACGAATCCTTCCGTCTCGCCGAGCGCCACCGCCTTGCCGTTCGCAGTGAACGGGAACTTGCCGACCGCGACGTCGCGGCCGCCCTCCCTCGCCTTCGCTTCCGTGAGACCGATCGACGCGACCTGCGGCCGGCAGTACGTGCAGGACGGGACGTTGCCGTAGTCGACGGGACGCGGATTCTTGCCGGCAATCGCCTCCGCCGCCACGACGCCCTCGGCCATGGCCTTGTGCGCCAGCAGCGGCGCGCCGGCCATGTCACCGATGGCGTACACGCCCTTGACCGACGTCTCCATCATCGGCGACACCTTCACGAAACCACGGTCGAGCACGATGCCGAGCGCGTCGAGGCCCACGCCCTTCGTGCGCGCGCCCCGTCCGACCGCCATCAGGACCTGCTCGGCATCGAATCGACCGCCGTCCGTCTCCACGACGACGCCGCCGTCGCTCGGCTTCACGGCGCTCACCTTGACGCCCGTCTTGATCGTGATCCCGCGGCGCGAGAGGCTGCGCGTGAGCTGGGTGCTGACCTCCTCGTCCTCGATCGGCACGATCCGCGGCAGCGCCTCGAGCAGGATGACGTCCGTCCCGTACGAGCGATAGACGTCCGCGAACTCCACGCCGACCGCGCCCGCGCCGATGATGACGATCGACTTCGGCTTCGCCTCGTTTCGGACGGCGCCATTGGAGGAAATCACCCGCTTCTCGTCGATCGCCACGCCGGGCAGTGACCTGGGCTCCGAGCCGGTGGCAAGGACCACCGCGCGGCCGGCCTCGAGCGTCGTGACGCCACCATCCTTGCCGCGCACCTCGACGGCGTTCTTGGCCGTGAGCGTGCCGGTGCCCGGGAACAGCGTGATCTTGTTCTTGCGGAAGAGGAACTCGACACCCTTCGCCATGCGATCGGCGACGCCGCGGCTGCGCTGCACGGCGGCGGCGTAGTCTGCCGTCATGCCCTGCACGGTGATGCCGAACGTCTCGGCGCGCTCGAACAGGTGCACGACCTCCGCGTTGCGCAGCAGCGCCTTGGTGGGGATGCAGCCCCAGTTCAGGCACACGCCTCCGGGCCGGTCGTCCTCGACGGTGGCGACGCTCATCCCGAGCTGCGCGGCTCGAATCGCACAGACGTAGCCGCCGGGCCCTGTGCCCACGACGACGAGGTCGAATTTCTGGGCCGGCACTTTTATACGAGTAGCCTGAGGGGCTCTTCGAGCACGCGCCTGACGTCGTGCAGGAAGCGCGCGCCCATCGCGCCGTCCATCACGCGGTGGTCGCACGAGATCGTCATGGCCATGCGGCGGCCGACCCCGAGGCCGTCCTCGGTGACGACGGGCACCCGGCGCACCGCGCCCACGGCGAGGATCGCGCCCTCGGGCGGATTGATGATCGCCGAGAAGTCGCGGACGTCGAACATGCCGAGGTTCGAAATGGAGAACGTCGCGCCCGAGAGCTCCTGCGTGCGCAGCTTGCGCTGCCGCGCGCGCTCGGCGAGGTCGCGTGCCTCCGCGGCGATCTGCGCGAGCGACTTGGCGTGCACGTCGCGGAGCACCGGCGTGATCAGGCCTTCGTCCAGCGCCACGGCGATGCCCATGTGGACACGATGGAACACGCGAATCGACTCGCCCTGGAACGACGCGTTGACACCGGGATGCTGCAGCAGCGTGAGCGCACAGGCGCGGACGATGAGGTCGTTCACCGAGATCTTCGGCTGGCCCTCGAGCGCGTTCAGCTCCTCGCGCAGCTCCCAGGCACGGTCCATCGCCACTTCCGACGTCACGTAGAAGTGCGGCACCGGCGCCTTGCTGAGCGGCATGCGCTTGGCGATCGTCGCGCGCATCGCGCTCAGCGCGACGTCCTCGAACTCCGGACCGCCGACAGACGGTGTGACCGTCCGCAGCGCGGGGGCGGCGGCCGGCGTTGGCGTCGGCGCGGCGGCCGCGGCCTCGACGTCCCGGCGCACTATACGTCCGCCCGGACCGCTGCCCTGGATCAAACGCAGGTCGACACCCGACTGCGCGGCGATCTTTCGCGCCAGCGGTGAGGCCTTCACGCGCCCACCGTCGCCGGCGGCGCGCTCAGCGGCCGGAGCAGCCGGCGCCGCGGTCGGCGTTGCCGCCACCTGAGCAACGGCCTGCTGCGCGCGCTGACCGCCCGGCGACTCCGGCCCACGCG
>JBKOUQ010000024.1:0-8090 GCA_046723475.1 Candidatus Methylomirabilota bacterium
CGTTGTAACATTGACAGGCCGCGGTGGGAAATTGTCTTCCTTTCCTTGCCACAACGTGTGAAAATCCCCGCGGGTTATGAAGCTCGTTTCCCACCGGCGGCTCGGTGTGGCGGCGGCGCTGTCGCTCGTCCTGCTCGCGACGTCTGCGGCGACGCGTACAGTCATTCCGTTCACCATCGATCCGGCCACGTTGGTCGTGCCGCACGACGCGCATACGCTCGCGACGCACGAAGCTGCAGTGCGCGGACTGGCCGCCATCCTCGTTCGCGATCTCGGTCTGCCGATGCCGGCGTCGTTCACGCTGTACGTGTATGGCGGACGACAACCGTTCGAGCAGGGCTTGATTCAGGATGCGCTGGTCACTCCGGCGCGCGCGGCCGAGCTCTCGGAATTCGCCGTCGGTATCGGCAAGCGGCGGCAGCTGCTTCTGAACGACGACAATTCGCACCCGCGCGGCCGCGAATGGCTGCGGCTCATCGCGCACGAGCTCGCGCACGTCTCGCAGATCGAGATGGCGGGTGGCGAGGGGCGCGCCGATCAGTGGCTCGCCGAGGGCATGGCCGAATGGGTGGCGTTCACGTGTCTCGAGCAACTCGGGCTCGACACCGTCGCGAACCGTCGCACGCTGGCAACCGCCGGCATCCGGAATCACGCCGCGCTCGTCGCGGCGCGGCTGGATCTCGAGACGCTCGGCAACCCGCGCGGCTTCACGGTGCGTCACCTCAAGGAAGGCTCGCTGCCCACGTACCAGCTCGCGTTTCTCATGGCCGATTACCTCATCGAGCGCGACGGTTTCGATCACGTCATGGCCTACTTCAAGGCCTTCGACCGTCGCCAGGATCGGCACACCAATTTCCGCGACACATTCGGTCAGAGCATCGATCAGTTCGAGAAGGAAGTCCTCGCCCACCTCAAGACCGTCGTTCGGTAGCCGTACGCGGCCTCGTCGAGGCGCACGGTATACTGCCCGGGGAGGAGCGGCCTTCATGATCCGATCGCTCGTCATCTTGAACGTCGCCGCCGTGCTCGTCATCGGCGCCGTCGGCCATGCGGCGGCCGGCGCGCCGACCGACCAGGTGCGCGAGTACACGGACGCCGTGCTCCGCGTGCTCGAAGACCCGGCGCTCAAGGCGGAGGACAAGAAGCCGGAGCGGCGCGCGGCCGTGCGCAAGATCGCCACGGAAGTCTTCGACGTCCAGGAGACGGCGCGGCGTGCGCTCGGCCCCCACTGGCAGCAGCGCACGCCTCAACAGCAGCAGGAGTTCGTGCAGCTGTTCGCCGATCTGCTCGAGCAGACGTACATCTCGAAGATCGACCTCTTCGGCGGCGAGCGCCTGCGGTTCACGGACGAGAAGGTCGACGGGGACAACGCCATCGTGCGCGCGAAGGTCCTCACGAAGCAGGCGCAGGAAGTGCCCGTCGAGGCCCGGATGCTCCGCAAGGGCGACCGCTGGCTGATCTACGACATCCTGATCGAGAACATCAGTCTCGTCGGCAACTACCGCGCCCAGTTCGATCGCATCATCCGGACGTCGTCCTATGAGGAGCTCGTCAAGCGGCTGCGCGACAAGCGCAGCGAGTTCGTCCGCGAGGCCGATCGCCCCGAGCGTCCTCGCCGCACCGAGCGGTGAGCACGGCACCCGTCGAGATCGTCGGTTGGCCGACCCGCTTTGTCGGCGGTGACGGCGCCGCGCGGCGGGTGTTCGACGAGCCGTTGCCGCCCGGGACGACCGTGCGTTCGCTGCTCAAGACCCTCAGCGGCCGCTTCCCCGAGCTCGACGCGGCGCTGTGGCACGGCAGCGGGCTCGGGGAACACATCGAGGTGCTCGTGAACGACGCCGTCCTCGGCGTCGTTCACGATCTGGACAGCAAGCTTCAGCCGGGCGATCGGGTGACGCTGCTCGCGCAGTTCATGGGTGGATGCTGACGTGGCCCGGTGGGAGATCGTCGCCTGGCGCGACATCCCGGCCATGGTCGAGGCCCGCGACGACGGCGGGCAGGTGACGCTGCCGCTGAGCGAGAAGTTCCAGTCGCTCATCGATTCCGTCGCGATGCAGCTCGGCTTGCAAGAGGAATCGGCGTACCTCGAGCAGTGGGCGCGTATGCCGGGCGGCGAGCGGCCGGGCAGCGCGCGTGACGTCGGCGAGGCCGTCGTTGCCGAGATCGAGCAGCGCTTCCCCGAGTACATCGCGCGCGCCTTCCGGCCGTCGTGATTTCTGCGAAGCTGATCGAGGACACCGCGCGCGAGCTGATGGCGCGCGCGGCGATCGACATTCCGGCCGACTATCGCGCGGGCGTGGCCGCGGCGCGCGAGCGCGAGCAGAACCGTCTCGCGCGCTTCGTCCTCACGGAGATGGAGCGCAACTGGGACATCGCCACGGCCGACCGACGGCCGATGTGCGCCGACACGGGCCTGCCGCGCTATTACGTGCGCGTCGGCAACGAGGCGACGGTGGACGGCGGGTTCGTCGCGCTCGAGCGTGCGCTGCGCCGGGCGACGGCGGACGCCACCGCGAGCATTCCGCTACGGCCCAACCGCGTGCATCCGCTGACGCGCGCGGATCACAACAACAACGTCGGCGCTCATGCGCCGGAGGTGACGTACGCCTTCGAGCCCGACGCGGACTGGATCGACGTGACGACCGTGCACAAGGGCGGCCTCTTCGGCAGCGACTACCGCATGCTGTTTCCCACCGACGGTGTCGGAGGCATCAAGCGGTTCTTCGTCGACACGCTCGTGCAGTTCGGCAAGCGCGGGCTCGCGTGCCAGCCGGCGATCATGGGCGTCGGCATCGGCGGCGCGAAGGACACGTGTGTGCGCCTGGGCAAGGAGGCGGCGTGCCTGCGTACCGTCGGCAGCCGCCACCCCGATCCCGTCGTTGCGCGGCTCGAGGACGAGCTGACCGCGCTCGGCAACTACGTCGGCATCGGCGCGATGGGGTTCGCGGGAACCTCGCTCGTCGTCGCGACGCACGTCGAGATCGCCTTCACGCACACGGGCGGAATGCCCGTCGGCATCCACGCGTTCTGCCTCTCGTCGCGGCGAGCCACCGCGCGCATCCACCCGGATGGCCGCGTCGAATTTCGCAGCGATCCGCACTGGTTCACGGACTACTACCGGCGCGAGGGGATCGAGTGATCACCCGCCTGGACGACGTGCGGATGCGTGAGGTGTATCTGACGACACCGGTGAGCGACGAGGCGATCGCCGGGCTCGAGCTCGGCGACGTCGTGTACGTCTCCGGCGTGCTCTACACCGCGCGGGAGGGCGTCTATCGCCTCGTCGTGGATCGCGGCGTCGCCATGCCCGCGGAGGTGCGCGAGGCGACCAACGTCAACTTCCACTGCTCGCCGGCGGCCGCCGTGCGGCCGGACGGCACGTACGCGGTGGAAGCCGTGACGGCGACCGCGTCGTTTCGCTTCGGCAAGTCGATGAGCCGATGGTTCGAGCGCTCCGGAGCGAAAGTGATCGTCGGCAAGGCCGGGCTCACCGAGCTCGCCTATCGCGAGTGGTTCGTCCCGTACGGCGCTGTGTACCTGACGACGATCGGCTATGGCATGGGCGCGGCGTACGGCCGCGGCATCCGCCGCGTGCGCGCCGTGCACTGGATCGAAGAGCTCGGCATCGCGCAGGCCATGTGGGTGCTCGAGGTCGAGCGCCTTGGCCCGTTTCTCGTCGAGGGCGACCGCGCGGGCCGCAGCCTGTTCGCGCTCGCCAACCGCGAGATCGACCTCCGCTTGGGCGAGGTCTACGCGGGCTTGCCCGCCTACTCGATGGGGCGTTTCGGCGAGGCGACCGCCCGCACGGATGAGGTGGTCTGACCCGCCATCAGCCGCGCCAGCGGGAGGCGTAGCGCTCGGTATCCAGCCCGAGCGTCCACAGCGCGAGCAGCCACACGATGAAGCCGAGGGTCCGCCACGGGCCGCGGGTGAGGAATCGGCGTCCGGACGTGATGAGCGGCGCGCGAATCAGGACGCTCCGGCCGTGGCGCTTGACCCGCTGAGAGAAGTCGAGATCCTCCATGAGCGCCAGGTCGCGATAGCCCCCGAGCGCGCGAAACACCTCGGCCCGCACGAAGATGCCCTGGTCGCCGTACCAGTTGTGCGTCAGCCGATAGCGAAGGCGATTCACCGCGCTGATCGCGCGCAGGCTCCACGCGGCCTCGGCGAAGCGATGCTCGAAGGCGCCGCCGACGACGCGCGAATCCGCCAGCGCGGCTTCGATCCGTGGCAGGGCATCGCCCGGCGGCACCGAGTCGGCGTGCACGAAGAAGAGCACGTCCCCCCGGGCGGCGGCGGCCCCAGCATTCATCAGGGTCGCGCGCGTGGACCCGGCCGGCCACAGCAGGCGCACCCTTTCGCCCGCCGCCCGTGTCGTACCGACGGGATCGCCGGAGGCGGCGACGACGATCTCGGCGTGCTCGCGATGCTGCAGCCGCTCGAGCGCCGGAAGCGTCCGAGCCAGCGCGGCGGCGTCGTTGCGCGCGGGGATGACGATCGAGCACCACGCGGACACGCGAGCACTCTACCGCGCGATCCCGTCGGGGGGCCATGCGAGAATCGGTGGTTGGGAGGGCGTGCATGAACAATCGGCGTGGCCGTTACGCCCGGCTCAGCCTGCTCGCGTGCCTGCTGACGTTGGTCGCGGGCGCGGCACAGGCGCAGCCCGTGCCGGGACATGGGGCGCCCGACATCACCGCGGGGCGCTGGATCAACAGCACGCCGCTCAGCATCGACGACTTGCGTGGCCGTGTGGTGCTCGTCGAGTTCTGGACGTTCGGCTGCTACAACTGCAAGAACGTCATCCCCGCCCTGCGCGACTGGCACGACCGCTACGCAAACCAGGGACTCACGATCGTCGGCGTGCATTGCCCCGAGTTCGGCTGGGAGAAGCCGTTCGGCAGGGTCGTCGATGCCGTCCGCGATCTGAACATCAAATACCCGATCGTGCAGGACAACGATTTCCTCGTCTGGAACCGCTACACCGTGCGTGCGTGGCCTACGCTCGTGCTCGTCGACCGCGGCGGCGTCGTGCGCTATCGCCACATCGGCGAGGGCGCGTACGCGGAGACCGAGGCGACGATCGTGCGCCTGCTCGCAGAGAGGTCGCGATGAGACTGAAGTATTCGGACATCACGCCGGAGCCGATCTATCTCGATCGCCGCTCGTTCATGGTCGGCGCCGCGGCCGCGCTCGTCGTCGCCGGCACGGCCGCCGAGGCGGCCGCGCCGCCCGAGCCGGCGGCACTGACCGCGACGCCGAACGCCAAGTTTCGGCTGAGCGATGCCGTGACCAAGTACGAGAGCGCGACGACGTACAACAACTTCTACGAGTTCGGGACCGACAAGGGCGATCCCGTGCGCAACGCCGGCACGCTCCACCCACGACCGTGGTCGGTCGTGGTCGACGGCCTCGTCGCGAAGCCGCAGCGGCTGGCCATCGATGAGGTGCTCAAGGCGGCGCCGCTCGAGGAGCGCAACTACGCGCTCCGCTGCGTGGAAGGCTGGTCGATGGTGATCCCGTGGATCGGCTATCCGCTCTCGACGCTGCTCAAGCGGGCCGAGCCTACGAGCCAGGCGAAGTACGTCGAGTTCACGACGCTCAAAGATCCCGAGCAGTTTCCCGCGCAGAAGCCAGGGCTCTTCGGCCTGGGCGGTGGTCTGGACTGGCCGTATACGGAAGGGTTGCGGCTCGACGAGGCGCTGCATCCGCTCACGCTGCTGACCGTCGGGATGTACGGCAAGGTCCTGCCGAACCAGAACGGCGCGCCCGTGCGCGTGGTCATCCCGTGGAAGTATGGCTTCAAGAGCGCCAAGTCGATCGTGCGCATCCGCCTCACGGCGGAGGAGCCGAAAACGGCGTGGAACAAGGCGGCGCCGCAGGAGTACGGCTTCTATTCGAACGTCAATCCGACGGTCGACCACCCGCGCTGGAGCCAGGCCACCGAGCGCCGCATCGGCGAATTCCGGCGCCGTAAGACATTGATGTTCAACGGATACGCGGACCAGGTCGCGTCCCTGTACACGGGGATGGATCTGAAGAAACTCTACTAGCGTCGTGTCCCGGCGCGCACGCGTCGCGATGAAGGTCGGCGTGTGGGTCGTCTGTCTGCTGCCGCTGACCAAGCTGGTCTACGGGTACGTCACGGACGATCTCACCGCGAATCCGATCTCGTATGTCACGAACGAGCTCGGCGACACGACGCTGCGCGTGCTGCTGGCGAGCCTCGCGCTCACGCCCCTGCGCATCGTGTTCGGCTGGGGCTGGCAGATGCCGCTGCGGCGCCTGCTCGGGCTGTTCGCGTTCTTCTACGTGTGTCTGCATCTGTCGGTGTGGATGGTTCTCGATCACTTCTTCGATTGGCGCGAGATGGGTGCGGACATCGTCAAGCGGCCATACATCACCGTCGGCATGCTCGCCTTCACGCTGCTCGTGCCGCTGGCCGCGACGTCGACCACCGGCATGATCAAGCGTCTCGGTGCGCAGCGTTGGCGGACGCTGCACCGGCTGGTCTACGCGGCCGCCGTGGCCGGCTGCCTGCACTTCATCTGGCTCGCGAAGAAAGTGCGGCCCGATCCGTGGATCTATGCCGCGATCCTGGCGGCCCTGCTCGGCGTTCGCGTGTGGGACGCGACGCGGCGATTCGCCAGGCGCCGGGCCGATCTGCTAGGCTCCTCGGCGATGGACTCGACGGTCAGCCGGCCGTCCCGGCCCGGCGCGCATCTGCTCTTCCTGCTGCTGATGTTCCTTCTCGCCGGCTGTGCGACGGCGACGCCGCGACCGCCCGGCGCGCGTGTCCCGACGCGTCAGGTACTGCCCAATGGCGTCGTGCTCATCAGCCAGGAGCAGCGCGCGAGCGACATCGTCGCGGTCCAGCTGTGGCTGCGCGTGGGCGGGCGCGACGAGTCCGCCGCCGAGCTCGGTCTCTCGCACTATCTCGAGCACATGCTCTTCAAGGGCACGCCGACGCGCCCGCCCGGCTCGATCGACGCGGAGATCGAGGGCGTCGGAGGCACGAGCAACGCATTCACCTCGTACGACTTCACGCATTTCGACGTGCTCGTTCCCGTCAGCGCGCTACGCCAGGCCGCCGCCTTACTCGCCGACATCGGCGTCAATGCTGCGTTCGTGCCCGCCGAGCTCCAGAGCGAGAAGAAGGTCGTGTTCGAGGAGATGAGTCTGACCGAGGATGATCCCGAGCGCTTCCTGCTGCGACGGGTCACGGAGGCGGCGTACCCGACGCATCCCTACGGTCGACCGATCCTCGGCACGCGCGACTTCGTGCGCGCCCTCGACCGCGACACGCTGCGCGCGTACTACAAGAAGTACTACGTGCCGGCCAACATGGTGCTCGTCATCGTCGGGCCCGTGACGCCGGCCGAGGCGCGCGCCGTGGCCGACGAGACATTCGGCGGACTGGTCGACCCCGCACCGCCGCGGCCGAGCATCGCGCCGCCGGCGCCGATCACCGCACGCGCCTCGGTGGACGTCCGCCGCCCCGAGCAGCAGGCGTATCTCGGACTCGCATGGCACGCCGCCCCGACCGCGAATCGTGACATCTACGCGGTCGATCTGCTCACGTACATCCTCGGCGACGGCCCGTCGAGCCGCCTGAACCAGGTGCTCCGCGAGCAGCGCGGACTCGTGCAGACGGTCGAGGCCGCGTACATCCCGCGCCAGCAGTCGGGCCTCGTGTCGGTGACCGCGCGCCTGGACGCAAAGAATCTCGACACGACCGAGTCCGCGGTTCGCGAGATCGTTCGCCGCGTGCGCGAGCAGGGCGTGACGCCGACCGAGCGCGAGCGCGCGATCATCACCGCCGAATCGTCGTACGCCTTCGACATCGAGACCGTGGAAGGTCTCGCGAAGACGTACGGGCAGGCGGAGACGACGTGGACGCTGCAAGACGAGGTGGAATACCTCGACCGGCTGCGCCGCATCAGCGCCGAGCAGATCCAGGCGGCCGCGCGCAGCTACCTCGGCGACGACAACTACGTGCGTGTGCGCTTCCTGCCCGAGGGGGGACGGTGAGCGCGACTCGAGGCGCGCCACGGCCGTGCCGGGGCGCGTCCGAGCGTTGGGGGGTGTGG
>JBKOUQ010000104.1:0-7945 GCA_046723475.1 Candidatus Methylomirabilota bacterium
GCCCTTCTCCATGATGTAGACGCGGTCAGACACGTCGAGCGTCATCGGCACGTTCTGCTCGACGAGGAGGATGGCCACGCCTTCTCGGTGCAGCACCGCGATGATGTCCCGGATCTGCGCGACCATCCTCGGCATCAATCCCTCGGTCGGCTCGTCCAGCAGGATGATGCGCGGCTCGAGCATCATGGCGCGTGCGATCGCGAGCATTTGCTGCTCGCCGCCGGACAGCGTTCCGCCCGCCTGATTGCGACGCTCGGCGAGAATAGGAAAGCTCGCGTACACCTTGTCGAGCAGCACCTGGCGTCGCTCCGCGGAGACGTGGGGGCGGTCGAGGCCGGTTCGCAGGTTTTCAAGCACGGTGAGCAGGCGGAAGATCCGGCGATCTTCGGGCACGTAACCGATGCCGACGCGCGCGAGCCGATAGGGCGGTACACCCGCGATGCTGCGGCCCTCGAACACGATGCGGCCCGCCGCGGGCCGGACGAGCCCCATGACCGTCTTCAGCGTCGTCGATTTCCCGACTCCATTGCGGCCGAGCAGTCCGACGACCTCGCCCGGGCGCACCTCGAGCGACACCCCATGCAGGATGTGCGATTTGCCGTAGTAGGTGTCGACGCCGTCGAGCGTGAGCATCAGGTTTTGAGATAAACCTCCTGCACGCGCGGGTTCGCCTGGATCGCCGCCGGCGTCCCCTCGGCCAGCACTTCTCCGTAATGGAGCACCGTAATGGTCTGGGCCAGGCCCATGACGACTTCCATGTCGTGTTCGACGATCAGGATGGTGAGATCGGCGGCGATGCGCCGGATGAGCTCTACGGTCGCGTGGGTCTCGGTCACACTCATGCCTGCGGTCGGCTCATCGAGGCAGAGCAGCTTCGGCTCGGTCGCGAGGGCAATGCCGATCTCGAGATTACGTTGTTCACCGTGCGAGAGGTTCGCGGCGAGGTCGTCCGCCTTGTCCGCGAGTCCGACCGATCCCAGCACCGCACGCGCACGGTCCATCACGTCGCGATAGCTGCGATGGTGACGCAGGAGGCTCCACGAATGGTGCCGCGACTGCACGGCGATGCGGACGTTTTCCAATACGGACGCGCCGGGCAAGATATTCGTGATCTGGTACGAGCGCGCGATCGCCTTCTGCGAGATGCGGTTTGGCGGCAGGCCGGTGATGTCGTCACCGTCGAAGACGATGCGGCCGCTCGTCGGCTTCAACACGCCGGTGAGGCAGTTGAAGAATGTCGACTTGCCGGCGCCGTTGGGACCGATGATCGCGCGGATCTCGCCGCGTGGGACGGTGATCGAGACGCGATTGACGGCGGTGAGCCCGCCGAACCGCATCGCGAGCGCTTCCGTGCGCAGAATGACCGGAGCGTCGGCGGATCGGCCCCGGCCGTCACCGGCCAGGGCCGTCGCACCGTCCGCGCGCGAGCTCGTCACGCCTTCGGGAACGTACAGGCGGGCGGGACGATCGTCTTTTCTCTCGGGATGACCTCCAGGAGGCGGTGCTTTCGCTCATGGATGTCGAAGATGAACTGTCGCAGGAACGCCTGGTGGTCTTCCTTGCGCAGCGTCTTGTCACCCTGCGGGAAGTCGTCGCTCTCCTTGACCTCCATGCCCTCGAGGGCTTCGATGAGCTTCATCGTGTCCTCGCGCCCGCGGAACCCGGACTTCTGTATGCCGAGCTTGAGAAAGTTCATCGCCTCGAAGTTGGACTGCACGTAGCGATCCGGGTCGGGGCCCGACGGATCCATCTGCTTGAGCAGGACGCGTGCCTCGTCGAAGAACTTCTTGTGGTATGGCGTGTCGAGCGGCTTCGTAAGCACCGGGATGTAGCGGTTGACGCCGACGAAGCCCTCGACCTTCTGGCCCAGCGCGGTGAGGTGCGTCGATTCCGCGACGGCGCCGTCGCCGGCGTACTTGCGCTTGCTGAACAAGCCGAGGTCGTAGGCCTGGTTGGTGAAGGTCACCGCGTTGGCCCCGAACATGATCGCGAACACACCATCGAAGGTGCCCGTGATCTTCGAGATGAAGGCCGTCATGTCAGCCGTGCCCAGCGGGATGCCGGTCGTCCCGGTCACTTCGCCGCCCGCCTTCTTGATCTGCTCGACATAGGCGTCACGCGTCGACTGGCCCCACGCGTAATCCAGGTAGACGACGTGCCATCGCTTGGCGAGCTTGTTCACGAGATAGGGCGCGAAGGCCACCGCCTGCGAGGGGGCGTAGTCGAACGGCCGGAAGGTGTACCGGTTGCAATTGCTCGTGGTAATCGTGGTGTCCAGGCAGACGCCGATCATGAACAGCGTCTTCTCTTCCGCGAACACGGGCATGCACGCCAGGCAGACGTTGGACAGATAGCCGCCCTCGCCGACGTCGACCTTGTCCTCGACGACGAGTTTCTCGGCCTTGCGACGTCCGACGTCGGGCTTCGACTCGTAGTCCGCGATCACCAGCTCGACGGGCCGGCCGTTGATCCCGCCGGCCCTGTTGATGCGGTTCGTCGCGAGCTGCGTCCCGACGAGCGCGGTCTTGCCGCCGGCCGCAGCGCTGCCCGTCAGGGGCTGCAGCACGCCGATCTTGTACGGCTTTGCTTGACCAAAGGCCTCGCGCCACGGCGCCGGCACGAGGATCGTTGCGCCGAGCGCACCTGCCGCGGTCGCAGACAGACCGAGGAACTTTCGGCGCGTCGTCTTGCCGCTCCACCACATGTCGTTCGCCCAGGGTTCGTCGTGCCAGCGTTCAGCCATGGCGATGTCCTCCAGGTGCCCCGGGAGGGGCACTCGTAAGCGGGAGCAAAATGTGCGTCTTTCTACACCAAACGGGCAAACGGCCGCAAGCGGTTCCCTGCCGATCGGTCGGGGAACCGGTGCGGCAGACGGCGCGGGCTTCGGGTCAGCGGGACAGCGCCGCGGCGCTCAGCGCCCGCCGGATGCTGTCGCGCTCGGCGGACGGAACCGGCGTGAGCGGCGGCCGGACGTGTGCGGCGGGGATGCGGCCCAGCAGGACGAGGGCTTCCTTCATGCGGTTGTGCATGTCCACGAACGGCGGCGCATAGAACACGCGGACGAGCGGCTCGAGCCGATCGTTGATGCGTCGCGCTCCGTCGATATCGCCCTTCTGACAGGCGGCGAAAAGCTCCGCCTGCAAATCCGCCGTGACGCTGCCCATCCCCGAAATCGCGCCGTCGGCTCCAAGCAGAAACGTGGCCATCAGCGACATCGTGAATGACGACAGCATCGCCACCGGCCGCCCGGTGGCCCGCAACGCTCTGAGATTCGCTTCGAACGCGACGATGTCGTTGGACCAGTCCTTGACGGCAACGACCTGCGGGATCTCGGCGAGTCGCGCGACCGTCTCGGGCGCATACCCGATTCCGCTCGCGGGCGGGTACTCGAACACGACGATCGGCACGCCGACCGCGGCCACCTCGCTGAAGTGGCGGACGACCATGTCGGGCTTCAGCTGCGCGCCCCACATGAACAGCGTCGGCGGGAACACGAGCACGCCGGCGGCGCCGGCGGCTTTCGCGTCGCGTGTCAGCTCCACCGCCTCGGCGCTCCCGTCGCTGTAGACGCCCGCGACGATGGAGCAGGCGCCCCCGACTTCGTCGAGCGCGACGGCGAGCGCGCGCTTGCGTTCCTCTCGCGACAGCGACGCGACCTCGGCGGCGTGGCCGTTCGCCACGATACCGGTCACGCCCGGCGTGTCGGCCAGCCAGCGCAGATGCCGCCGATACGCCGGCTCGTCGATCGACAGGTCGGCCTTGAACGGCAGGATGTTGGCGGGCATGATCCCGGAGAACTTCAGCGGCTCGCGCATAACTGGCTCCTATATTCGGCGAATCACCACGCGGCGACCGTATCGATGACGTGCTTCGATGATACGACGCGGCCATAGGCGCGGGCGACGATGTCGAGGGTTGCGCGCTGGATGTCCGGCCACAGCGTGGCGACTCCATCGTCGACGACCGTCACCCGGTACTCGCGGTTGAACGCGCCGATCACGGTCGCCAGCACGCAGATGTCGGTCATCGTCCCCGTCATTACGAGCGACGTGACCCCACGTGCGCGTAGGGCGCCGTCGAGTGGGCTGCCGCTGAACGCGTCGTACCAGCGCTTTTCGATCACCGGCTCGTCCGGCCGCGGCGCGAGCGCGTCGACGACCGCGGCGCTCGGCGAGCCGGCGAGACACGAGGACGACGGCAAGCCGACGCCGCGCGGGGCGCCCGCCGCCGCCGGCTTGTGCTCGCGGTGCAGCTCGCCGACGAGCAGTGGCACGTCGGGCGAATACACGAACGCGGTGAACACGACGGGCAGCCGCCGGGCGCGGAAGGCCTCGAGCAGCCGCCGAATGACCGGCACGCACGCGCGCGCCGGCGGTACTTCCATCGCCTCGCCGGCCTCGACGAACCCGCGCTGCATGTCCACGACGAGCAGCGCCGTACGCGCGGGCTCGAGCGCCAGGACGCGCTCGAACGTCGACGCACGATCGTGATCCGTCACTCGACGTCGTCAGCCGTCGCCGCGTCCGAGGCGCGTGTCGCGACCACGGCCATCAGCGCAGGGCGGGTACGATCTCGCGCGCGATGATCTCGATCTGCGCCGGGTCGTAGCGGTATGGAATCAAGATCAGGCGGTCGACGCCGGAGGCCACGTGCGCTCGAAGCTGCTCGATGCACTCCTTCACGTTGCCACGGATCGCGTGCTCGATCGTCGATTCACTCCAGGCCGCGACGTCCCACTCGGTCGACAGCCAGCGCCGCATCGGCTCCTCGGTCTCGGCACGCGAGGCGCCCACGAGGATGGCGAGCTGATTGGTGCCGGTGAGCGTGCGAGGATCACGTCCGGCCTCGCGAGCGTACGCCAGGATCTTCTGCCAGGCGCGCGTGTACGATTCGGGCGTGTAGAAGTACGTCAGCCAGCCGTCACCTCGCGTCGCGACGCGCTTGAGCACCGCGTCGACGTAGCCGCCGATGAGGATTGGCGGACGCGGCTGCTGCACGGTCTTCGGTCGCATGACCGCCTCGCGCAGGTTGAACTCGTCGGCCTGCAGCGTGACCCGGTCCTCGGTCCAGAGCCGCGTCAGGATCTCCAGATTGCGTTCGAACAATCGGCCACGCTGCTTGAACGGCACGCCGACGGCGTCGAACTCGCGCGCGTACCAGCCGGCGGCGATGCCGAGGATGAGCCGGCCTCTGGAGACGACGTCGAGCGTGCCGATCGCCTTCGCCGCCACGGTGGGATTGCGCAGCGGGAGCACGAGCACGCCGGTCCCGAGTCGGATCCGCGACGTGCGCGCCGCAATCGCGGTCAGCGTCCCGACCGCGTCGAGGATCGGAAAGGACGGCTCGACGCCCAGGATCACGTGATCCCACGCCCAGAGGGACTCGAAGCCGAGCGCTTCCGCCCGCTCCGCGTAGCGATAGAGCGCATCGATGTCGGGCGTTTCCGTGGGGCCGACGAAATTTTTGATGGCGAGGCCGATGTGCATGGCGCTATCCGAGGAAGCGCCGCTCCGGATCGAGCGCGCGCAGCATGGCGAGCTCGTCCGCCGTCGGCGGCTCGGTCACGGCGACGTCGGGGGCCTCGAGAAGCGGGAATCCGGTTTGCTGGCGAACCTGCTCGCGCGTCACGCCGGGGTGCAGCGCCTCCAGTCGCATGCGTCGGGTCTCGGGATCGAACCCGAACACACCGAGCGTCGTCACGACACGCGAGACGCCGCCGAACCGCAGCCCGGAGCGACGGCGCGTGTCGGCGCCATCGAGCCAGCCCGGGCTCGTCACGAAGTCCACGCGCGGTACGAAGCGTCGCTTCTCGTGCGCGGTCAGGATGATGACCTCTTTGCACAACGACGCGATGTCGTTGGCGCCCCCCGTGCCGGGCAGCCGGACCTTCGGCTTCCAGTAGTCCGGGCCGAGCACGCTCGTGTTGACGTTGCCGTGCTGATCGATCTGCGCGCCCCCCATGAAGCCGTAGTCGAGGAAGCCGCGCTGCGCGAAGAGAAACGTGTCGGTGATGCCGGGCAGCATCTGGGCGCGGTAGGCGGCGCGCATCTCGTTCGTCGAGATGGGCAGCCGGCCGGGCTTGATGCGCGGGCCGATGATGCCGCCCTCGATCACCATGGTCAGCTTTGGCGCGTGTCGTTGCTGTGCGAGCGCGGCGGCGAGCAGGGGCACCCCGACACCCGCAAACACCGTCGTGTCGTCGCGAAGCACGCGTGAGCCCTGGACCGCGAGCAGCTCCGACGCCGTGATGGTCATTGTAGCGAGAGCCGCGAGGCCGGCTCGAGCCGCGGGTGGGCTGGTCTAGATGCGGAGTGACGTCGTTGTAGCGAGAGCCGCGAGGCCGGCTCGAGCCGCGGGTGGGCTGGTCTAGATGCGGAGTGACGTCGTTGTAGCGAGAGCCGCGGGTGGGCGGTCCGAGAAGCGCGTGGCGCCGCAAGCCCGGTCATTGCGTGAGTTCCCTGGCGAATGCCTGTTGTCTCGCCAGCCGCTCACCGCCGAAAAGGTCGAGATAGGCGTCCCACGTCGCCGGCGCATCGACGTAGCGCGCGAGATAGTCGCCGACGGCCGCCGCGGGTCCGCGGGCCTCGACCGACGCCGTGTACTCGCCGAAGTGATCGAAATCGGCCTCGTACAGCCCGTAGCACTCGTGCGGGAACGCGCCGAACGGCACGTGGACGAGGGCGTCGACGACGAAGCCCGGGATGACCGTCCGGTCGGGATGCCGTCGCGTCTCGTCGTCGCTGATGATCTCCTCCGTCGTGACGAGGACCGTGGCGGCCGCGCGGGAGATGTCGGCGTCCATGTGCGGGTAGCCGTCGATCTGGCAGTTACCGAAACGATCGGCGCGGTGCACGTGCAGCACCGCGACGTCCGGAAACAGCGCGGGGACCGCCGCGAGCGTTTCGCCGGAGTAGGGATCGGCGACCGTCTTCAGACCGCCGACCGCGACCAGATCGGAGCCGAGCATCGTCAGCGCCGGCACGAACGGCACGCCCATGGCCGCGGCGCGGAAGCGCAGCCCGAGGGCCAGGTGGCTCCATTCCTCGAGCGCGACCGCGCCCGATTCGACGTAGTGACGCATCACCTTGGACACGCCCCACGGCAGCCCGATCGACATCCACGCCGTCATCACGCGCTCGACGGCACCGGCGGCCATCATGAAGTCACCCTCGGTGCACATCAGGTTGCGGACGAGGGTGAGCCGGCGGCGCCGCGCGCGGAGGATCTCGCGAACCAGGGCCAGCGGCGTGCGGGAGAACAGACACCCGCCCACCGCCACATAGTCGCCGTCGGCCACGCGTGCGGCGGCGTCGTCGAGCGACGTGAGCTTCTCGCCTGCCGATTTCCGCTTGTCTTCGAGTCGCCGCCGGGCAGCGACGAAGTCGGCACCGTTCAGCGCACGATCTCCCACTTGGACTGCCACCGGTCGAGCTCGCGGCGCGTCTTGTCGTCGATCGGGTGCGCGCGCTCGGGGATGGCGACGTGCTTGCTCTCGCCGCACAACGCCGTGCTGAAGTAGCGCTGCCCGGTGTCGTTCGCCATCGTCACGATCGACGGCAGCTCGGGATGCCGCGTCGCCAGCTTCAGCGCCGCGGCGACGTTGCAGCCGGTCGAGATGCCGCAGAAGATGCCCTCCTCGGCCGCGAGCCGTCGCGCGGCGGCGAGCGCCTCGTCGGTGGTCGTCGTGATGACGCCGGTGAGCAACGAGACGTCGAGATTGTCGGGGATGAAGCCGTCGCCGATGCCCTCGATGCCGTGCGGACCCCACGTGCGCCGCGACAGCAGCGCGCATTCGTCGGGCTCGACCGCATAGAGCCGCACCGCGCCGTCGCGCTCACGCAGGTAGCGGCCGACGCCGGTCAGCGTGCCGCCGCTGCCCTGCGCGGCCACGAACGCGCCGACGACGCCGCCCGTCTGCTCCCAGATCTCTGGCCCGGTCGTCCGG
>JBKOUQ010000308.1:0-7404 GCA_046723475.1 Candidatus Methylomirabilota bacterium
TTGACCCGTTGCCGATCGGCGGCCCACTCGGTCCGGCGCACGAGAGCGCTGAACTGGCCGGTCACGCGCTGGACGGCGGTCTCGAGAGTGAGATGCGCGTCCTCGAGTGTGCGGCCGTGCTGGACGCTCAGGTTGAGCAGCGGCATCGGGTCCGTTCTGCATCACATCGTATCCTGCGGAAAGATGTATCCGTTCTGACGCATTCCCGCAGACACGATGCTGCCGACGCGTTCGGACACGACGTGGCGTCGGCGCTCCGGCCTGAGAGGTAACGGGACGCCCTGCTAGAATGCGCTTCCGACGGAGGGCGCTATGGATACGACATCCGAAATCAACGGCGTCGCATTTTTCAAGGCACGGCTTCGGTTCCTGACGACGCCATCGGAGGTGCAGACCAGCCTGAAGAACGGCACCGTGGTCGTGCTCGACGTCCGTGACCGAGAGGAGTTCGCCGAGGAGCACATCCCCGGTGCGATCAACGTCCCGCTCAGCGAACTTGAGGCATACCTACCACGTCTGCCGAGGGACAAGACCATCGTCGTCTATTGCCGTTACACCGCGTGCCATCTCAGCCCGAGCGCCGCCCCGGTGCTGGCGGAGAACGGGTTCCGGGTGCAGGAGCTCATCGGCGGCATCGAGGAGTGGACGAGGCGAATCCGCCCGTAGACCGCCGGCTATAGCGTGGGCGATGGCGGGCACCGCAGGATGCGCCGTAACCGTTTGAGACCTTGGCTTCCAGCTCCCGATAGGGGTAGGTGACGTAGTGCTCGACCGGGGATCCCTCGAAGTTGAGGCCAAGCTCACTGATCCGCTGGGAGAGCAAGGGTTCGACGTCCGCAGGTGCCGTCTCGAACCCTGGCATCGCCTCGATGCTAGCCCGGATCGCCGCGCGCGGGCCAGAGTTGCATGCGAGACTTCACCACGGCAGCGCGGAGGTGTGGTCATGCCGGTCGGGCCCGTGCTGCGGCTGGCGCTCGCGTTCCGCCTTCGTGCGCGGCACGCGCGAGGCGAGATGGGCACATGAGGGGATGGACGATTCTCATCGGCGCGTTCATTGTCGGTGTCGCCGTCGGCCTTGTCGTCGCGAACCGAGGGCCCGCTCTCATTGCGCCATACGTTCACAAAGCAACGAGCGGCTCCGGCGAGCACGTCGAAGGGCAGGTAGTCCGTAAGCAACGCGAAGGTAATCGACTCCTCGTGAAGATCAACACCGCTCAAGGACCGATGCTCGTGACCTTCATTCAGAAAGTTGCGGATCTCGACGTGCTGCTGGACCCGGGCGATACCGTGACACTCGTGATCCGCGGATATGCGACGTTCGTTGAGGACCCCGTCTTTGAGCGAATCAAGGGGCCGCCTTCGGCAAAACAGTGAGTTCAAAAACATGATCTCTCGTCGAGCGATTCTGACCCGCTCTGCGTGGCGGGGAACGTCGCCACTGCGGAAATCATCGGAAGCCTCGAGTACGGTGTCGCTGTGCTCGGCACGCGCATGATCATGGTGCTTGGCCACGGGTCGTGCGGCGCGGTGAGCGCCGCGATCGCGGCCAAGGAGGTGCCGGGCCAGATCAGCAGCCTGTACCGATACCTCCGACCGGCAGTGGACCGGGCGGGCTCCGACGTCGACGCGGTCAGCCGAGCGAACGTGCTGATTCAGGCCGGCGTGGTCCGGGACTCACCGGTGATCGCCGCTGCGATCGGCCAGGGACGCCTCAAAGTCGTTGCGGCACACTACGAACTGGCGCCCGGCACGGTTACGCTGGTGGGCTAGTGGCGAGAATCGCTTGTCTATGCCGCGTTCTCATGTCGAAGTCCTGCTCGAAAAGCGCGCGCACACGGGCAGCTATCCCGGCCGCGTGCTGCGCAACGCGCGCTACCAGGCGGTGCACGCGTAAGGCCGGGACCAGCCCGATATCAGCTTCGCGCGTCGTCGCGGATCATGCGCTCCAGCACGCGCTTGACGTACGCGCGCGTCTCGCGTGGCACGCGCCGATTCTTCGTCATCACGGTTTCGCCGGCGTTGTAGGCGGCGAGCACGGTCGGCAGGTCGCGATCGAATCGGTCCATCAGCCAGGCAAGGTGCCGCACGCCGCCCTGGATGTTGTCGCGCGGATCGAACGCATCGCGCACGCCGAGTGAGGCCGCCGTCGCCGGCATCAGCTGCATCAGCCCCCGGGCGCCGCGGTGCGAGACCGCGTTGGGATTGAACTCGGATTCGACCTCGATCACGGCCATGACCAGGCGCTCGGGCACGGCATACTCGCTGGCCGCTTCCTTTATGTAGGTATCTAGCGTCGGCACGGCCGGCTGCGGCTGGCTGTTCGCGCCGCCGATCTGCGACGCTGCATAAGCGGCGATTACCGTAAGCAAAAGAACCCCGAAACCGAGCACGCGCCGAATGCCGTCCTGACGCGATTTGAGGGCTCGTTGCAAGGTATCCATGGGGGTCTTCTGGGGCAAATCCGGGGCCGCATCAGGGGCTCTGCCGAATCAGCGACTTCCGCAGCAGCGGCCAGGAACCGGCCGGCGAAGTTTTGATCTGATCTGGGCGGGCGCCGACCGGTGGCCCGAATTTCCGAGGTCTATCGCGGCGCGCGGTAAGCGCGCGCTCGGCTCAGGTGATGGCGGCGGCGTTGTCCCGGCTTCAGCGCAAGATCGGCGGCCTGCACTGGGACGCGGGCGATCGCGACCACGCGGGCGCGTGCTTCACCGCCGGGCTCGAGCTGCTCGGCGACGACCGCCGAGGCTCCAGCGAGCTGTACAGGACGCAGGTCACCGTCACATCACGAGGGCGGCGACGAGCTCTTGACGTTCTTCCGATTTCCCAAGGTGCAGTGGAAGACACTGCGTACCACGAGCACGATTGAGAGGCTCCACGAAGAATTCCGCCGGCGCGTGAAGACGCAAGGCTCCCTGCCGAGCGAGGACGCCGTCGTGCTGCTCTTCAGCCTCGTGGTGAACGGGCAAATCAGGTTGCGGAGAATTGACGGCTGGCAGAAGATCGCCACCGTGCTCAGGCAGCAGACCCCGCGAGCCGCATGCTGAGGCCGCCCCCCCGCAGCTGTCGCACTGTTTCGGATTTGAGTCGAGTGGTGAAGATCCCGTTGCTACGCTGCACGGCCTCGCAAGATATCAAGGCAAGCCCTCCGGGTCGTTGCGCCATAAAGGTCCGTTTCACCAGGCATCGCGACGCTTGAGTACGGTGCAGCCTCGCCGCGCTACACTGCGCCACCCGCAGTGTTCACCGTGTTACGTGGTTCAGGATAGATATCGTTCGTCGCACCACACGAGGCACGACACGTGACCGCCACAGGCCGTCGGCGTCAAAGGGGTCCAGCGGCGATGGGGCGAGAGGGAACATGGGGGGGACTGATGCCAGGGATTGCTTTCTCAACCCGGCTACCGGCTGCCTCGCACACCTGGCTGCACCGTGGACTGCGCTCGCTGAGCGCGCTTGTGCGGTTACCCAGCAGCGCAACGTGCGTCGGCCCCTTCGTTCTTTTCCTCGCCCTTCTCGTTGCACCGCTCGCGGCAGGCGCGCAGCCGGCGGTAACCGTCTGTCGTGTTGGGTTTCTCGGGAACACCCCACCGACGAAAGATCCAGCGAGCCGGCGTGTTGTCGGAGCGTTCGTCCAAGGACTGCGTGAGAGCGGTTGGGTTGAGGGACAGAACACGATCATCGAGTGGCGATACTCAGACGGGCGGATGGAACGATTCCCCGATCTGGCAGCCGAACTGGTCCGCCTCAAGGTCGACGTCATCGTCACGGTTGCTGCACCCGCGGCCCGAGCCGCGAAGCAGGCGACTACGACCATCCCCATCGTCGCGATAGGGCTCTCCGATCCCGTCGGCCAGGGGGTCATTGCCAGCCTTGCCCAGCCGGGTGGCAACATCACCGGACTCGCCACCCTCTTTCCGGAGTTAGCCGCGAAGCGCTTGGCGCTGCTCAAGGAGACCCTTCCGAGGATCGGTCGGGTGGCGGTTCTCCAGAACGTGGCCAACCCAGGCAATGTCTTTCTTTGGAAAGAGGTGCAGGTCGCCGGACGCACGCTCGGCGTAACGCTTCACTCTGGCGAGGTTCGCGGTCCAGATGATTTTCAGCGTGCCTTCGCCGCGGTGATCACAGAGCGTCCCCAGGGGCTCTTGATTCTGGACGACCCACTGTTCTTTCAGTACCGAGCCTCGATCGTGGGCTTCGCGGCCAAGCACCGATTGCCAGCGCTGCATCCGTTTAAGGAATCTGTGGAAGCCGGGGGGCTCATGGCCTATAGCGTTAGCCTTGCCGACATGTTCCGACGTGCCGCCATCATCGTGGACAAGATTTTGAAGGGCGCTAAGCCGGCGGACCTGCCCGTGGAGCAGCCCACTACCTTCGAGTTGGTCATCAACTTGAAGACGGCAAAGCTCCTCGGGCTAACAATCCCGCCGTCGGTGCTGGCCCGTGCCGATCAGATCATCGAATGAACCAAGCGGAGGATCACGGGACAACGGCTCGGCATCGGCATACTGGGCCGTCGAACTTCCCGCTGCAGCGAACCGCGCACTCGCGATGCTCGCGCGACGGCCGCTGAGCGGTGCGTTAGATGGCAGTGAGTATCGTTGACTCACGCGTTGAACCGAGGAGGGGGTCTATGAACAAGCGGCTCACAGTTATCGTGGCCCTGCTCGCCGGCTTCGCGTTCGGCGCTGCGACAGTTGAGGGCGTCCGCGCGCAGGCCAAACCGCCTGCGTACACGATCGCGGAAATCGAGGTGACCGACCAGGCGACGTACCAAGAGTACATGAAAGGGACTTCGGTTCAGGTTCCAGTGGCCGGTGGGCGTTTCATCGTGCGGGGCGGTCGGACATTCGTCGTCAACGGAGCCCCGCCAAAGCGGATTGTCGTTATCCAGTGGGAAAACTTTGAAAAGGCTCAGGCATTCTTTGAATCCGAGGCGTATAGGCACTTCATCCCGATCCGCGACAAGTCTTCACACTTTCGCGCTTTCGTCATCGACGGCGTCGCGAATTGACCCGCTGCTTTGTGAGCCGTCTAACTCCGGAATGCAGCCGACGGCCTTCGGCCGCGGCTGACCCCGAGCGTTAGCTCTCAAAGGTGGACCGGATGCACAAATTCGCTGAGGTGGATGCACTGGAAGTGCTGGTACTTGTGGACAATCTCACCGACAGCCTGTCGTCCAATCCTGCGGACGTGCTGCCTGAGTGGTCGGTGCTGCTCACCGGAGGCAGACTCCGCGTCCTCGCAGGCTCGAATATCTGCTGCGCACATCACGGGCTTTCGCTACTGCTGACCGCGCGCGTCGGTCATCGCGCGCATACGCTGCTGTTCGACGCAGGACCGGCTGCCGCCACCTTTCAGAGGAACACAGAGATTCTTGGCGTGGACTTCGCAAGCATCGAGGCTGTCGTGTTGTCCCATGGCCATTGGGACCATGCAGGTGGCCTGCTGGCTGCTGTCCAGTCCATTGCGCGCAGTCGCGGTAGCAAGAGCTTCAACTGCTATGTGCACCCGGGAATGTTTCGCCAGCGCGCCACCAAGCGGCCCGACGGGCAGCTCTACGTGAACGAGCTTGTACCCAGCCCGGAGCGGCTATCGGAGGCCGGAGCGAATGTCGTCGTTACGAAGGAGCCGCAGAGTGTCGCAGGTGTGTTCTATGTAAGCGGCGAAATTCCACGCGTGACGAGCTACGAGGCGGGAGTGCCGAACCACCTTACACGTAGTCTGGACGGGACGTCTTGGGAACCGGATCCCCTGATCATGGACGAGCGTTTCGTCTCGGTTAACGTCAAGGGGAAGGGCCAGTTCGTATTTTCAGCGTGCTCCCATGCGGGGCTCATCAACGTCCTGACCCATGCCCGCTCGCTATTCGCCTCGGTGCCGCTTTACGGGGTGATGGGTGGCCTGCATCTTTCGGGCATTAACGAGCGAGTCATTCCGCAGACGGTGGCCGATCTCAAGAAGTTCGGGTTAAAGGTTTTGGCGCCGGGCCACTGCACCGGCTGGCGGGCGTTAAGCCAGATGGCGCGCGAGTTCGGCGACGAACTCGTGCCGTCTGCAGTCGGCAAGAAGTACCTCATCTCTAGGGACGCCAGGCACGAACGAATCCGAACGGAGCAGTAGGACGTATGCGGCCGGCCGCCATACGCAGCTGATCTGCGCATGAGTGAGCTCAGCGACTGGCTCGCGCAACGAGGTTTGGAGAAGTACGCGTCCGTTTTTGCGGACAACGACGTGGATCTCGACGTCCTCAACGCACTGTCCGAGGACGACCTCCGCGAGCTCGGGTTGCCGCTCGGTGCACGGAGGCGGATTCTGCAGGCGATCGCCGACGCAAAGCAGCCGATTGCCGTGCCGGCACCGGACGTTGAGGGAGGAGCCCGCACCGACGCCGAGCGACGCCAGATTACGGTGCTGTTCTGCGACGTCGTCGGATCAACCGCGCTCTCCGAGCGGGTGGATGCCGAGGATCTCCGTGCGCTCATTCTCTCGTACCAGCAGGCGTGCGCCGCTGCCGTTGCGCAGTATGACGGGCACATCGCCCAGTACCTGGGTGACGGTGTGCTCGTGTATTTCGGATATCCGCGTGCCCATGAAGACGACGCCGTGCGCACGGTGCGGGCGGCTCTCTCGATGATCGACCGGATGAAGGAAGTCAACCGCCGCCTCGTGGCCGAACATGGAGTGGCGCTCGACATCCGGGTTGGTGTCCACACTGGAATGGTTGTCGCTGGGGAGATGGGAGGGGGCGCCACGCGCGAACGCCTGGCCGTCGGAGGCACCCCCAACGTCGCCGCTCGCATCCAAGGCCTCGCCGGTCCGGGAGCGGTAGTTGTCAGCGAGGCGACTTGGCGGCTGGTCGAGGGCTTCTTCAGGGCCGAAGCTCTCGGGCTTCAGACTCTGAAGGGCGTCAGCCGGCCGATCGCGAGCTACAGGATTCTCAGTTCGACGCGTTTGCAGAGCCGGTTCGAGGCACGGCTGTCACGGCCGCTCACACCACTGGTGAGTCGTGAGGCGGAACTCGGCATTCTGGCGAAACGCTGGGAACAGGCCACCGACGCAGAAGGTCAAGTCGTAGTCATTCAAGGGGAGGCTGGCATCGGTAAGTCCCGGCTCGTGCGCGCCTTCCGCGATCGCTTGGCCGACTCTGATCATGCAGTTATCGCATTCCAGTGTTCGACCGAACACCAGTCGAGCGCCCTTTATCCCGTGATCGAACACCTTCGGCGCGCTCTCGACTCTGACGTTAGCGATGACGGAGCGACGCCGCAGGCACGACTCCGCGCGCTCAGCGAACGGCTCAGCGTGGGATCGGATGCGCTTTCACCGTTGGCTTCGCTATTGGGAATCGCCGAGAGCGGCGATTCAGGAGCGCCAAGCGGCACTCCTCGTGGGGCTACCGTAGAG
>JBKOUQ010000256.1:0-5344 GCA_046723475.1 Candidatus Methylomirabilota bacterium
CACGGGAGGGCACCATGATCGAGTGGTTCTTCGGCACGCTACGCACGTATCCCGAGATCGCGATCTTTCTCGCGCTCGCCCTCGGCTACTACTTCGGGAAGTTCACGGTTCGCGGCATCGGCCTCGGCGCCGTCACCGCGACGCTGCTGGCGGGCGTCCTGATCGGGCAGATCGGAATCACGATTTCGCCACCGCTGAAGGCGACCGTCTTTCTGCTGTTTCTGTTCGCGGTCGGGTACGGCGTCGGCCCGCAATTCGTCCGCGGCGTCGCGAAGGACGGGCTGCCGCAGGCGCTCTTCTCGGTGGTCCAGTGCGTGCTGAGCCTCCTCGTCCCGGTCGCGCTCGTGAAAGTCGCCGGCTACGACCTCGGGTACGCCGCGGGCTTCTACTCCGGATCGCAAACGATCTCGGCCGCGATGGGTCTGTCGACCGACGCCATCAACCGACTCGGACTCGCGGCCGATCAGGCCAAGGCGCTCCTGGACGGGATGCCCGTCGCGTACGCGGTGACGTACATGTTCGGCACCGTCGGCTCGGCCATCGTCATCGCGTTGCTCGGCCCCGCGCTGCTGCGGCTCGATCTCGTCCGCGCCTGCAAGGACTACGAGGAGAAGCAGGGCGGCGGCAAGGAGCTCGGCGGGCTCGGCTCGGCGTGGCACCGCTGGGAAGTCCGTGCGTTCCGCGTGCAACCGAGCGGCAAGGTCATCGGCCTGAGGGCCGTCGAGGCGGAGGCCCTCGTGCCGGACGCGCGGATCTTCGTGCTCCGGGTGCGTCGGAACGGACTGATCCAGGAGGCGACGGCGGATACCGTGCTGCAGGCGGGCGACGTCGTCGCGGTCGCGGGGGCGCGCGATGTCCTCGTGCGGGTGATCGGTGACGGCGCGAAAGAAGTCGAAGATCCCGAGCTGCTCAGCATGCCGATCGAAGGCGTCGACGTGTACGTGACCAACAAGGCCATTCACGGCAAGACACTCGCCGAGGTGGCGAACCGGCCCGTCGCGCGCGGCGTTTTTCTACGAAAGATCACCCGGGGCGCCACCGCCACGTCGATCCCCATTCTCATGAACACGCAGATCTACCGCGGCGACATCCTGACGCTGGTCGGCCGCACGCAGGACACCACCGCCGCAGCGAAAGATCTGGGCGTGGCGGACCGGCCGACGGACGTCGCCGACGTCGCCTTCATCGGCGGCGCCATCACGCTCGGCGCTCTCGTCGGGGCGCTGGTCTGGAAGGTGAGCGGCGTGCCGCTCACGCTCTCGACGGCGGGCGGCGCGCTCATTGCCGGCATCGTCTTCGGCTGGCTGCGCTCGGTCCGCCCGTTCTTCGGCCGCATCCCGTCGTCGACGGTCTGGTTCATGAATTCCGTCGGCCTCAACATCTTCATCGCCGTCGTCGGCATCTCCGCGGGCCCGGGCTTCGTCAACGGCCTGCGCACGCAGGGCGCGAGTCTGTTCCTGTGGGGTGCGCTGGCGACCACGATTCCGCTGGTCATCGGCATGTACCTCGGCAAGTACGTCTTCCGATTCCACGACGCGATCCTGCTGGGCGCCGTGTCGGGCGCGCGGACGACCACCGCCTCGCTGGGCCTGGTCTGCGATCTCGGCAAGAGCCAGGTTCCCGCGCTCGGCTACACCGTCACCTACGCGGTTGGCAACACACTGCTCACCATCTGGGGCATGGTCATCATCCTGCTGTTGGCCCGATGACCTCTCCCATCACCATCAGGAGACTGCGATGGACCTCGTGAACCTGCGCGACTTCGAGACGCTGAGCCCGTTCGAGATCAAGGACGAGCTCATCAAGCTGGCGAAGAAGACGTCGAAGACCACGCAATCGGCGTTCCTCAACGCCGGGCGCGGCAACCCGAACTGGATCGCCACCACGCCGCGTGAGGGATTTTTCCTGCTCGGGCAGTTCGCGCTCACCGAATGCCGCCGCGTGATGGAGCATCCCGCAGGCCTCGCCGGCATGCCGCAGGCGCAGGGGATCGCGGGTCGCCTCGAGGCGTGGCTGACGAAGCACGCCGACACGCCGGGCGCCGCGTTTCTCGCCTCGATGGTGGACTTCGCCGTGAAGACGTTCAACTTCGAGGCGGACGCGTTCGTGCACGAGCTGGTCGATTCGATCATCGGTGACAACTATCCCGTGCCCGACCGGATGCTCGTCCACAACGAACGGATCGTGCACGAGTATCTGATGTGGGCGATGTGCGGCGACCCCCGGCCGAGCGGGACGTTCGATCTGTACGCGGTCGAGGGCGGAACGGCGGCGATGTGCTACATCTTCAAATCGCTCAAGGCCAACCGCCTGCTGCGCCCCGGCGACACCATCGCGCTCGGCACGCCGATCTTCACGCCGTACCTCGAGATGACGCACCTCGAGGACTACGCGCTCACCATGGTCCCCGTGCAGGCGCCGCAAGAAAACCGCTTTCAGTTCACCGAGGCCGAGCTCCGAAAGCTCGAAGATCCCACGATCAAGGCCTTCTTCCTGGTCAATCCCGGCAATCCGACCGGCGTCGCGCTCAGCACGGAGACGATCGGCACGCTGGCCACGCTCGTGAAGACGAAACGCCCCGACCTCATGCTCCTGACCGACGACGTCTATGGCACGTTCGTGCCCGGATTCCGCTCGCTGCTCGGCGAGCTGCCACACAACACCATCGGCGTCTATTCGTACTCGAAGTACTTCGGCGCCACCGGCTGGCGTCTCGGCGTCATCGCGATCCACCAGGACAACATCTTCGACACGATGATCGCCAAGCTGCCCAAGGCCGAGCTGACCGCGCTCGACCGCCGCTACGGGCCGCTCACGCTCGAGCCGCGGAAGATCAAGTTCATCGATCGCATCGTGGCCGACAGCCGCGACGTCGCCCTCAATCACACGGCCGGGCTCTCGCTGCCGCAGCAGGTGATGATGACGCTGTTCTCGCTCGCCGAGCTCATGGACGACGCCAAGCGATACCAGCACGCGTGCCGGGAGATCGTCCATCGCCGCGCGCAGGCCATGGTCGAGGGGCTCGGCATCCAGGTGACCCCGAATCCCAACTTCGACGCCTACTATGGGCTCATCGACTTCGAGTTCTGGGCGCGCAAGAACATCGGCGAGGACGCCGTCGAATATCTCAAGAAGAACGTCCATCCGCTCGATCTCGCGTTCCGTCTGGCCGAAGATCACGGGATCGTGCTTCTCAACGGCGGCGGCTTCGACGCGCCCGACTGGTCGCTGCGCGTGTCGCTCGCCAATCTCCCCGACGACGTGTACGACGACATCGGGCGCGGCGTCCGGTCGGTGGCGCGCGGATATCGGCACGCCTTCGAGGCCTCGAAGGCCGCGCCGAAGTCGTGAGGCGCGCCGATGGCGTATCTCGTGACCGCGCTGCGCGAGCACCCGGAGCTGGCCGTGTTCCTGACGCTCGCAGTGGGATTCGCCATCGGCAAGCTTCGGATCGGCTCGTTCAGCCTGGGAACGGTCGTGGGCACGCTGCTGGCCGGAGTCCTCATCGGCCAGCTCGACATCAAGGTGCCCGCGATCGTCAAGAACATCTTCTTCGATCTGTTCCTGTTCACCACCGGGTACAAGGTTGGCCCGCAGTTCTTCCGCGGGCTGCGTGGCGACGCCCTCCCCCAGCTGGGCGTCACGGTGGTGTTGTGTGTGAGCTGTCTCGTCAGCGCGGTCATCGCGTCGCGGCTGCTCGGGTATGACATCGGGACGGCGGCGGGCCTGCTCGCCGGCGCCTTCACCGAGTCCACCGTGATCGGCACCGCTGCCGATGCGATTTCGCGGCTCGAGCTTCCCGCTGCCGACAAGACGGCGCTCGTGAACAACATCCCGGTCGCATATGCGGTGACGTACCTCATCGGGACGGCATTCATCGTCTGGTTCTTGCCGACGATCGGGCCGCGGCTGATGCGCATCGATCTGAAGGAGGAAGCCGCGAAGCTCCAGCGCTCGATCGCCGGCGGCGAGGATCACGAGCCGGGTATGCTGTCGGCGTTCCAGCGTTTCGCCGTCCGCGCCTACCGAGTGACGAACGACGCGCTCGTCAACAAGACCGTCGGCGAGATCGAGGCGCTGCCCACCAATGTTCGCGTGGTCGTGTCGCGGATCCGCCGTGACGGCATGATCATCGAGGCCGCGCCGGACACGATGGTCGAAAAAGACGACGTGCTCGCCGTCATGACCCAGACGGAAGCGCTCGCCGCACGCGGCACGCTCATCGGGCCCGAGGTGAGCGACCGGGCGCTGCTCGACTTTCCGGCGGAGGCGCTCGATGTCGTCATCACCAACAAGGCGGTCGCCGGCACGACGCTGGGCGAGCTCGCGACGCGCGACTTCGCGCGCGGCGTGTTTCTCCAGAGCGTCGTGCGCCTCGGGCAGCCCATGCCGGTCACCCTCGAGTCCCGCATCGACCGCGGCGATGTGCTGAGCCTCATCGGCGCGCGCCCCGACGTCGAACGTGCCGCCCGACTGCTCGGCTACGCCGACCGCCCGAGCGTCGCCACCGACATGATCTTCGTGGGCCTCGGGATCTTCGTCGGCGGGCTCGTCGGCCTCCTGACGGTGTCGATCGCCGGCGTGCCGATCACGCTCACCGCGAGCGGCGGCGCATTGATCATGGGACTCGTCTTCGGCTGGCTGCGCGCGCTCCGTCCGACGTTCGGCCGGATCCCCGAGGCCGCCATCTGGGTGTTCGACACCGTGGGACTGACCGTGTTCATCGGCGTCGTCGGTCTCGGTGCGGGGCCGAGCTTCGTGTCGGGGCTCGAGAACACCGGCGCCAGTCTGCTGATCGTCGGCCTCATCGTCGCGGTGCTGCCGCACACGCTCGCGATTCTGTTCGGGCGGTACGTCATGAAGATGAATCCGGTGATCCTGCTCGGCGCGTGCGCCGGCGCCGGCACGGTCACCGCGGCGCTTCGCGCGCTGCAAGAAGAGTCGCAGAGCAAGCTGCCGGCGCTGGGCTACACGGTGCCGTACGCGGTGGGGAACATCCTGCTCACGGCGTGGGGCCCCGTGATCGTCGCGGTGATGCACGCGGCGACGTAGGGCCGTTCGGGGCCGGGCACGGCGGTGGCCGGCCCTGTGTTTGGCGCCGTCCATTTCACACACTGAGGCGCGGCGCGTGCGTGGCGTTCGTCGGCGTTTACACACCGGCGTTCGTTGGCTTTACACACGCGACACCACGCACGCGTCGCTCATGGGGGGCGGTCACATGGGATCCGCATCCGCGTCGAGGCGCATCGTCGCGGCATCGACGAGCATTCTTGTTTTTCTCACGATGCTGGTACCCGGTGGTGGCGCGCAAACCGTCCCCGCTCCGCAGACCGGCGCTGCGCAG
>JBKOUQ010000130.1:0-11034 GCA_046723475.1 Candidatus Methylomirabilota bacterium
CCCACCTCTCTGGGCACTCGCGAATCACCGCGATGGGCGCGCGCGTGAGCGAGGTGACGCCCGCCTGCGCGCAGAACAACAAATATTATTCCCCGAGCACACGGCGGGCGTTCGGCGAGAGCTCGACCGGGACGCCGGCGCGCGCCAGCGTGTCCCGCAGCCGCTCGGCGCGCTCGCTCATGCGCCCATCCAGCTCCCCGAACACGATCCGGCCCAGCAGCGTGTGCGCGATCACGCCGGGCGCTTCGATCGTGCTGAACACGAACGCCGCACCGCCGAGGGCGCGGCCGGCGCCGAGGACGTCGTCGATGGTGTCCTCGTTGTCGACGCCGTTCTGCAGCGACACCACACCGGTGTCCCGGCCAAGCACGGGGCGCAGGGCCTCGGCCGCCGCGCGCGTGTCGAACGACTTCACGCAGAAGAGCGCCATATCCACGGGTGCCACGTCCGCGAAGGAATCGACCGCCGCGACCCTGGCCACGAAGTCGCCGTCGACCTTGGAGCGCACGCGCAGTCCGTCGCGCCGGATGGCGTCCAGATGCGCGCCACGCGCGAGCACCACCACCGACTCGCCCGCTCGCGCGAGCTTCGCGCCGAAATAGCCGCCCACCCCGCCCGCGCCCACGATTGCGATGCGCATCACCACCACCCGCGCCGCTTGAAGTACGCCACCATGCCGAGCGCGCTCACAAGCATGAGGCCGAGCGCCCAGGCATACCCGTATCGCCATTCGAGCTCGGGCATGTGCTTGAAGTTCATCCCGTAGATCGATGCGATCGTGGTAAGCGGGATGAAGATCGTCGCGATGACCGTGAGCACCTTCATGACCTCGTTGAGCCGCTGATTCTGGACCGAGAGGTACACCTCCATCACGGACACCGCGGTCTCGCGCAGCGACTCGACGATCTCCAGCGCCTGCACGGCGTGGTCGTACACGTCACGCAGGAACAGGCGCGTCTCGGCCGTCACGAGATCCGACTCCTCTCGCTGCAGAATGCCGACTTCCTCACGCATCGGCCAGACCGCCCGTCGCAGCGCAAGCAGCTGGTGGCGCAGCCCCTGCAGCTGCACGAGCACCATTGGCGTCGAGTCGTCGATGGCGGCCGTTTCCAGCGTCTGAATTCGCTCGCCGAAATGCTCGATCACGGGAAAGTACGCGTCGACGACGGAGTCGACGAGCAGGTACGCGAGATAGTCGGCACCGGCGTCACGCACGCGGCCGCGACCCTGGCGGATCGCGTCGCGGACCGGGCCGAAGCAGTCGCCGTCGGGCCGCTCCTGCACCGTCACGAGCCAGCCCGCGCCGAAGAACACGCTCACCTGCTCCTCAATGACGGCGCCGTCGACCACGCGCATGGTCCGCATGACGATGAAGATGTGTTTGCCGTAGCGCTCGACCTTCGGGCGCTGTCCGACGTCGAGCACGTCTTCGAGGGCCAGCGGATGCAAGCCGAACCGCTCCCCGAGCCGCGTCAGGGTGTTCGTGTCCCCGACGCCGTCGACGTTGATCCACGTGACGCCGTCCGGGGCCGGTGTCGCGAGCGCGTCGTCGATGCCGACGTCGCGCCGCTCGGTGGCGCCCTCGCGGTTATAGGCCAGCACCGAGACGCGCGCCGGCACAGGAACGCCGGCGACGACGAGCGTGCCCGGCGGCGAGCCGGGCTTCACCCGCGACAGCCGCGGTCGTCGCGCGCCCAGGCTGTCGCTCAGACGCCGCTTCAGCCGACGATCGTCGCGAGTCACCGAATCATGCTCGGAGACCCGCAAAGGCTTGTCAAGCAAGCGCGTCGGGGCACGCGTGTGGTAGAGTCCGCCCGGCATGGCATCGCTCGAGCGTCGCGTGGCCGTCGACGCCGCGCGCGCGGCGGGTCGTCTGCTCCGCGACGAGGTCTCCGGCATTCGTCGGATTGCCTTCAAGGGCGCCCCCACCAACCTGGTCACCGAGATGGATCAGCGTGCGGAAAGCGAGATCCTCGGGCGGCTGCATGCGGCATTTCCCGACGACGCGATGCTTTCCGAGGAGAGCGGCGCGGCGTCCGGACGCTCGGGGCGCCGCTGGATCGTCGATCCGCTCGACGGCACGACCAACTACGCGCACGGCCTGCCGCTGTTCGGCGTGTCGATCGCGCTCCAGGTGGGCGACCGCGTCGCCCTCGGCATCGTCTACGATCCCTTGCGTGACGAGCTCTTCGTCGCGGAGCGCGAGCGCGGCGTCACCCTCAACGATGCGCCGATCCACGTGTCGACGACGACGACGCTCGACGCGAGCCTGCTCACGACCGGGTTTCCGTACAACATCCGGCAGACGCGCGACACGAATCTCCCCGAGTACGCGGCCTTCAGTGTGCGCGCTCAGGCCGTGCGTCGGCTAGGCTCGGCCGTTCTCGACCTCGCGTACGTCGCCTGCGGCCGCTTCGACGCCTTCTGGGAGCTCCGGCTCGGGACCTGGGACGTGGCGGCGGGGGGCCTGCTCGTCGAGGAGGCGGGTGGACTCGTGACGGGGATCGACGGCGGGCCCATGAATCTCGACGCGCCCACGCTCATCGCGAGCAACGGGCGGGTGCACCAGGCGGTGCTGGACGTGCTCAACGAGGTGCGCGGGCGCTGATGCGCCCCGCAGTCAGGAGGAAGCGATGATGATTCGCTCGCGGTTGGTGGCGGTCGTGCTCGTCGTCCTCGCGGCGTTCGCCGTCGGCTGCTCGCTGAAGGGCATGCACGAGGTGCCCGCGGATCGTGTCAGCCTCACGCCGCCCGCGGACCAGGCGATGGTCGTCTTTCTCCGAGCGGCCGCCAACGCGTCCACGGCCTCGCTGTTCGAGCTCCGCGGATCGGAGCAGCGATTCATCGGTCTGCTCGTCGACGGCACGCGGATGACATATGCGACCGCGCCCGGGCGGACGCGCTTCATGGTGATCGGCAGGAGCGCGAGCTTCCTCGATGCAGATCTCGCGGCGGGAAAGACGTATCGCGTGGCGGTCCTGATCGGCGTCGACCCCGACGAGTTCATCCGGCTGGCGCCGATGCACGCGGGCGCGCCCGTGAGCCGCTCGGTGCAGGACTGTATCGATGCGTGCAAGTGGGTCGTGAAGGGCGACAGGGCCGACGCGTGGGCGCGCGAACACGCCGGAAGCATCCAGACCAAGAAGGCGCAGTATCTCCCGAAGTGGGAGAGCCGGCCGAACCGGCCGATGTTGACCGCAAGCGACGGAAGTTAGAGCCAGCGGCTGAAGATCAGCGAGGTGTTGACGCCACCGAACGCGAAGTTGTTGCTCATGACGTGATCGACCGATCGCGTGCGCGGCTCGCCGCGGATGTAATCGAGCGGCGCGCAGCGCGGATCGGGCACGTCGAGGTTCAGCGTCGGCGCCAGCCACCCCTCATCCAGCATCATGATCGTGATCCACGCCTCCAGCGCGCCGCCCGCGCCGAGGGTGTGGCCGACCGCGCCCTTCAGCGAGCTGATCGGCACGCCGTCGCCGAATACCCGATACGTCGCCGCGCTCTCCGCGATGTCGCCGGCTTCGGTGGCGGTACCATGCGCGTTGACGTAGCCGATCGCGCCGGGTGCGAGCCCGGCGTCCTTGAGCGCCAGCTCCATGACGGTCTGCATCCCGCGGACGTCGGGATTGGTGATGTGCGTGCCGTCGCCATTGGTGCCGAATCCCGTGAGCTCGGCGTAGATGCGCGCGCCGCGCCCGCGTGCGTGCTCGAGCGCCTCCAAGATCAGCGTGCCCGCGCCCTCACCGACGACCAGACCATCGCGGTCGCGGTCGAACGGCCGCGGCGTCCGGTTCGGCTCCGTGTTGCGCGTGGAGGTGGCGAACATGATGTCGAAGACCGCGGCGTTGACCGCGTGCAGCTCCTCGGCGCCGCCCGCGACCATGACCTCCTGACGGCCGCTGGCGATCGCTTCGTAGGCGTAGCCGATGCCTTGGCTGCCCGCCGTGCAGGCGCTGCACGTCGGGATGACGCGGCCGGTGATCCCGAAGAACTGCGCGAGGTTGGCGGCGCAGGTGTGGCTCATGAACTGGAGATAGTCTGTGCCCGCGATGCCCTTGAGGCTGTGCTTGGTGTAGAACGCATCCGCATAGACGGCCATCGCGGGAGGGCTGCCGCTCGTGGAGCCGTAGGCGATCCCCGTGCGCCCGTCCGTGACGGAGGCGTCGCCGGCGAGACCCGCGTCAGTCAGCGCGAGCTCGGTGGCGCGCGTCGCCATGACCGCCACCCGACCCATGCTGCGCACCTTCTTACGCGGATAGTGCGCCGGTACCGAGAAATCGCACACCGGCGCGCCGAGCCGCGTGTGCAAGCCCTCATAGACGTCCCACTCCGGCATCACGCGAACACCCGTCCGAGAGGCGAGCAACGCCGCGCGCACCGTGGGCCAGTCGCTGCCCAGCGGCGAGATGCCGGCCATGCCGGTCACGACGACCCGGCGTTTCACGTCGGCCTCGCCGGTCGGTCAGGCTCGGTACCGCTGACGCTGGGGACGACGGCCGTGTCCTCGCCCGACATGCGCGCGACCGTGAGCGTGGCCTCGACGAGCATCGTGTCCGTCGCCTCGTCGCGGACCGTGCACGCGAACGAAAAAAAGTCGTGCTCACCCCACACATGCGTCGCCGTTATCCGAAGACGCTGTCCCGCGGTAAATCGCGGCACGTGAAGCACGAGCGAGCGCGTGCCGAGCAGCACACCAGGCACGACCGGGTCGCCCGCCGCGCGCGCGCGCAGCCCGCCGTGCGCGGCGATGCACTGTGCCATGTACTCGAGCGCGACCCACGCCGGCACCCCGCCGTCGGCATCGGCGAACATCGTGTCGCGATCAATCTGCGCGGCGCACGTCGTAGCCGTCTCGGTATGCGCGAGCACGCCGGAGAGCAGCACCATGCGGCCGGCGTGCGGCAGCACCTCGGCGACGGGCGGAAATCTGGACGTCGAGACGCGCCGAGCGCCCGGCGTCGTCACGGCGTGCGGGACGTCCCCTCGTCCCAGAAATCGTAGAAGTTGAACCACTGGTACGGCGCCCGTCCGCAATAGCGCTCGAGGCGGCTCGCGTAACGGCGTGCGAGCGTCTCCACGGCGGTGTCGCGATCGCCCGCGGCCGACACGACGTCGTCGGCGAGCAGCTCGACGAACACCTCGTACGTCCGGTGATCGACGCGGAGCGCGATCATGAGCAACACGGGGCATTTGAGCGCGGCCGCGAGCGCAAACGGCCCTTGCGGGATCACCGCGGGCGCGCCGAGGAACCGTACGCGGGCCACGCGTCCGTCGTCGCCCGTACCGACGCGGTCCGCCAGCATGCCGACGAACTCGCCCCGCTGCAGGCAGGCGCGAATGGCGAACACGCTCTGAGGCGCTGCGCGCCCGAGGTCGATGATCCGCAGCGGCCGCCCCGCATTGAGGCGCTGGAACACGGCGTTGATCCTCGGGGCGTTGCGCAGGAACATCGCCACGCTGAGCGCCACGCCGCCCTCGTCGGCGACCAGGCGGAGGGCGTCGAAGCTGCCGAGATGTGCGCTCAATACCAGCGCGCCGCGGCCCGTGCGCGCCATCCGCTCGAGCAGCTCGCGGCCGTGAACGACCGTGCGAAACCCTGCCGTGTCGCCGGCAAAGAACGACACGCGATCGAGAATGTTCAGGCCGAACTCGTAGAAGTGGCGAAGCGACGCGCGCCACGACGGCGTCTCGCCCGGATCACCGTGGGCTGCCCACTGGTGCAGCCGGAGGAGATAGCGCCGCGATGCCTGCCGTGCCGCGCGCCCCGTCAGGAAGAAGTAGCCGACGACGGGGACGATCAGGTATGCGCACAGGCGTCGGCCGAGCAGGCGGTGGCACGCCACGATGAAGTACATGCCGGCCGTCGACCCGCGCTCGCGCATGGCCAGCCAGCCCGTTCCCGTCGTGACGCCCGCGTCCGTCCGCGCGGTCACGCCTGCCCCCGATCATGGCTCGAGCTCTGCCGGCGCCCACGGCCCCACCCGCGCGCGACGCGCGCGCCGAGCAGTCGCGCGTAGGTCCGTACGATGCGCGCGTTGTCGCGCACCATCCGGAAGTGCGATCGCCCGCCGGCGAAATAGCGGACGCGGACCGGGACGTTGACGACGGGCATGCCGCGCCAGGCCAGGCGCACGACGATCTCCGGATCGAAGTCCATGCGGTTGCCGAGCCGCCCGCGCTCGAGCAGCGCGACGGTCGGCTCCAGCGGAAAGCAGCGAAAGCCGCAGAGCGGGTCCTCGATGTCCCGGGAGCCCGTGTATGCCCAGACGATCAGCTGGGACAAGCGCCGGCCGTACAGGCGCACACGCGGCGCGCTGGCGTCGAACCGCGGCGCGCCGAGCACGAGCGCGTCGGGATGGCGCTCGGCTGCGTCGAGCAGCGCCGGCGCATCGGCCGGGTCGTGCTGACCGTCGGCGTCGAGCTGCACGGCGTGCGAAAAGCCGCGCGCGCGGGCGACGCGATAGCCATGTTGCAGCGCCGCGCCGCGGCCGCGATTGACGCTTAGGTGCTCCACCGTCACCCACGGCAGCTGCTCGGCCAGACGCGTCAATGCGTCGGTCGTCTCGCGGCCGCTGCCGTCGTTGACGACGATGCACGACAAACCCAGCGGCGCCAGGCGGAGAAGAACGTCGCCGATCGTGTCGCCGTGATCGAAGATCGGGATGAGCGCGCATGCTCGTACACGCGGCTGGGCCAGCCGCAGCCGGCCGGAGGCTACGATGCTCGCGTCGTGCGTGAGCCGAAAATCCACGGCGCCCCGATCGCGCGATACGTCGACGCGTAGTCGCACGACGTCGGCCGGGCGGAGCAGGCGTTTGAACTTGAGCGCCTCGATGCTCTGCACCGCCGGCGTCGTGCCGAGGATCTCGCGCGCGGCGTCGAGCACCCAGCCGACTTGCGCGACGCCCGGCACGACGGGAAACCGCGGGAAGTGGCCGGCGAGACACTCGAGATCGTCCGGGACCTCGAGCAGCCGCTCGCAGTGATCCGCGGCGCGCGCGTCGTGAAGCACGCGCGCAGCCGGGCGACTCAGCGCGACTCTCCCGCGGGCCGCGCCGGAAACACGCGGCGCACGATGCGATCGAGCCGCTCACCCGAGTGGGTGCGGTCGCCGCGGAAGTGCCACGCCCGGTACACGCGCTCGGCCGCGAGGAGGACGCCCACGAGCACGTACGCAAGGAGACCGTTGTAGAGCGTCCACGCCGCCAGCGTTCCCCGGCACGCGAGCGCGACGGACACCAGGATGTTCGCCGCAAAGAACGCGCACCAGACCGACGTGACCGCGCGCAGATAAGGACCGCGGCTCGCCGGCAGCTCCGGACGCTGCAGCCGCGCGAACGTCTCGATCATGCTCGGTCCACGATACAGCGTGCGCGCGAAGCCGACGAGCATCGCGAAGTTGACGAGCGCCGGCACGAACAGAAACACCCGGCCGTCATTGACGACCGCGGCCGCCACGAAGACGCCGCCGACCAGGACGACGGGAACCAGCGCGCGGCGCACGTCCGCGCCGCCCCAGCGCCGGCGGCCGGCGGCGAGGTGCAGCGCCACAATGACGCCCGTGGCGACGACGACCGCGCGCGGCCCGACGAACACGAGGCCGGCGTAGACCAGCAGCGGATACGCCAGGCCGAGTGTGGTGACCAGGGTCCGCACGCGCTCAGGATCGCGGCGCGTTCAGCTTGCCGTAGAGCAGGTCGACGACGTCCTGCACCGTGCGCACCGCCTTCAGCTCGTCCTCGGCGATTTCCAGGTCGATCTGCTGCTCGAGCCGCACCGCAAAATCGACGAGGTCGAGACTGTCGAGCTCCAGATCGTCGATGAGCCGCGCCGTCGGCACGAGCTGCTCGTCGCGCAGCTGGAACTCGTTCACGAGCACGTCGCGCAGGCGCTGGAAGATTTCATCCTTGGTGACCTCGGGTTGAGTCATGCATCGTCCTCGTCCGCTCCGAGCCAGCGCTCGTAGCGCGTTTGTAATTCCACGGTAAGTCGGCGCGCGGCCACCGGTGTCGTCGGATCGGCGGCGAGCCAGCGCGCGGGATCGATCGCCTCGCCGACGCGCAGCAGGAACTGCGCCCGACGATCGGGGACGTCGTACCACGGCTGCCCCTTGGACAGCGTCGGCGGCCGACACGTGATGACGATCGGCACGATCGGACAGCCGCTGCGCAGCGCGATGTGCGCGGCGCCGCGCTGGAAGCGGCGCAGGCCGCCGCGCGGCGACCGTGTGCCCTCGGGGAACAGCAGCACCGAGCGCCCTTGCGCCAGCCGCGTGGCACATGCGTCGACGAGCGCGTCGCCGTCGTCGTTGGCCAGATACCCCGCACGCGCGACGATGCCGCGCATGAGCGGGTTGCGCCGTGCGGCCGTCTTCACGATGCAGTACGCCTGTGGTAATCGCGCGAGGAGCAGCACGACGTCGATCAGCGTGGGATGGTTTGCGACGTAGAGCCGCGGCCCCGGTCCGTGCAGGCGCTCGGCACCGACCCACCGCGCGCGTATCAGGCCGAGTCGCGTCATCCACCAGCCGAACAGCGCGAATGCGCGGTGCACCATCCTCTGCGCGCGCCGTTCGCGCTGCGCGTCGTTCCCCCGCGCACCGAGCCACACGAGGCCGCTGACGACGATGGCGCCCAGGCCGAACGTCACGAACGCCGCACCGGTGCGCAGCACGCGCCAGGCGGACGTGGGCCGGCGCGTAACGAAAAACGAGCGGGGCGCCGCTGCGGAGTCGGCGGATGCGGTTACGATCTGCGACGGCGACGCCATGCGCGGCTAGTCGCGGATCCCGACGACCTTACCGGTGGCGGCGACGACGAGCAGCGTGACCGGCGCGATGACGCGGGGCACTGACAAGGATTCTACCCCACCCCGCCGCCGCGAGTCACCGCGTCCGGTCGGATCAGAACGGGACGGCGATGACGCTGTGGAGCGACCGCGCGGCCAGCTCCGCGACGACGAAGTCGCGGACGGGGCCCACCAGGATGTTGCGGCGCGCCGACGGGTTGATCTCCGGCGGCTGCGGCGGGCCGTAGAGGCGCCGGATCGCGGCCATGAGCTTCGCCGTGGTGGTGGTCACGACCTCGACCTGCAGCCCGAGATAAGCCTCGAGCGTTTCGATGAGCGCGACCTGCGACGGATCGTCCATGGCGACCACCAGCAGCTTGCCGATGCAGAACAGCGGCACGACGAGGTGTCGCGTGGCGAACCGCTCGGAGATCAGATTCGCAAGCTTCTGATCGATCACGATGTTGTCGACGTCGAAGAAATTGACGTGCAGCTGGGTGCAGAGCGCGTCACGCATCGTCGTCTCGTCGATGTGGCCGAGCGTGATGAGCGCCTGACCGAGCGGCATGCGGACGCGGCGCTGGTGCGCGAGCGCCTCCTCCAGCTGGGCCGAGGTGATGTGTCCGCCCTTCACGAGAATGGCACCGAGCCGCGAGCGCTTGCCGTAGCGCTGCAGCAGCTGGTTCAGTCGCTTCCGCGTGATCACCTTGTTGGCCAGGAGCACCTGGCCGAGCGGGACGTACTCGCGCGCGACGGTTTGCATCTGCAGCGCCGTGTCGAGCTGGTGCTGCGTGATGATCTTGTCCGCAACGAGCAGCTCGCCGAAGCGGCGTGCCGCTGCGGCCTCGTCCGCCGGGTTTGGGGTCGACTGCGGCGGCCGAACGACCGCCGGCCGGACGACGGGTTCATGCCCATTCCCCGCACGCTCGGCCGCGGCATATCCCGTGGCGGCGGCCATGGCTCGCGCGATGTTGCTCTGCTCGGTTGCTGGACGGCGCGACAGGACGTTGCGATCCCTCTCGAATAGGCGCACGCGTTGGCCCTTTCCGGGTGCCGACATGGAGCAACACGGATGCCGTATGTGCCCGCTGTCTAACCTCGCGTGCCCACAGTGGTGCGCCAGGTCGGCATCGGTGACTGGTCGCTGAGCGACCACCCGACGCGATCAGTTCCGATCCAACCCGGTGCTCAGAACTCCCAGGGCGGCTCGATCGTCATCCGCAGCTCGAGTACCGTCGGCCCGTCCGCGCCGAGCGCGCGATCGATGGCGTCCGGGAGCGCGTCCACCTCGGGCAGACGCTCCCCGCGCGCGCCGAACGCGCGGGCCAGCGCGGCAAAGTCGGGGTTGACGAGATCGGCCTCGCCGGAGCGTCCGGCGAAGAGCCGCGTCTGGAGATACTTGATCGCGCCAAAGGCGTCGTCGTTCACGACGAGGAACACGATCGGCAGCCGATACTTCACGGCCGTGGCGAGCTCGGCCACGGAGAACATGAAGCCGCCGTCTCCGGCGACGGCGACGACCGCACGGTCCGGGCGCGCGACCTTGGCGCCGATCGCCGCGGGCACGGCGTACCCGAGCGCCGCGGAGCCGGTCGGATACAGAAACGTCCGCGGCGCGTACACCGGAAACCGGTGCTCCATCCAGTACGTCAGTCCCGTCTGGTCGTTCACGACGATCGCATCGTCGGGCAGCGCGCGGCGCAGCACACCGATGGTCGCGGCGACGTCGGCGGTGAACCGCGGCCCCGCATCGGCGCGGAGCCGCGCGAGCCAGGCTCGGTCCCACGCGGCGGCGGGCGCACCGGCGCCGAGCGCCTCGGCCAGACGCGTCAGGCCGTCGCGCCCATCGCCGACGATCGCGACCTCGGCCTTGAACGCGCGCCCGATGACTGCCGGATCGATGTCGAGATGGATCAACGTCTGCCCTGCCCCGAGCGTCACGCCGAGCTTTTCGAGCGAGCGGTGACCGAGCTTGGTGCCCACGGCCAGTACGACGTCCGCGGCCAGCAGCGCGTCCGCGGTGGCGCGGCGGTCGGGCAGCACGCTATGCCAGAGCGGATCGCGCTCGTCGAGCGCGCCACGGCCCGCGACCGTGCTCACGACCGGCGCCGCGAGCCGGCGCGCGATCGCGACGAGCTCGCGCTCGGCGCGCGCGGCGATCACACCGCCGCCGGCGATGATCAGCGGCCGCGTCGCCGCTCTCAGCCGCCGCGCCGCGTCTTCGATATCCGCGACGTGACACGGCGG
>JBKOUQ010000142.1:0-20127 GCA_046723475.1 Candidatus Methylomirabilota bacterium
GCCTGGAACACGTCGAAGTCGCCGGCGAGGCTCGCCGTGTGCGAGCGCGCGGAGTCGGCGCCCGCCCGCGTGCGGCCCGTCTTGAGCACGAGCAGCGGCTTGCCCGCCGCCCGCGCGGCGGCGGCGCAGCGTCGGAACCGCGCGCCGTCGAGCCAGCCCTCGACGTAGACGCAGATCGCCTCGGTCCCCGGGTCATCGATGAGGTGTTCGATGAAGTCGCACAGCTCGAGATCGGCCTGGTTGCCGCACGAAACGCATACGCGGAACCCGATGCCGTCGGTGACGGCGCGATCGTAGATCGACACCATGAGCGCGCCGCTCTGGCTGACGAGGCTGACGCTGCCGTCGCGGAGGTGCTCGGTGTCGAGCACCACCGACGAGCAGAGGGCCAGGTGATGGTGGGGGACGATGAGGCCCATGCAGTTCGGGCCGATGATCCGCGTGCCGGTGCGCGCGGCAATCTCGACGAGCTCGGCCTGCCGCGCCACGCCATCCGGCCCGGCCTCGGCGAATCCTGTCGTGATGATCACGCAGCACCCGACGCCGGCCTCCGCCGCCGCGCGCACGCTCGGCATGAGCGCCGCGGGCGGCACGGCGAGGATCGCGACGTCCGGCGGTGTCGGCACCGCGCCGATCGCCGCGTACGCCTTGCGGCCGAGGACCTCGCTGCGCTGCAGATTGATCGGATAGATGTCGCCGGCAAATCCGTGCTGCACGAGAAAGCTCATGATCCGCCCGCCGAACTTCTGCTTGCTGTCCGAGGCGCCGAAGACGGCCACCGAGCGGGGATGCAGGATCCGATCGAGGTCGACCCGGGGCGCGGCGCGCGTGGCGCCGAGGCGTGCCGTGTGCAGAACGGGCGTCGTCACACGAACGCCGGCATCCCGAGCAGCTCACGGCCGATGATCAATCGCTGCACGTTCGCGGTTCCGTCGATGGCCGTCAGCATGCAGCAGTCCCGCCAGCAGCGCTCGACGCCGGCATCGACGGCGAGCCCCCAGGCGCCCATGCTCTCCATCGCCGTCTGACACGTGCGGATCGCCGTCTCGACCGCGAAGAGCTTGGCCATCGACACGTCGCACGGCGCGCGACGACCGGCGTCCAGCATCCCGAGCGCGTTGAGACACAGCAGGCGCGCCGCCTGGAGCCGGCTTGCGGCCTCCGCGAGCGCCATCTGTATGCCCTGGAATTTCCCGATGGGCCGGCCGAACGCCTGACGCTCCTTTGCGTAGCGCACGGCGAGATCGAGCGCGTGGCGGGCGATGCCGACGGCCTGGATGCCGACGAACGCCCGCGACGATTCGATGCCGCGGTGGAACTGCTCGCCGCCGGCGCCGGCGTCGCCTAGCAGGTTGTCCTTCGGAACGCGCACGTTGTCGAACGTCAGCTCCGCGAACGACAGGTTCCGGATGCCGACGGCCTCGAGCTCGGTGCTCTTCCACGGCGACACCGCGCGCTCGAGCACGAGCCGGCTGAGCCCGCCGCTCGCGTCGACCACCATCAGCGTCATCAGATCGCTCGCGCCGCCGAGCTTGATCCACCGCTTCTGCCCGTTCACGACGTAGGCGTCGCCGTCGAGCGTGGCCGTGGTCTTGAAGCCGCGCATGTCCGAGCCCGCCTGGGGCTCGGTGATGGCCGCCGTCGACACCCAGTCGCCGGAGAAGAGCTTCGGCAGCCAGCGGCGCTTTTGCGCCTCGCTGCCGAGGTAGTTGATCGTGCGCGGCGGGACGATCTCGCCCAGCACCACCGGCCCGGCCGCCAGCGCTTCGAGCAGCAATCCGTAATCGACGTAGCTGAGGCCGGCGCCGCCGAAGTCACGGTTGATCGTGCTGCCGAGATAGCCGAGCGGCTGGAGCGCCCTGTAGATACCTCGCAAGTGGTCGGGCGTCAGCTTCTGGCCCGCCGGCACCGACGCCGCGATCGGCGTGACCACGCGAGCGACGACGTCCCGCGCGGCCTCCTGCAGCGCCAGCTGTTCCTTCGTCTCGACGAACGACACGTCAGCGCCCCCGGAACACCGGCGCGCGCCGCTCGCGAAACGCGGCCACGCCTTCGGCAAAATCCGCGGACGCGCGGCCGATCTCGGCCCACTGCGTCTCGAGCCGCTGCGCCTCGTCGATCGAGCGCCAGTATTGCGCGCGAACGGTCTCCTTCACCGCGCGGAACGTCAGCGGCGCGCCGCCAGCCACGCGCGCCGACAGCCGCGCGACCTCGGCCTCGAACTCGGCGTCGGCGATGACGCGGGAGATCAGGCCGATCTCGCGCGCCTGCTCGGCCGTCATGTCCTCACCGAGGATCAGCATGTCGAGCGTGCGGTTGCGCCCGATGTAATGCGCGAGCCGTACCAGGCTCATGCCCCAGCTCGGCACCACGCCGAGGTACGCGTCGCCCGTCCGGAACCGCGCCGTCGACGATGCCAGGCGCACGTCGCACGCCATCGCGATCGCGAATCCGCCGCCGATGGCCCAGCCGCGAATGGCCGCGATGACGGGCTTGCCGATCGTCTCGACGCGATCGACGACGCGGCGGCCGAGCTCACGGAAGCGTACGGCGTCATCGGCAGTCTTCGGCCCACCAGAGAGGTCGGCGCCGGCGGAGAACGCCTTGCTCCCGGCGCCGGTGAGCACGATGCAGCGCGTGGCATCACGCGCCTCGAGCTCGTCGAGCGCGTGCAGGACGTCGTGCAGCAGGGCGGGCGACACGGCATTGACGGGCGGTCGGTCGAGCGTGATCGTCGACACGCCGCCGGCGTGATCGAGGCGGATGGTCTCGTAGGCCATGGGCCAGAGTCTAACGTTTCAGACGGCGGACGGCGTAGGCGTGCACCGGGCGCTGAAAGCCCTTGAGCGAGAGCTCGCCGACCGGTTCGGCATCGACGAGGTCGCCGGCCGAGGCGTACACACGCTGGCTCACGAGAATCTGCCCCGGCGCCGCCTCGGCGCACAGGCGCGACGCGAGATTCGTCACGCTGCCGATCGCGCCGTAGTCCACCCTACCCTCGAACCCGATCGCGCCGATCGTCGCGTAGCCTTGCGCGATCCCGACCCCGACGTGCAGCTCGAACCCGAGTCGCCGCCACTGCGCGCTCAGCTCCGCCATGACGTCACGCATGGCGACGGTCATGCGCAGCGCGCGCTCCACCGGGTTCGCCACGACGACCGGATCGTTGAAGAAGATCATCATGCCGTCGCCGGCGAAGCGCTCGAGCGTGCCCTCGTACGTCAGCACCTGCTCGCCCATGCGCGCGTGATACTCGCGCAGCACCCTCATGACCTCTTCGGGCTCCGCGGTCTCCGCGAAGGCCGTGAAGCCCCGGAGGTCGACGAACACGACGGTGACGTCGCGGCGGTGCGACGCCAGCGGATCGTCGGCGTCGCCGCGCAGGATCAGGTCGGCCACCTGCGGGGAGAAGAAGCGCTTGAGCCGGCCGAGGCGGTCGAGCTCGGCCACCTGACTGGCCACGCGCGTTTCGAGCATCGCGTTCCACTGCGCGAGGTCGTGGGCCTGCGCCTGCACGGTGTCGTGCAGCGTCTTGATCCGCAGCATCGAGCGCACGCGGGCGCCGAGCGCCTGGTGGTCTATCGGCTTCGTCAGATAGTCGTCGCCGCCCGCCTCGAATCCCGCCACGAGATCCTTCGTGTCGGCCATCGCGGTGACCATGATGATCGGCGTGAATGGGAACGATGGGTCCGCCTTCAAGCGCCGGCACACCTCGATGCCGTCGAGCTTGGGCATCATGATGTCGAGCAGGATCAGATCCGGATGCGTCTCGCGCGCGACGGCCAGCGCCTCCTCGCCATCGCGCGCCGTCACCACCTCGTAGCCGTCGTGGCGCAATCGTTGCTCGAGCAAGCGTACGTTCGCGGGCGTGTCGTCGACGACCAGGATGCGGGCGGGCGTCCCCACTACGCTGGAGTATACTCGCGGCTGAAAATGCCTTTTGATCGCACGGATCCCCTCGCGGCGTTCTTGCTGCGCTCGCCACTGGGCATCCTGGTTCGTGGCGTCGCGCGCATCCGTACCTCCGTGCAGCACAAGCTGCTCGCCGCGTTTCTGCTCGTCACGCTGCTGTTCATCGTGATGGGCGCCTTTGGCGTGTACACGCACCGCCGGGTGTCACAGCAGACGGATTGGCTCGACGAGGCGCATCGACGCGTCGATCTGTCGCACCAGCTCCAGCACTCGCTCGCCATGCAGATGCACCTGACCGGCATGGCGCTCATCGTCCGCGACGAGACCGCGCTGGCCAACATCCTGCGCGAGAACAACCGGTTCAACGACACGCTCGCCCGCATCGAGGAGCAGGCGCCCGACGCCGAGCGGCAGATCATCCAGAAGATCCGCGCCGGGCAGGAAGAAGCGATGACGGTGGTCGCGGACATCGCGAATCTCGTGCGTGACGACAAGGTCGACGCGGCGACCAACCTGCAGCTCACGCGCGAGGACCCGCTCTACCGCTCGATCGACGGCCTGGTGCACGTGGTCGTCCAGCACGAGGACGTGCGCATGGCGACGCTGCGCGCCAGCATCGACGGCGCGAACCGCCGCGCGTTGATCGTCGTGAGCAGCTTCGCCGTCGCGTCGGTGGCGCTGGCCCTCATCGGCGGCTTCGTGATTTCCTGGGCGTTCATCCTGCCCGTGCGTGCGGCGGATACGTTTCTGACCAACCTGGCCGCCAGCCGGTTCAGCGGCACGGTCGAGGTGCCCAACCGCGACGAGTTCGGCGATCTCGCCGCGCGTCTGAACGAGACCGCCCGAGAGCTCGCGCGGCTGGATGCCGACCAGCGCCTGACCGCGGACACCCTGCGCGCGGTGAACGTCCGGCTCGAGCACGCCAGCCGCGCCAAGTCCGAATTTCTCGCGAACATGAGCCACGAGCTGCGCACCCCGCTGAACGCCATCCTCGGCTTCACCGAGATGATTCTCGACGAGCTGTACGGTCCCGTCCCGTCCGAGCTCAAGGAGCCGTTGGCCGACATCCAGACCAACGGCGCGCACCTGCTCCGCCTCATCAACGACGTGCTCGATCTGTCGAAGATCGAGGCGGGGCGCATGGAGCTGGCCCTCGGCGACTACGCGGTCGAGGACGTCGTGGCCACCGTCCGCGCCTCGCTGCGCTCGATCGCCGAGGACAAGGGGCTCGAGCTCGTCACGGAGGTCGAGCCCGACCTGCCCATCGCCCACGGCGACGCCAAGCGGCTGACCCAGTGTCTGTTGAACCTCGTCGGCAACGCGCTGAAGTTCACGCACGAGGGGCGCGTGGTCGTCGGCGTGGAGCGGCTCGGCGACCAGCTCCGCTATCGCGTGAGCGACACCGGGATCGGCATTCCCCCCGAAAAGCTCGACGAGGTCTTCGACCAGTTCCGCCAGGTCGACACGACGACCACGCGCGACTTCGGTGGAACCGGCCTCGGGCTGTCCATCACGAAGAAGTTCGTCGACATGCACGGCGGCCGCGTCTGGGTCGAGAGCGAGCTCGGCAAGGGGTCGACCTTCTACTTCACGATTCCGCTCCAGGTGGAGCGGGCGGTCAGGACATGAGCGGCAAAACGATCCTGTACGTCGAGGACAACGAGTACAACCGCAAGATCGTACGGCAGCTCCTGGCCAAGACGACGTACCAGCTCCGCGAGGCGTTCGACGGCGAGCAGGGCGTGGCGGCGGCCGTCGAACATCCGCCGGACCTCATCCTCATGGACATCCAGCTCCCGAAGATGTCCGGGCTCGACGCCACCCGACAGCTTCGCAACGACCCGCGGACCGCGGGCGTGCCGATCATCGTCGTGACGTCGTTCGCGCTGAGCGGCGACGAGCACAAGGCGACCGCCGCCGGCGCGACCGCGTATCTCGCCAAGCCCTACAGTCCCCGCGCGCTGCTCGCGAAGATCCGCGAGATCGTCCCCGAGGACTGAGCGGACAGGAGGCACTGCATGCGACGGATCATTCCGAGCGTCGTCGCGCTCGGCGTGCTGCTCACCATGGCGGGCGCGTCGCGCGCCGGCCAGGAAGAGCAGTTCACGCCGGAGTTCAAGACGCCGCACACGTCCTACGATGCCAAGCACACGCCGAAGATCGTGGCGCCGGACAGCGTGAAGCGCGGCCAGTGGTTCGACGTCACGGTGAGCGTGGGCGCCGGCGGCGATCACCCGTCGCTCTCGGAGCACCACGTGCGCTACATCGCGCTCTACAAGGACGCGGCGGAGATCGCTCGCGTGTACCTGCACCCGGTCTACTCGGCGCCGAAGGTCACCTTCACCATCGCGCTCGACGACGGTGGGCGGCTCCGCGCGCTCTCCGAGCCGACGCACTCGGCGGCGTGGGAGGCGTCGAAGACGATCAGCGTGGCGCCTTGAGCTCGATGGTGACGCGGGCGTCGTCGCTGCCCACCGTCACCTCGCGGGTCGCGGTGCCGAGGGTTTCGTGCCACGTGTGCAGCACGTACTTGCCCGGCGGAACGTTCGGCAGCGTGAACTCGCCCCCGTCGCCGCTCAGCACGTAGAACGGGTGGTCGGCGACGACCACCCACGCGCGCATCCAGGAGTGCAGATCGCAGTTCACCTGGACGATCTCCGGCTTGCTGAACGGCAGCGGGATCGCGCGGCCGCGCGGCTGCGTGCGATTGAACGTCGGGTTGTCGCGGCTGACGCTGTGCAGGTTGTGCAGCAGGCGGTCGCTGTTGAGGAACTCCACCGAGCCGCCGGCCGGCACGATCACGACGCGCGGCACGAACGTGCAGGCCTTCTGATCCATCTCGACCTTCACGGGCGTGCTCGGCCACGCGGCGCCGGGCGGTGGCGTTCCCAGCCACACGACGACGTTCTTCACCCCGCCCTGCGGCGCCACGACGAGATCCTCGCCGACTTTCTCCTTGCCGCACACGTACTGGTCGATCGTGACGGGAACCTTCTTGGCCGGCGGCGGCGGGCCGGTCATGGTCGCGACCCCGCGAATGGCGGCGGCCTGCGCCGGCCCCGCGGCGGCCAGCCCGATCAAGGCAATGAAGAGCGCGAGCCCGACTCCGAGCCGCGACATCATCGCGCGTTCGTATTCTGAGCGCCGACGATCGCCCACGTGCCGTCGCGCTTCATGAGCACCTGCATCATGACGCCGTGCCGCGGCTGCCGCGGCGTCCCATCTGGGTCCTTGTCGCCTCGCATTCGCCAACTGACGTGAGCGACCGCAATGTCCGGGCTGAGAAACTTGACCTGCGTGTCCGTCACCGTTCGTACACTCTCCTTGAACTGCATTCCATGCGTTCTCGTCTGGAGCGCCTCGAACTCTCCCCGGCCGTTCAACACCACGCCCGCGACGTTGACAAAACGAACGTCTTCAGCGACGAGCGAGCTCAGCGCTTTGACGTCGTGCCGATTCCACGCATCGTCCCAGCGCGCCTGGATGACTCTGATCGCTTTCTCGTCTTCGGCTTGGTCCGCCGAGACCACACTGACGCCGAGCGCGGCAACGACAAGCGCCAGGAGAATTCTCACGATTGCTCGTCCGTCAATGCTTCTCGCACGACCTCGCCGGCGTCGTCCGCGAAGACGAATCGCAGCGCGCCGCGCACCTCGGCCGGCACGTCTTCCACGTCGCGCTCGTTGTGGCGCGGCAGGATCACGGTTCGGATGCCCGCGCGGTGCGCGGCGAGCACCTTTTCTTTGATGCCGCCGACGGGCAGAACTTTGCCGCGCAGCGTGATCTCACCGGTCATCGCGACGTCGGCGCGCACGGACCGGCGCGTGACGTACGACGCGAGCGCGGTCACGATCGTGACACCCGCGGACGGGCCGTCCTTCGGAATGCCGCCCGCCGGCACGTGGATGTGCACCGTCTTGCCCTCGAAGATCTTCGGATCGATGCCGAACGCCTCCGCGTTGGACCAGACGTAGGACACGGCGGCCTGCGCGCTCTCGCGCATGACGTCGCCGAGCATACCGGTGAGCACGAGACGCTCGTCGCGGGTACTCGGCATCATCGTGACCTCGACGAAGAGGACGTCGCCGCCGACCGGCGTCCACGCCAGCCCCGTGGCGACGCCCGGCCGTGACGTGCGCTCGACGACGTCATCGAAGAAGCGCGGGCGCCCGAGAGAGTCTGAGAGATTCGCGGTGGTGATCCGGAACGGTCCGCGCTCGCCCTCGGCGAGCCGGCGCGCGACCTTGCGCGCGATGGCGGCGATCTCGCGCTCGAGATTCCGCACACCGGCCTCGCGCGTGTACTGGCGCACGACCTGGCGCACCGCGTCCGGCTCGATGACCAGCTCGTCCGCGCGCAGGCCGTGAGCGGATACCTGCTTGGGGATCAGATACTGCGTCGCGATCCCGACCTTCTCCTCGTCGGTATAACCGGACAGCGTCAGGATCTCCATGCGGTCGCGCAGCGGCCCCGGGATGGTGTCCAGCGTGTTGCCGGTCGCGATGAACAGCACCTGCGAGAGATCGAACGATACGCCGAGGTACGTGTCGACGAAGGCGTCGTTCTGCGCAGGGTCGAGCACCTCGAGCAGCGCGGACGATGGATCGCCGCGCCAGTCGGCGCCGACCTTGTCGATCTCGTCGAGCATGAAGACGGGATCGCGCGTTTCGGCGCGACGCAGCCCCTGGAGGATGCGTCCCGGCAGGGCGCCGATGTAGGTGCGGCGATGACCGCGGATCTCCGCCTCGTCCCGCACGCCGCCCAGCGACATGCGCACGAACTTACGACCGAGCGCGCGCGCGATCGACTGGCCGAGGCTCGTCTTGCCCACGCCGGGCGGGCCCACGAAGCACAGGATCGGCTCGCGCGCCGGGCTGTCGCCCGTCACCTTGGGCGCTTCGGCGGCGTCGCTGCGCTCCTGACGCAGCTTCCGGACGGCCAGGTATTCGAGAATGCGGTCCTTGATCTTGTCGAGATCGAAGTGGTCTTCGTCCAGGACCTCGCGCGCGCGCCGGATGTCGATCGTGCCGCCGTCGACGCGGCTCCACGGCAGCGCCGCCATCCACTCGAGATACGTGACCACCATGCCGCGCTCGGGCGACCCGGACTGCATGCCGGCCAGCCGCTTGAGCTCGCGCTCGGCCTCGCGCCGGGCTTCGTCCGGCAGGCCGGCCGCCTCGATCCGGCGGCGGAGCTCGCCGACGTCCGTGTCGTCGCCCTCGTCCTCGCCGAGCTCTTTCTGGATGGTCTTGGCCTGCTCGCGCAGGATGAACTCGCGCTGCTTCTTGGAGAGCCGCTGCTCGGTGTCGGTCGCGATCTTCCGGCCGATCTCGCGAATCGTCAGCTCGTTCTGGAGCACGTCCACGAGTCGCTGCAGCTTGTCGGCGACCGAGTCGGTCTCGAGCAGCGCCTGGCGCGCCGCCGTGTCCATGCGGACGAGCGAGGCGACGAAATAGACGACCTGGCGGGGGTCGGTAAAGCCCTCGGCGACGCCGCCGAGCTCATCCGGCACATCGGGGGACAGCTCGACGATTTTGCGGAAGAGATCGATGACGGCGCGGCGCAGGCCCTCGACCTCTGCGCCGGCGGCAACGTCCTCGGGCGCACGCTCGATGCGCGCGACGAGGTACGGATCCTTCGCGACGAAGTCGAGCAGACGCACGCGCTCGAGGCCCTGGACCATCGCCCGGACGCTGCCGTCGGGCATGCGCGCCATTTGATGGATCGCGCCCGCGGTGCCCACGCGATGCACGTTCTCCGGGGCCACGGGTCCGTCGGGCCTGGCCTCGCGTTGTGCCGCGAAGATCAGCAGGCGGTTGCCGCGCATCACGTCGTCGATCACGCGAATGGCCACCGGATTGGCGACCGCGAGCGGCACGGCCGTGAGCGGGAACACGACGGCATCGGGCAGCGCCAGCACGGGCAGCGCGTCGGGCAGCGTGAACTCCCCAGGGCCGGCGCTCAGCTGGGTCGACATTGATCAGGTCAGGCGCGCTTGGGGAGACTGACGCGCAGCAGCCCGCGCTCGTACCGCGCCTCCACGCGCCCGGGGTCGATGCGCGCGGGGAGGGGCAGCTCGAGGCGAAAGAGTCCCTGGGGAATACCGGCGGCGTGGTAGACGGCGTCCGGGCCGCACGACGGCAGCTGTCGCCGTCCATCGACGACCAGGCCGTTGTCGAACAACTGCACCTCGAAGTCGTCCTCGTCGACTCCGGCCAGGTCCACCGTCACCTCGACGGACGTCGGCGTCTCCGCGACATCGGCGGCCGGACGCCATCGGGCCTGCACGAGCAAGCGCAGCGTCTCGTGCTCCCAAGCGGCGCCGAACGGCCATGCTTGCGTCGCGATGCGGAGTGTTGCCGAGCGATACGTGACCCGTCGGTACTGCATTGGCCACTCGATTGTGCGCGCGGGTTGCAGATTGTCAAACGGACTGCCGATCGTCGTGTGCCGCGGTCAGCGTCGGTCCGCTATCGTACCGACGACGCGATCGGCAAGCCTCAGACGCGGATTGCGTCGATCAAACCGTAGTCGATCGCCTCGCGCGCACTCAGATAGCGACCGCGGCGGATGTCGTCGGCGATGTCGTCGGCCGAGCGGCCGGTAGCTTTCGCCAGCCGTGCCTGGAACTTGCACAACACATCGCGATGTTGATCGGCCTGCGTGGAGATGTCGTCCGGCGTACCGGCGGCCTTCACCACGGGTGCCGACAGACAAAACGTGGTGTGCGATGACGCGGCCCGTTCATCGCCGGCGGCCGCCACGCCGAGCGCGGCTCCCTTCACCTGCCCCAGACATTGCACGCGGATCGGCGCGCGCGCGGCATCGACGACGTCGATGAGGATCAGAGCCGCCTCGAGCGACCCGTCACCGCTGTCTACCACCACGTCGATCGGCGCATCGCCGGCGGCGTCGAGGGCCATGATCTGCGCCGCGGCCTGCGCAGCCAGGGTGTCGTCCAGCCGGCCCGTGACCAGGACGAGTCGGCGCTCGAACAGTTTGTCTTGCAGCCAGCCCGGCGCGCGGCTCATAGCGCGACCATATATCTCGTTTCGAGAATCGGCAACGCGATGCGTAAAATTTTTTTCTTGCGCTCAGCTGAGCTGACGCTGGAAGCGCGAGGCGTTCAGCTGAGCTGACGCCGGAAGCGCCACGCGCTGACTCCGACGAACAGCGCGGCGAGCGCGATGAGGGCGAGCAGGTTCGGATAGATGACGTCGAGGCCCGCGCCCTTGACGAGGACGCTGCGCGCGATCGTGGCGAAATGCGCGATGGGATTGACGACCGTGAGCGGCTGCACCCACTTGGGCATCGCCTCGATCGGCGTCAGCCCGCCCGAGAGCATGGCGAGCGGCGGATTGATGAAAAAGCTGATGAGCTGCGTCTGGCTGGCGGAGCGGGCGAAGGTGGACACGAACGTGCCCAGCCCGATCCCGGTCAGGACGCAGCACGCGCACGCGGCGACGACGAGCGCGGGGCTGCCGCGGAACGGCACGTGGAAGACGACGCGCGCGACGACGAGCACGACCGCGACCATCGTCATGAGGAGCACGAACAGCGGCACGACCTTCGCCGTCACGACCTCGAGCGTGTTCGCGGGCGTCATCAGGAGCTGCTCGACCGTGCCGCGCTCCTTCTCGCGGATCATCGTGGCCGCCGACACGAGCGAGCCGTTCAGAATGATCAGCGTGCCGAACACGCCCGTCACGATGAACCACGCGTTCACCAGCCCGGGATTGAACAGATACGCCGGCCGCAGCTCGACCGGCGGCGCATGCACGCCGCTCGCGTCGCGGTTGAGGAAGGCGACGGCGCCCTCGACGTAGCCCTGCGCGATCTGCGCGGTGTTGGCGTTGGCCGCGTTGAGGAGCACCTGCACCGTGGCCGGCCGTCCGCGCGACCGCAGCCGGGCGAAGTCGTACGGCACCACCACGCCGATGTCGAGCCGCCCCGTCGAGAGCTCGTCGCCGAGCACGTCCGTCGTCGCGTAGGAACCGGTGAGCTGAAACGTGGGATTCTCCGTGAGCACGGACACGAGCTCGCGGCTCTCGCGCGTGCGGCTCAGGTCGACGACGCCTAGCCGGAGGTTCTTGACGTCGGAATCGAGCGCGAACCCGAAGAGCAAGACCTGCAGCGTCGGGGGCACGACGAGCGAGATCATCAGTCGCCGATCGCGACGGATCTGCCGGAGCTCCTTCAGCGCGAGCGTCCAGAACCGGCCGCCGAACAGCGCACGCAGCAGGCGATTCACGCCTTCACCTGCATGCGGCGCATGGAGCGCCACGCCAGCACGTAGAAGACGCTACCGATGGCGCCGATCGCGAGCACCGCCCACCACACGGCCGGCCACCCGCCGCCCTGCAGGAACGCATCGCGCACGACGACGACGTAGTACCGCGCCTGCACGAGGTTCGAGATCCACCGGAGCGCGTCGGGAATGTTCTCCACGGGAAAGATGAGCCCGGAGAGCAGGAACGAGAGCAGGAAACCGCCGAGCGCGACGGCCTGCACCGCGGCCGCCTGATTCGGGATCGCGCCGCCGACCAGCGACCCGAACGCCGCCATGCAGAATACGAACAACACGCTGCCCGCCACGAACGGCGTGGGATCGCCGACGAAGTGCAGGCCGAAGAGCGTGTACATCAGGCCGACCGCGAGCAGGCACTGCGTGAGCCCGATCGCCATGCCGGCGAGGATCTTGCCGAGCAGGAACTCGTGCGCGGAGATGCTCGACACGTAGACTTGCAAGATCGTCTTCTGCTCGCCCTCGCGTGACATGGCGAGCGCCGCGAGCACGGTGGGAAAGATGGAGAGCCCGAGCACGAGAAAGCCGGGACCGTAGAACTTGCGCGGCTCGCGGCCCGGATTGAACCAGAGTCGCGTCGCCGTGCGGATCAACGGCGTGGTGTCCGGCTGGCCAAGGCCCAGCGCGAACGCGCGGGTGATCTGCGCGGCGTTGCCGCGTACGAGCTTGGCGGTGTTGCTGTCGGTCGCGTCGACGAGCAGCTGCGTCTGCGTGGGGCGCGCGCGACGGACCTCGCGCATGAAATGCTCGGGGACGATGAGCGCGGCCCGGACCCGGCCGGCCGCCAGCAGCTTCTCCGGCGACGTGGCGGGTGGCAGCGCGACCACGCGGAACGTCAGCGAGCTGCGGAACGCGTCCGCATACTGACGCGACAGCGGCGTCTGATCCAGGTCCTGGATGACGATCGGGATGTCCGTGACGGTGAGCGAGATCGTGGTGCCCATCAGCGCGGTCAGCGCCACGGGCAGGACGAGGGCGAGCCCGAGCGCGAGCCGATCACGGACGAGCTGCGTGAGCTCCTTTCGTGCCTGAGCGAAGATCCGTCGCATGCGGCACGTCCGTCAGGCCGCGACGGCGCCCTTCTCGACGATCGCGAGAAACACGTCTTCGAGCGAGTAGTCCTGGTCCACGACCTCGAGCAGGCGGATGCCGTCGCGCGCCAGCCGCGCGGCGATGCGCTCGGTGGCGCGCGCCGGGTCGTCATCGACGATGACGTGAAAGCGATCGCCGAACAGCGACACGCGCCACGGCTCGAATTCCTGCTTGAGCACCGCGACGGCGCGCAACGGGTCGTCGGCGCGGATTTCGAGGACGCGACCACCCTGCGCCGCCTTCACCCCGCTCGGCGTGCCCTCTGCGACGAGGTCGCCGGCCCCCATGAACCCGAGCCGGTTGCACTGCTCGGCTTCCTCGAGATAGTGCGTGGTGACGAGGATCGCGGTGCCCTGGTCGGCAAGCTGATTGATCATCGCCCAGAACGCGCGTCGCGCGATCGGGTCGACGCCCGACGTCGGCTCGTCGAGGAAGAGCACGCGCGGCTCGTGCATGATCGCCGCGCCGAACGCCACGCGCTGCTTCCACCCGCCGGGCAGGCTGCCCGTGATGTGCGAGCCGCGGTCCGCGAGCCCGGCGAACTCCAGCACCCAGCGCTTGCGCGCCGCGCGCACATCCGGGGGCACGCGATAGACGCCCGCGAAGAAATCGAGGTTCTCGCTGATCGTCAGATCGTCGTAGAGCGAGAACTTCTGCGACATGTAGCCGACCTGCTGGCGCACGGCCTCGGAGCGCAGCGCGCCCACCTCCCCCGCGAGCTGTACCTCGCCCGCGCTCGGCTCGAGCAGGCCGCAGAGCATCTTGATCGTCGTCGTCTTGCCGGCACCGTTGGCCCCGAGCAGGCCGTACACCTCGCCGTACCGCACCTCGAGGTCGATGCCCTTGACCGCCTCGAACGTGCCGAACACGCGGCGCAGGCCGCGCGCACCGATGGCCACGCCGCCGACGGCGCCGCGAGACCCGCGCGCGCCCGGAAACGCCGGCACGGCGGCGTCGCCCTCGAGGCCGTGCAGGATCGCGACGAACGTGTTCTCGAGCGTCGGCGAGGCCGGTCGCACGCCGCGCACGGCGTCCCCGAGCGCCTCGCGCACCGTCCGCTCGCCGGCCGCCACGTCGCGCACGAGCACGTCGAGGCGGTCCCCGAAGCGCTGCACGTCGACGACGCCGTCGCGCGACGCCAGCGTCACCGCCGCCGCGCGCAGATCGCGCGCGCGCACCTCCAGCCGCTTGAGGCCGAGACTCTCGCGCAGCTGGGCCGGCGTACCCACGCGGTGCAGCTGGCCCTCGTGCATGAGCGCGACGCGGTGACAGCGCTCGGCTTCATCCAGGTAGGGCGTCGCCAGGAGGATCGTGATCCCCTGGCTCGACAGCTGCGCGAGCGCGTCCCAGAACTCGCGACGCGAGACGGGATCGACGCCCGTCGTCGGCTCGTCGAGCAGCAGAATCCGCGGCTCGGCGATCAGCGCACACGCGAGCGCGAGCTTCTGCTTCATGCCGCCGCTGAGTCGGCCGGCGAGCCGATCGGTGAACGGCTCCATGCCGAACATCGTGAGGTAGCGCCGCCCGCGCTCCTCGATCTGCCGCACCGGCACGCGCCGCAGATCGCCGACGTAGCGCAAATTCTCCGCGACGCTCAGGTCTGGATACAGGCTGAACGCCTGCGTGAGATAGCCGACGTAGGCGCGCGCCTGGCGTGCGGGCTGGCCGAGCAGCTCGGCGATGCCGGACGTTGCTTCCATCACGCCGCCGAGGATCTGGAAGGTCGACGTCTTGCCCGCGCCATCCGGGCCGATGAGGCCGAAGATCTCGCTGGCCCGGACGTCGAGGTCGATGCCGCGCACGGCCTCCACCGCGCCGTAGCGGCGCGTCAGCCGTCGCAGACGGATCGCGACGTCGGGCTCGGTCGCGCTCACCGCCGCGCCTGCCTCGTAGGCCACTGGGTGCCGTCGACGAGGATCTCGCCGTCGGCCGGCATGCCCGGCTTCGCGAACCCGACGGCGCCGTTCAGTCTCAGCTTGACGCCCACCACCTGCTTGACGCGATCCTCCCGGAAGTACGTGTTCTCCGGCGTGAACGAGGCTTGCGGGTCGACGCGCAACACGTACGCGTCGATCGGCGTCGCGGGTGCGGAATCGAGATACACGCGCGCCGGCTGTCCCACGCTGACGCGTCCGATCTGCCCCTCGGGCACGAACGCGCGGAGATAGACCTCCGCGAGGTTGACGAGCGTGACGATCGGCGTGCCCGCCATGACGACCTCGCCGGGCTCGGCCGTGCGCGTCGCGACGGTGCCGCTGAACGGCGCGATCACGCGCAGATCCCGACGGTTCGCGCGCGCCTCCTCGAGCTGCGCACGCGCGCGCTCGGCCTCGGCCTGGGCGGCCGCGATGTCGGCCCGCGCCTGGAGGATCTGGCCCTGCACCGCAGCCACCTGTGAGGAACGAATCGCGGGGTTGACGAGATTGGCTTTCGCCGCCGTCAACGAGCCGCGCGCCGCCTCGACCTGGCGCCGCTGCGCGGCGACGATGGCCGACTGCGCCTCCTCGTTGTTGCGAGCGCGCTGCGCCTCCTGCTCGGAGACGAGCTCCTTCTGAAACAGCCGCGTCATCGCCTCGCGGTCCCACTTGGCCTGCGCGTACGAGGCTTCGGCCTGCGCGAGCTGCGCCTCGGCCGCGGCCAGTCGGCCTTCCGCTTCGCTGACCTTGCCCTCGGCGTCGCCGCGCGCCTGATCCACGCCGAGGCGGCTTTGTCGCAGCTGCTCTTCCAGAATCTCGATCTGGTGCTGTGACAGCCGGGCGCGCGCCTCCGCCTGGCGCACGGCGGCGCTCGCCTGGTCCTCGCGCGCGCGCACCTGCTCGTCGTCGAGCACGGCGATGACCTGACCGTCCTGGACGCGATCGCCCTCGCGCACCGTGATCTCGCGAATGCGTCCGGACGTCTTCGCGGCGACGGCGGAGTCGTCGCCCTCGATGCGCCCGCTCACGGCGATCAGCTGCGCCGGAACAGCGGAGCGCGAACGGACGAAGCGCCAGACGCCCACGCCCACCGCGACGACCACGACGAGCACGAGCAGCACGAGGAGCCGACGACGACGCGCAGTCACGGCCGCCGTCCCGAGCCCGCGTGCGACGTCGTCAGCCCGTGGCTCAGCAGATCCTGCATGTGCTTCACGTAGGCTTCGGTGTCCGGTGCTTTGATCGCGGGGCGCCGGGCGGCGAGCACGCGCTCGCGGAAGCGCGACGTCGCGAAGAAAAACACGAGACTGCCGACCAGGCTCAGATGGGTCAGCAGCGGGTCGACGGGCCGAAAGTCGCCATCGGCGATGCCGCGCGCGACGATCCGCTGCACGGCGGCGAGGATGCGGACGGGCTTGTCGATGATCTCGCGCTCCAGGTGCTCGCCGCCGGCCAGCACCTCGCGAAGCATCATCGTGCAGAAGTGTGGGTGCTGCCGCGAGACGATCTCGCCGACGGCCGCGATCAGCTCACGCAGGGCCTCGGGCGCGGACCGCGGTGACTCCGCCAGCGCTTCGACCCGCTCGACGATGTCGGAAAACGTCGCGCTCACGATGGCGAGGTACAGCTTGCGCTTGCCGCCGAAGTGGTAGTTGATCATCGCCTTGTTCACGCCGGCCTTCTCGGCGATGGTCGCCACCGGCACGCCGTCGTAGCCGCGCTCCGCGAACAGCGCCGTGCCGGCGGACAGCAGCGCCTCGCGGGTGGCGGCGGCATCCCGGCGGCGCGCCGCCCGGCGCCCGGTGGCCTTTGTCTCATGCGCGGAGGCTGTGGTCGTCATCTCAACCAAACGTATGGTTAATTACGAGACGCGTCGTGTCAAGCGCAAGTCCGGTGTCCCCGGCCCGGTATGAGGTCGCCGTCTCGGCGGCACCGGTCTCGCAAGCTTCGGCCCCAATGGCTCGCCGACGTCTCTGGCTCTGGTTACCCGTGGGGGTGGGCGCGACCGTAGCGACTGCCGTGCTCGTGGCGGCCCTCGCATTGCTCGCCTTCCCCGACCTCGTGCGCACCGCGGTCGTGGCGCGCCTGCGCGCGGTGACAGGCAGGCCCGTCACGATCGAGACGCTCCGCATCGATCCGTGGACCGGCCACATCGTGATGCGCGGGCTCGCTGTGACCGACGTCGATGGTCAGCCGCTGGCGACGCTCGAGCGTCTCGATGCGCACGTGCGAAGGCGCGCGCTGCTGCGCGGACATATCGCGCTGACGAGCCTCACGCTCGAGGGCTCGGCCGTCCGTGTCGTGCGGTACAGCCAGGGCGACTTCAACATCTCGGCACTCATGCCCAAAGGCGGGGGCGGCGGAGCGCTCGACGTCACGGTCACGGAGTTCGCGCTCACGCGCGGCAGCGTGGTGCTCGAGGATCGCATGCTGAATCCGGCGCGCACGTGGCGGTCGGACGACCTCACGATCCGCGCGCACAACGTCTCGACCCGGCGCGACGATGGGACGGGCGAGGCGACCTCGACGATCAACGGCTCGCCGGTGTCGGTGCGGGTGGAGCAGCTGCGGCTGAAACCGGTGCACCTGCGCGCGGTCGTGCAAGCCAAGAACGTGGACGTGGCGATGGCGCGCGTGTACCTGCCGCCGGATGCGCCGGTGACGCTCGACCGCGGGCGTCTGGATCTCAACGTGACCGCGGTGAACGACGCGCGCGAGGGCCTCAGGCTCGACGCGGACATCGCGGCCACGGATATGCTCGCGATTCGTACCATCCAGCGCGATCCGCTCGTGCAGGCGCCGGCGATGCGCGTCGCCGTGCGCGACTTCCGCGCGACGCCGAACGGTGCGCTCGCCGTCGGGCGCGTCGACGTCGACGCGCGCGGCACGCTCCTGGACGGCGACGTCACGCCACCGGCGCGCTTCGACATCGATCGTGTCCAGCTCAGCGCGGAAGGCCTGAGCTGGCCGGTCCAGGCGCCCGCGCGCGTGAGATTCGCCTCCACGGTGCCGGGCGGTGGCGAGCTGCGCGCCGACGGCAGCGTGCAGATCAAGCCCGCGCGCGCTGACCTCGACGTGCGCCTGACCGGCCTCGCGATCGAGCCGTGGGCGCGCTATGTGTCGTCGTCCGCGAAAGCGACGGGTGTCGGTGAGGCGCGTCTCGCCGTTCGCGCCAACCTCGAGGGTGGAGTGTCCGCGAGCGCCACCGGCACGGTCGCGGTGAACCGTGTGCTCGTGACCGAGCGCGGGCGACGGCTCCTCGCCGCGGAACGCGCCGAGGTGTCCGGGATCGATGCGGGCTGGCCGCTGCGCGTCGCGCTGGGGCGTGTGACGCTGCGTCGTCCGATGGTCAGCCTCGAGCGCGGCGCCGACGGCGTCATTGCGCTGCCGACGCGGGACAACGCCTCCCCCGCCCCGGACTCGCGTGATCCCGGCCCACAGGCGCACGGGCCGAGCCGGCAGTCGCGCGAGGCGAGCGCGCCGCCGATCACGATTCGCGAGGCGATCGTGCAAGACGGTGGGCTCGACTGGCGCGACGCCGCCGTGCGGCCAGCCGCGCAACTACAGCTGCGCGCGATCAACGTGGCCCTTCAGGACGTCGGCTGGCCGCTCGAGCGACCGGCGGCGCTGCGCCTGCACATGCGCACGCCCGGCGGCGGCACGCTCGCGGTGACGGGAAACGCGACGCTGGACACCGCCGACGTGCGCCTTCGCGCGCAGGGCCTCGACGTCACCCCCTACCGTCCGTATCTGCCCATCAGCGGAACGCTCGGCGGCACCCTCGACGCCGACGTACGGGCGCGCGTGTCGCGTGCCGGCGCATTGCAGGCGCAGGTACGCGGCGACGCGGGCGTGGGGCGCGCGTTCCTAGCCGATGGGCGGCGGCGGATCGCCGCGCTCGAGGGCGCGCGTCTGCGCGGCATCGACGTGGACTGGCCGGCGCGCGTCGCCGTCGACGTCGTGACGCTGCGCCAGCCGTGGGTCGTGATCGAGCGCGACGCACGCGGTGGCTTCCCGCTGCGCGCGCTGCTGTCGCCCGCGACTGCCGCGAGCGGGGCCGATGTCCCCACAAATGCGACGGGAGCGGCCGACGCTGCACCAACGGCGGAAGCGACGCGAGCGGCCGATGACGCGTCCACCGGTCGCGCGACGACCGCGAGCACGCGGACGATAGTCGTGCGGCGGCTCGTGGTGGAGGACGGCGGCGCCCGGTTCGTGGACCACAGCATCGCGCCGCCCTACAGCGAAGACATCAAGCACGCGTGGCTGCAGCTCACCGGGCTCGCAACGGCTCCCGCCCAACCCGCGCGACTCGAGTTACGCGGCGTGATCGGCACGGCCGGGCGACTCAGCGTCCGCGGCGAGGTCGGCGCGATCGGCGGACCGACGTTCTTCGACGCGACCGCGCAGCTGCACGATTTCGCGATGCCGCGGGTGAATCCGTATTTGCGGCACTTCACGGCGTGGACAGCGCGTCAGGGGCGGCTCACCACCACACTGAGCGCGCGCGTCGACGGCGATGCACTGCAGGCGCGCACGAACACGACGCTGGGCGGGCTGCAGGTGCTACACGTCGCCGACGACGATACCGCCGAGAAGCGCGTCGGGCTGCCCATGGGCATGATCGTTGCGCTGCTCAAAGACCGCCAGGGGAATATCTCGCTGTCCCTGCCGGTCGGCGGGCAGCTGACCGATCCGCGCTTCGATTTGCACGACGCGATCTGGGCCGCGGTGCGCAGGATCACCGTGAAGACGATCGCCGCCCCGGTGAGCTGGATCGGTCGTCTGCGACTCGGGCGCGACTCGAAGATCGAGGACATCGAAGTCGATCCGCTGCCGTTCGCGCTGGGTGGCGACGAGCTGACCCGCGAAGCGACCGAGCGAGTCGGACGTGTGGCCGCG
>JBKOUQ010000294.1:0-9565 GCA_046723475.1 Candidatus Methylomirabilota bacterium
CCGCGAGCCTCGGCGTCGCGGGACGCGAAGAGCCGGCGGCGCCGGCGCTCGCCGACGATGCCGGCGCCGGCGGCGCCGCGGGTGCCGCGTGCGCAAACATCAGCGTGTCTTCGCCCAGTTTCGCCCGCAGCTGCGCGACGAGACCCGCGTACGAGGAGTGGCGCAGCACGCGCTTGAACTGTGCGCGGTAGTTGTCGACCGTGCTCACGCCATCGACGACGACATCACGCACGAGCCACCGACCCCGCTGCTGGATCATTCGATACTCGACGCCGATCTTGCGTCCGTCCCGCGCCTCGACCACCGTCATCACGCGCGTCTCGTCCCCGACGCGGCTCTCCCCGCGCCACGTGAGCACCATGCCGTTGACGGGACTGACGGTGCCGGCGAGCCGTGCCACCAACCCACGCTCGAGCAGCTCGGCGAACAGCCACGTGAACTCGTCGCGCTCGGCTGGGGTCCGTGCGTCCCATTCGGGCTCCAGCGCCGCAGCCGCCGCACCCCTCACATCCGCAATGTCGCTGACCAGTGTCTTCACGCGGGCGACCTTGTCGAGCGGCTGGGACTGCATGGCGGGATCGGCGAGGACCGCGTTCACGGTGCCGAAAAAGTCGCGGAGGCGGTCGGTCGCGGGCCCGGCTGCCGCCGGCATGCCGGACAGCAGGACCGCCAGTCCAACCAGGCCGGCCGCGCACAGACCTCGGGTACTCGGCGCGAGGTACATATTTCCACTATAGGGGGCCGAGGGGGACCGGGGATATACCTTAGAAAGCTATATAACTCAGCGGGTTAACTCGTATGGTAGGATCCTGGCAATGGCCGACGCGCCGCGCTCGAACTTCATCCGAGACATCGTCGACGAGCAGAACCGGACTGGCCGGTTCGGTGGCAAAGTCGTGACCCGCTTTCCGCCCGAGCCCAACGGATATCTCCACATCGGTCACGCCAAGGCGATCTGCATCGATTTCGGCCTGGCGCGCGACTATGGCGGGCGGTGTCACCTGCGCTTCGATGACACGAACCCCACCAAGGAGAGCCAGGAGTACGTCGACGCGATCATGAACGACGTACGCTGGCTCGGGTTCGACTGGGGCGACCACCTCTATCACGCCAGTGACTACTTCGAGCAGCTCTACCGCTGGGCCGAGCAGCTGATCCGCGCCGGCAAGGCCTATGTCGACGACCAGACCGTCGAGGAAATGCGCGAGGCGCGCGGGACGCTGACCGAGGCAGGCCGTCCCTCGCCGTACCGGGATCGGCCGGTCGACGAAAATCTCGATCTGTTCCGACGCATGCGCGCAGGCGAGTTCCCGGACGGCAGCCGGACGCTGCGCGCCAAAATCGACATGTCGAGCGGCAACATCAACCTCCGGGATCCGGTCATGTACCGCATTCGCAAAACATCGCACCAGCGCACCGGCGATGCGTGGTGCATCTATCCGATGTACGACTGGGCTCACGGCCAGTCCGACTCGATCGAAGGTGTCACGCATTCGATCTGCACGCTGGAGTACGAGGACCACCGGCCGCTCTACGACTGGTACCTCGAGGCGCTCAGCATCTTCCATCCACAGCAGATCGAGTTCGCGCGTCTGAACCTCTCGCACACGGTCATGTCGAAGCGAAAGCTGCTCCAGCTCGTCGACAGCGGCCTCGTGAGCGGCTGGGACGATCCGCGGATGCCGACGATCGCGGGCCTTCGGCGCCGCGGCTATACGCCGGAAAGCATCCGCGATTTCTGCGAGCGCATCGGGGTGGCGAAGGCCGACAACACCGTGGAGCTGGCGCTGCTGGAGCACTGCGTGCGCGAGGATCTGAACCGCCGAACGCACCGACGCATGGCGGTGCTGCGGCCGCTGAAGCTCGTCATCACGAATTACCCCGAGGGCAAGGTCGAACACCTGCAGGCGGTGAACAATCCCGAGGACGCGTCGGCCGGAACGCGCGCCGTGCCGTTCAGCCGCGAGCTCTGGATCGAGCAGGACGACTTCCGCGAGGTCGCACCCAAGAAGTATTTCCGGCTCACGCCGGGTGCCGAGGTGCGGCTGCGGTACGCCTACATCGTGAAGTGCACCGACTTCGCGCTCGGACCCGACGGGCAGGTCGCCGAGGTCCGGTGCACCTACGATCCCGCGACCGTCGGCGGCGACAGCGGCGGACGCGCCGTGAAGGGCACGATCCACTGGGTGTCGGCCGCACACGCCGTGGACGCGGAAGTACGCCAGTACGAAACGCTGTTTGCCAAGCCCAAGCCGGACGACGAGGACGATTTCATCGCGGCGCTCAACCCGAATTCGCTCAGCGTCGTCGCGGGTGCGCGCGTCGAGCCGTCGCTGGCCGCGGCCCCTCGCGGTGAGCGTTTTCAGTTCGAGCGCACCGGATACTTCTGCGTCGACACTCGCGACTCGGCGCCGGGTCGCCTGGTGTTCAATCGGACGGTCGGCCTGCGAGACACCTGGGCCAAGATCGAAAAATCGGCGTGATCCCGGCCGCTTGACGACGGGGGGCCCGGTTGACTAGGGTGCTGCCGTGTACGCCGCACATTTCGGGCTGACCGAGCGGCCGTTTTCTCTCGCGCCAGACCCGCGATACCTCTTCCTGAGCGACGGGCACCGCGAGGCGCTCGCCCATCTCGTCTACGGACTGCAGGGTGGCGGCTTCGTGCAGCTCACCGGCGAAGTCGGCACCGGCAAGACGACGGTGTGTCGGGCGTTGCTCGATCAGCTCCCGACCGATGTCGACGTCGCGATGATCTTCACGCCCCGGCTCACCGCGGTGGAGTTGATCTCGGCCATTTGCGACGAGCTGCGGGTGCCATATCCGGCCGGTACGCCGAGTCTCAAAGTGCTCGTCGACGCGCTGTCGCGCGCCCTGCTCGAGGCGCACGCACGCGGCCGTCGTACCGTGGTCATCATCGACGAGGCGCAGAATTTGAGCATGGAGGTGCTCGAAGAGCTCCGCCTGCTGACGAACATCGAGACGACGCGCGACAAGCTGCTGCAGGTCATCCTGATCGGCCAGCCCGAACTCGTGGACCTGATGGAACGGCCGGCGCTGCGCCAGCTCGCGCAGCGGATCACGGCGCGCTATCACCTGCGGCCGTTCTCGTTCGCCGAGACCCGCGCGTACGTCCGTCACCGGCTGCAGGTCGCCGGCCAGCGGGAGATGATCTTCACCTCGCCGGCTCTGCACGTGATCCATCGCCGCTCTGGCGGTGTCCCGCGGTTGATCAACAACATCTGCGACCGCGCGCTGCTCGGAGCGTTCGGTCACAGCAAGCGGCGCGTCACAGCGGCGATCGCGCGCGGTGCGGCCGTCGAGGTCTCGGGCTCGCGAGGGCTGCGCCGCTGGCTCTGGCCGGCGACCGTCACCGCGGTGATCATCGGCATCGCCGCCGTGAGCGGCGCCATGCTCGGGCGCGGGCGTCTCGATTACGTTCGCAGTTGGTGGGCGCACCGTCTGCTTCCGGCTGTCGTCACCGCCCCCAGCAACGCCGCCGTCGCCGTGACACCGCCCGCACCACCGGTTGCGACGCTCGTGGCGGCGCCGTCGCCCGCGACGCGGCCCAGTCTCGCGACGCTTCTCGACGCGACGACGACCACCCGCGACGTCGCGCTCGCGACTCTGTTCTCGCGCTGGAACGCAGCGTACCGGCCGCGGCCCGACGAGGCCGCGTGCGACACCGCCCGCCGCGTCGGTCTGCGCTGCCTCGTCCGGAGCGGGACGTGGACCGTGATCCGCCGGCTCGACGTGCCGGCGATGCTGACGCTCATGACCCCGAGTGGTGAGCGTCACTACGTCACCGTGACCGCGCTCGATTCCGGGACGATCACGCTCGATCTCGCCTCGGGCCCGGTGTCGCTGCCGGTGAGCGAGGTGGAGCCGTTGTGGGATGGCGCATTCGTCGTCCTGTGGCGAACGCCCGATCTGGCGGCGACCGAGCTGCGGCCTGGCGACGATCTCAAGGAGCGCGTCGTCGCATTCCAGCGTGCTCACGGCTTGCGCGCCGACGGGGTGCTCGGGGAAGAAACACTGCTACGCCTGGCGACGATGACACCCGGGCCTCGCCCCTCGCTGTCGAAAACCGGCTCATAGCCGTGTCGTACATCCTCGATGCCCTCAAGAAAGCCGCCGAGCAGCGAAGCAGCGCGCCGAACGAGGTGCGTCGGCTGTTGTCCCCCGCGCCGGTCGCGCCGGAATCGGTATGGCGGTATATCGGCGTCGGTGCGATTGCCGCCGGTGTCCTCGGCGTCATCCTCGCGGTGTGGCTGTGGGCCGGCGCGGCGCGACAAGACGCGACCGCGCCCGCGACGCCGGTCGCATCGGTTGTTCCGGCGCCTCCCGTGCCGGGCGCCCCCGCCGAGCCCGCGCGTCAGATGCCCGCGACCGCGATGGACAAGCCGCTCGACGCGGTCAGCCCGCCGCCGCGGCGCGCGACCGCTGACGCCGTCAGCCCGCAGCCGCGGCACCCGGCGACCGAATCACGACGCGAGTCGTCGACGACAAACTCGGTCCCGCGCCTGAGCTCCTCCGCCGACGCGCACGCGGCCACCGCCGCGGCACCGCGGCCCACCACCGGCGAAGACGCGCGAGCCACCACGCCAGGCGAGCCGAGCAACGCCAGGTCCACGACAGCCACGCGCGCCACGAAGGCGCCGCGCACGGGTGCGACCGCTCCCGCGAGCACACCGCCAACGCCGATCGTCGCCGCCGTGCCGTCCGCGCCATCAACCGGCGCGCCGATGCGCAGCGATCTCGGCAAGCTGAAGGTCGAGGTGATCGTCTACTCGGAGCAGCGTCCGCTGCGCTGGGCGTTCATCAGCGGCCGCAAGTACGTCGAGGGCGACGCGATCGGCGATGGTGCGCGCGTCGAAGAGATTCAGTCGGGCGGCGTCGTCATCGTGGAGGACGGCCGGCGCGTCACGCTCCGTCCCTGACGCCGGTGTCGGCACGACGCTCGAAGATCAACGTCTGCTCGCAGGATCCGAACGTCCCATCGAGATCGCCGAGGGTGCCACGGGCCACGCCCGTGCCCTGATCGCCGACGCGCGTTTCCGCGCTCAACAGAATCCACGGCGCGCGCGGCTGACGCCACAAGACAATCGTCAGATCCGCATTCACGAACGTCACGTCGCGCAGATTCACGACCGCGGAGATGCCGCTGCACAGATCCGCGGCCGAGACGGTCTGCACGAGCGCAGAATTCGTCTCACCCGCGACCAGGGCTCGCCGGAGATGGAACCAGCATGCGGCGGGCCCCGGCGCCAGCAAGTCACCGTCGACGATGCGCGTGTCGACGCCCGTGAAGAAGGGACTCCAGCGTCGCGCGACCTCGGGAATCGCGCGTCCGGCGTCGGGACCGACGCGCGGCGGCGTGCGATCGGCTGCCGACGGGGTGAGCGAGGGGTCGGCCCTCAGGAAGACCGCGGTGCAGCGGGCAACAGGCTTGCCCGTCTGGGTGAGCGACGCTTCGACCGTGCGCGCCTTGCGGCCCTCGCGCAGCACGGTCACCATCACACCGAGCCGGTCACGATTGACGGGACGCCAGAGATCGAACGACAGCCGCGCCGGCACCATGCCGGGCGTCGCGCTCCTCTCGAGCGCGCGCACCATGAGCCCACCGAACGCGCTGCCCTGCAGGAGGTCTTTCGACCACGGACCGACGGCCCACTCGGTCGGCTCGAAGCCGTCGTCGTCGGGGACGAACATGCACTCGTCTTTCATGTCGGGGCAGTGTGAAGGATCACGCTCACCAACGCCACGGCTACATCTGCCGTGAGCGCCGACCGACCTGTTTGATGCTGATCACGAGCAGTGCCGCCACGAACAGCCAGACGAGGACGGCGCCGATACCGAAAACGGTGCGGCCGATCGCCTCGTTGACGGCGTCACCGAAGAAGAGGCCCGTGCCCTTGAAGTGACGCACTCCCGGGCCGAACGCGACCCACGACGCGATCAGGGCGAGCATCGACGCGATGCCGACGCCGAGCGCGCTCTGGACGATATACACGGCGAGCGGTGTGCCGGGCGGCAGACTGCCGTCCGGGCCGACGCCACCGGCGATGCCGTAACCGACGATCATCGCCAGGCCACCGGCCACGAATGCCAGCCCCGCCGCGACCCGACCCACGTCGGCGTGCCGTCGGAGAGCCGGCCTTCGCCAAACGCACCGAGCGCGATCAGCACTGCGAGTGTGCCGATCGCTCCCATGAAGACGCCGCTCGCGATGGCGCCGCCGGGAGACACCTGTGTACGGTTCGCCATGTCTATGTGCGGCGCGCGAGGCGCCGGAGTCCGGTGGTCGCCATGGCGGCAACGCGGACGGCGAGCTCGGCGTTGAACACACGTCAGCGATAGCGCTGGTGCGCGGCCGGTGTCAAGAAACGGAGTAGACTCCGAACGCGATGCCGATCGAGACAACGCTCGTTGGCTCCTATCCGCAGCCCGACTGGCTCGTCGACAAGACGCGCTACCGCCTGACGACCGTCCCGCGCATTCGGATGCCGGAGCTGTGGCGGATCCCGGCCGCGCAGCTCGAGGAGGCGCAGGACGATGCCGTCCGTCTCGCCGTCGCCGAAATGGAATCGGCGGGCATCGACGTCGTCACCGACGGCGAGCAGCGTCGCGAATCGTATTTCAACCAGTTCGCGACCGGGCTGGCGGGCGTCGACGTCGAGCGGCCCGGCGAGGCGATCAACCGGCTCGGCAAGCGTCAGCCGGTGCCTCGTATTACGGGACCGATCCGGCGCGAGCGGGCGGTGTTCCTGCGCGACGCGCAGTTCTCGAGGTCGATCACGCGGCGGCGCCTCAAGCTCGCGATGCCGGGGCCGTTCACGCTGTCCGCGCTCGCGCAGGATGACTACTATCGCGACGCGGAGCGACTGGCCATGGCCTACGCGGAGGCGGTGAACGAGGAGCTGCGCGAGCTCGAACCCGTACTCGACTGGATCCAGCTGGACGAGCCGTACCTGGAGGCGCGCCCGGACCAGGCCAAGGCCTATGCCCTGCCCGCGATCGATCGTGCGCTCGCCGGGCTCCGCAAGCCCACCTGCATTCACGTGTGCTTCGGGTACGCGTTCTCGCATGCGCTGGCCGGCACGTCGAAATCGGGCGGCTACCGGTTCGCGCTCGAGCTCGAGCGTTCGACGGCGACACACCTGTCGCTGGAAGCGGCGCAGCCGCGTCTCGATCTGGCACCGCTCGCCGCGGTTCGCACGAAGACGATCGTTCTCGGCGTGCTCGACCTCGGTGCCCGCACGCCGGAGACGACGGATGTCGTTGCCGCACGCCTGCGCGACGCGCTCCGTCACATCGCGGCCGAGCGACTCGTCGCCGCGCCGGACTGCGGGATGAAGTATCTCGATCGCGCCGACGCGCGCGCGCGGCTCCGCGCGCTCGTCGACGGCGCGCGCGCGGTGTAGCGGGCGCCATGAGGCGTCTGGTTTGCGCGTCGCTCGTGCTGTGTCTTGCCGCATGCGGGACCTCGACGCGCGTCGCCACGCTTGCCGACGGACGCACGGGCACCTTTCCGATTCTCACGGCCACATATCCGACGGTGCCAGGCGCGGTCGAGCAGCCGGCCACGGTCACCGCCGAGCTCTCGGCGCCCGAGGGAGCTGGTCGCGTGCCCGCCGTGATCGTGCTCCACTCCTGCGCCGGCGTCACGCCGAGCATTGGCGCGTGGGCACAGGCGGTCAATCACATGGGATACGCGGCGCTCGTCGTCGACAGCTTCACGCGTCGCGGCGTCAAGGAGGTGTGCACGGGGCACACGTCGGTCAGCGTGGGGAGCCGCCTGGCGGACCTGTTCCGCGCTCACGAGCTGCTCGCGACGCACCCGCGCATCGACGCGCGGCGCATCGCCGTTCTCGGGTTCGATCACGGAGGCTGGGCCGCGCTGTGGGCGAGCCACGAGCAATACCAGCGCGTCTTCGTGCGCGGCACGGTGCCGTTGCCCGTCGCCTATGCCGCGTTCTACCCAGCCGGGTGCAACGCGCAGCTCCTCGACGAGACGGACGTCACGGCGCCTGTTCGGATCTTCCAGGGCACGGCCGACGACTGGACCATCGTCGAGCACTGTCGCGCCTGGGTCGCTCGCCGCCGCGCCGCGGGCCGCGACGTGACGCTCGTGGAGTATCCCGGCGCGATGCACGGCTTCGACAATCCCGCGTTTGCGCAGGCGCGATACCTCGCCGAGGTCGTGAACGCCTCGGGCTGCACGATGCTCCAGCGCGCGGACCGGGTGTTCGCGGATGCGGACGGCAGGCGGTTCAGTGGCGCGTCACCGTGCATGGGCCACGGCGGCTCGATGGCCTACGACGCGCGCGCCCATCAGCAGTCGATCGAGGATCTCGCGGTGTTTTTCCGGACCGTGTTTCGCGCGGTGCGCTGACTCGACGAGGCGACGACTCGCGGCGGTGGCGGCGGTAGACTGGCGGCCATGCCACGCAAGGAGCCGCCGCCACCCAAGCGCGTCATGTCGATTCACGCCCATCCCGACGACCAGGAGTTCACCGTCGCAGGCACGCTCGCGAAGTGGGCGCGCGCAGGCAGCGAGATCATCAGCATATGCCTCACGCGCGGAGAGGCGGGCTCGAACAAGTCGACGCCGGCGGACATGACGCGCGAGCGGCTGGCGAAGATCCGCGAGGAGGAACAGCGCGCGGCGTGCCGCGTGCTCGGCATCGGCGATGTCGTGTTCCTCGGCTACCAGGATGGCGTGCTCACGCCGTCGATCGAGCTGCGCCGCGAGCTCACGCGGCTGGTGCGCCGCCATCGGCCAGACGCCGTCGTCACCGGCGATCCGACGGTGCGCTTCTACGGGACGCGCTACATGAACCATCCCGACCATCGGGTGGCCGCCGACGTGGCGCTCGACGCGGTGTTTCCGTCGGCGGAGACGCGCTTCATCTTTCCCGAGCTGCTGGACGAAGGTTTGGCGCCCCACCACGTGAGCGCGATGTGGCTGTTCGGATCTGAGCGCGCGGAGACCTTCATCGACATCTCGCGCACGCTCGACACCAAAGTGGCTGCGCTGCGCGAGCACCGTAGCCAGCTCGGCGATTGGGATCCGGCGCCGATGGTGCGCGGCTGGGCCCGCGAGCAGGGCGCACGGCGGCGTCTGCGCGCCGCCGAGTCGTTTCTGCGGATGGTCCTCGAAGACTAGCGGCGCGCGGCCGACGTCAGATGAACACGCCCTTCATGAGCGGCTCGGGATAGCGCGGCCCCGAGGCCGCGCCGACGGGTACCGCGTCGGACATCCGCGCGGCGTCATCCGCCGACAGCTTGATCGCCGCGGCGCCGACGTTCTCCTCGAGGCGCTGGCGCCGCTTGGTGCCCGGGATCGGCACGATGTCGCGACCCTGAGCGAGCAGCCACGCGAGCACCAGCTGGCCGGGCGTGCAGCCCTTCTCCCGCGCGAATTGCTCGATCTTCTTCACGAACTCGACGTTGCGCTCGAGGTTCTTCTCCTCGAAGCGCGGATGCTGTCGTCGCCGGTCGTCCTCCGGGATGTCGGCGACCTTGTGCACCTGACCGGTCAGAAGGCTGCGGCCGAGTGGCGAAT
>JBKOUQ010000303.1:0-8273 GCA_046723475.1 Candidatus Methylomirabilota bacterium
ATGGACGATGCCGGCAAGATGACCGCGATGAGCGTCAGCGCCTCAACGCCAAAGCAGTCGGCCAAGGCGAAGGACGAGACGAAGAAGTAGCGAAGTGTCGGGCGGGGACGCCGGCTCAGCGTGAGCCGGCGTCCAGCACCCGATCCTCGACCACCCCAGAAAACCAGACGTTCCGGTCGTTCAGCTCAACCGTCGCTGCCTGTCCCGGGGCCGCCTCCACCTCCCTCAGCCAGGCCCGTTCGGCATAGTAGCCAACCAGGCGCGGCGGTAACTTGAACCGCTCCCGGTCCCGCTTCGGCACTTTGGGCGCGCGCGCCTCGACGAATTCCGAATGCGTCGCCCAGACCATCCACCGCCCCGCCGGCAGGTCGGACACCGTGAACCGCCCCTCAGCGTCGACCACCGTCGAACGCACCAGATCGGCGCCGCCAGCCTGCCAGACGTCTCGTTCGTATTGCTCTCGTGCCTGGCGCATTTGCGTGGCCGCATCCCGGTAGGCATCCAGCGAGTCCCGTGCGTGCACTCGAAGATCGTCGAAGTGGCGGAGGAGCGTCTCCGAGCGGGGCAGCACGACAACGACGGCGTGGGTCATCGGCACGTCGTCCGCGTTCGGCTTGCGACGCTCGTTGTACACCCGGCCGGAAATCGTCGTGGTCGCACCCCGGCGCCGCGCCTCGTCGTAGGCCTTCAGGTCCACGTCGAGCGCCGCTCTCGCCGGGACGGCCGTGAGAAGAACGACCCCCACGACCGCGGCGGCTCTCATGCCGGTGCCCCCCCGGGTGGCCGCGTGCGCCAGCGATCGTGCGACCAGAGCCATTGGTCCGGCGACTCCCGAATGGCGCGCTCTATCATCGCGGTACATCGCGCGGTGAGTTCGACGACCGCGGCATCGGTGCCATTCGAGACGGGCGGGTACAGAGCGGGATGGATGACGACCGTGTGACGTCCGTCGGGGTCGCGCCGGGCAAAGACGGGCACGACCGGCGTCTGGGTTCGCACGGCGAGCAGCGCGAGACTGCGTGACGTCGACGCCGCCCGGCCAAAGAAGTCGACGAACACCCCCTCGCGCCGAGAGGCGTTCTGATCCATGAGAATGCCGATCATGCGGCCGCGGCGCAGGGCCTCCAGGACCGGGCGCAGGGCACCACGCTTGTCGATCAATTCGACACCCGTGTGGCGCCGTAGCCGCTCGGCCAGCGCGTCGAGCCAGGGCGCGTCCAGGGGACGGATTACGATCGACAGCGGAAAGCCGGTCAGGCGATGGGCGGCGGCCAGCAACTCCCAGTTGCCGAGATGTGCCGTAAAGAGCAGCGCACGGCCATGGCTCGTCATGGCCGCCCGCAGGTGCGCGTCGCCTTCCAAACGAATGCGCTCGAGCGTGACGTCCAGCGGGTGTGCCAGCACCCGCGGGAGCTCCATGAGCGTCATGCCCAGGTGCTGGGAGGCACGGCGCGCCAGCCTCGCGCGATCGCGTCGCGTGAGCGCCGGGTACGCCTGTGTCAGGTTGTCGAGCGCGAGGCGGCGGCGGCGGCCCAGGGCGAGATAGAGTGCATCGCCGACGCGGCGACCGAGCCACAGGCTGACCGGCAGCGGCAGTCGCCCGACCGAGGCGATCAGCGCCGCTGTGGCTACCCGGGCTGCCGCCGGCGCTCCCGTAGTAGCTCGACCGCGATCGGGATCAGTGACAGGACGATCACGACCGCGGCGACGATGTGGATGTGAGAGCCGATGTTCGGAATCGACTGTCCCAGGAGATATCCCGCCCAAGTCATGCTCAGGACCCATCCGACGCCACCCGCCACATTGTAGAAAACGAAGCGCCGGTACTCCATCTGGCCGACGCCCGCCACCGTGGGAGCGAACGTGCGGACGATGGGCACGAACCGAGCGATGACGATCGTCTTGGCCCCATGCCGCGCATAGAAGCGGCGCGTGCGCTCGACGTGCGCGGGATTGAACAGTAGGGACTTCTCGCGCACGAACAAGTGAGGCCCAACGCGGCGGCCGATCGCGTAGCCGACGCTGTCGCCGATCACGGCAGCCAGGATCAGCAGCAGGTTGAGCCACCAGATGTTGAGCGCGCCGGTGGCCGCGACAAGCCCCGCCGTCACCAGAAGTGAGTCCCCCGGCAGGAAGAACCCCACCAGCAACCCGGTCTCGGCGAAGACGATTGCAGTCAGGACGCTGTACCCGCCCCACCGGATCAGGGCGTCGAGCGAGTACCCCCCGTGCAAGAGCTCGCCGAGGAACTCCAATAGGGCGCTATTTGCTGCGCGCTACGGCACTGACCGCGCCGTGGGCAACCGCCGGCTCACCGCCCTTGATCCGCATGCCGTAGAACGACCGCCAGACGAACACCGTCGACAGCAGGAAGAAGATGAGGCTCAGCAGACGGCTCAGCCCGGGGCCGCTCGCCGTCGTCAGGCTCACCGCGAGCTCGACCGCGAGCAGGCCGAAGAGGGTGGTGAACTTGATGACCGGGTTCATCGCCACCGACGACGTGTCCTTGAAGGGGTCGCCGACCGTATCGCCGATGACCGTCGCGGCGTGCAGCGCGCTGCCCTTCTCTTTGAGCTCGGTCTCGACGATCTTCTTGGCGTTGTCCCACGCGCCGCCGGCGTTCGCCATGAACACCGCTTGATAGAGTCCGAACAATGCGATCGAAATGAGGTAGCCGATGAAGAAGTACGGCTCCAGAAATGCGAAGGCCAGCGTGGAGAAGAACACCGTAAGGAAGATGTTGAACATGCCCTTCTGCGCGTACTGCGTGCAGATCTCCACGACCTTCTTGCTGTCGGTCACCGAGGCCTTGGTCGCCCCCTCGAGGCGGATGTTGGCCTTGATGAACTCCACGGCACGGTAGGCCCCCGTCGAGACGGCCTGAGTCGCCGCGCCGGTGAACCAGTAAATGACGGCGCCGCCCGTGATGAGTCCGAGCAGGAACGGTGGATGCAGCAGCGAGAGCCGGTCAAGGTTCTGAGTCAGACCAGACGTCAACACGACGATGATCGAGAAGATCATGGTCGTCGCGCCGACGACGGCCGTCCCGATGAGGACGGGTTTGGCCGTCGCCTTGAACGTGTTGCCCGCGCCGTCATTCTCCTCGAGGAGGGCCTTGGCGTTCTCGAACTTGGCGTCGAACCCGAATTCCCGGCGGATCTGGGCGGCGACATTCGGGATCTCCTCGATCACGGACAGCTCGTACACCGACTGCGCGTTGTCGGTGACCGGGCCGTACGAATCGACGGCGATCGTCACCGGGCCCATGCCGAGGAAGCCGAACGCCACCAGGCCGAACGCAAACACCGCCGGCGCGACCATGAGCGTGCCCAGCCCCAGCGTGCTGACCAGGAATGCGATGCCCATCAGCACCACGATCGTCATACCGAGCCAGTAGGCGCTGAAGTTGCCGGCCACGAAACCCGATAGGACGTTCAGCGAGGCGCCGCCCTCGCGCGACGCCGTCACGACTTCGCGCACGTGGCTCGACTCCGTCGAGGTAAACACCTTGACGAGCTCGGGAATGATCGCGCCCGCCAGCGTGCCGCACGTGATGACGGTCGAGAGCTTCCACCACAGCGAGCCGTCTCCGAGGTTGCCGACCAGCACGTACGAGGCGGCGTAGGTCATGCCCACGGACACGATCGAGGTCAGCCAGACGAGCGTGGTGAGCGGCGCCTCGAAGTTCATCCGGGTCGCGGTCGCATAGCGGCCTCGCGCGATGACCTCGTTGATCAGGTACGAGCCCCCGCTGGCCACGATCATCAGTACGCGCATCGTGAAGATCCACACGAGCAGCTGGACTTGGACGGCCGGCTCGCGCACGGCGAGCAGGATGAACGAGATGAGCGCCACACCCGTCACACCGTAGGTCTCAAACCCGTCGGCGCTCGGGCCGACGGAATCCCCCGCGTTGTCGCCCGTGCAGTCGGCGATGACGCCCGGGTTGCGCGCGTCGTCTTCCTTGATGTTGAACACGATCTTCATGAGGTCCGAGCCGATGTCGGCGATCTTCGTGAAGATGCCGCCGGCGATGCGCAGGGCGGCGGCGCCGAGCGATTCCCCAATGGCGAAGCCGATGAAGCACGGGCCGGCGTAATCGCCGGGGATGAACAGCAGGATGCAGAGCATGATGAACAGCTCGACGCTGATCAGCAGCATCCCGATCGACATGCCCGCTTTGAGCGGGATCGCGTAGACGGGATAGGCGAGCCCGCGCAGGCTCGCGAACGCGGTGCGCGAGTTGGCGAACGTGTTGATGCGGATGCCGAACCATGCCACACCGTAGCTGCCTGCGATGCCGACGAGGCTGAAGAGCAGGATGATCAGCACGCGCGACGCCTCGAAGTGCACCAGAAACCCGAAATAGAGCACGATGATGATGCCGATGAAGACCTCGAGCACCAGGATGAACTTGCCCTGCGTGATGAGATACGTCTTGCAGGTCTCGTAGATCAGCTCCGAGATCTCGCGCATCGCGCTGTGCACGGGCAGGCTCTTGAGCTGACTGAAAATGACGAGTCCGAACACCAGCCCGAGCACGCACACGCCCAAGCCCAGCGTGAGCAGCGTGCGGCCTGCGATGCCGCCCACGTGTACCTGGCCGAGATCGGGGATCTTCAGGCTGGCCTCACCGCCGCCGTGCTGAGCGGGCGCCTGCGCCAGGGCCATCGGGGCTGCGACGAGCGCAGCCAGAGCGACGACGAGCAGTGCCGCAACGAGCTTGCCGTTCATGATCGTGGGTCTCCCGGGTTCGATGGACAATCCGTGACGGAAATCGTCGCAACTCTACGCGAGCCCTTGCGGGGTGTCAACGCGAAAGTCATTGAGTTGACAGGCTTTGTCGGCCGTCGGTACGATCCGAAGCGGATGTCGGGGGCGGAGGACGCCGGAACGACGCCGCGCAGGCAAGAGGTGACGTGTCCGACGTGTAGCCGGCGTGCGGCGTGGCATGACAATCCGCACCGACCGTTCTGCTCACTGACGTGCCGGCTCATCGATCTCGGTGTGTGGCTCGACGAGCGCTATCGCATCCCGGAGGCCGAGCGCGACGACGATGTTCCGTAAAACGAGCGGCACCATTCTCTGTCCGTCGTGCGGGCGTCTGACGAGCGCCGATGCCGCGGAATGCCTCGTGTGCGGTCGACGCAATCCGGGAATGTGGGGCTTTGCCGGACCGCTGCGCACGCTCTTCGCTCGAGGCAGCTTCACGAATGTCGTCACCGTCGCATGCATCGCCATGTATGTCGTCAGCCTGCTCCTCGACCTGCGAGCGGCGTTCTCCGTGCGCAGTCCATTGGATGCGTTCGCACCGAGCACCGCCGCGCTCATTGCCCTGGGTGCGGCCGGCAGTGCTCCCTGGCGTCTCGGGCACTGGTGGACGGTCTTCACGGGCATTTACCTGCACGGCGGCATCCTGCACATCTTTTTCAACGTGCTGTGGATCCGCCAACTCGGGCCGGCCGTCGAGCAACTGTTTGGCCCCGCGCGGCTGGTCGTGATCTTTACCGCGGCCGGTGCCGCCGGCTTCCTGGCCTCGAACTGGTACCAGTATCCATTGACGATCGGCGCATCGGGCGCGGTGTTCGGCCTGTTGGGGGCGATCGTAGCCTTCGGAAAGAGGCGCGGCGGGACGTTCGGCGCCATGGTGCTGCGCCAGTACGGCTACATGGCGCTGATGATGTTCTTGCTGAGCTTCTTCATCAGCGGCGTCAACAACGTCGCCCACGCCGGCGGCTTCGTCGGTGGCCTGCTGACGGGCCTCGTGATCTCGCTCGCCGAGCGTCGGCGCGAGACGGGGCTGGACTGGGTGCTGGCCGTCGCCTGCATCGCCGTGACACTCGCCGGTTTCGGGCTGTCGCTCTGGTCCGCGCTCGGCCGCTGACGCTTTCGTACCCTGGCGCGCACAACCGAGAGCCCGCACCCGATAAGCGTCGCGCACAACCGAGAGCCGCTCAGAAGCGATAAGAGATGCCGCCCTGGAAGTTGATGGGCGCGGCCGGCGTGAGAAAACGCTGCACGGGGGAGCCGTCGGCACGCGGGTTCGGTGCGAACGTGCCGAACGTTTCGTACTCGGTATCGAGCAGATTGTTCACGGCGATGTAGGCCGTGAGCGCCTTCACCCGCGCCGTCAGTGAGGCGTTCAGCACGACGTAGTCGCCGAGTTGTCGCTCGGCGTTGGCTTCATCGCCGCGCAGCCACTGCCGACCGACGTAGGAGCCGTTGAGCGAGAGCGTTAGCCAGCCCGTCACATGCGTATCGACGCCGGCGTTGATCCGGTGGCGGGGTATCAGTGGGAGCTGGCTCCCCTTACGGACGAGCTGCGTGCATGGCGGCGCCGGGCAGTCCTCGGTGAGGCGAGACGTGCCGAGCACCACCTCGTCGCGGAACGTCGCGTCCGTGTAGCCGTAGTTGATCCACGGCTCGAAGAGACGACCGTACTTGCCGCGCAGCTCCGCCTCGATGCCCTGGCGCCGCGTGGCGCCGACGTTCTGGAAGAAGAGCCCCACCGTGCCGGTGGGGGCGACCGAAAAGATGTCGTTCTGGACGTCACTGCGAAACAAGACCAGGCGTCCTTCGAGCCATGGCCACGGCTGCGCGCTCATGCCGACTTCGTAGGTGCGCACCGTCACCGGCTTCAGCGGCGGATCGGCGGCCGTGCCGGCCTGGAGGCCGGGGCAGATGGTCGCCGGGGAAGCGCAGGTGAGCTCGAGGAAGGCCGGCGCCCTGAAGCCCTCGGCGTAGCTGAAATAGAAATTGAGGCGGGGCGTCGGGTTGTAGTTGATACCGAATCGCGGCGTGGTCCGCGTGAAAGTGTCCGTCCCAGCCGAGCTCGGAATGTCGGGGTCCGGCGTGCGGTCGCCGATGACGTGGCGAACATAGTCGAAGCGCGCGCCGCCGGTGACGAGCAGTTGGTCGCCGGGCACGATCACATTGCGCGCGATCTCGAACGTATTCAGCAGCCAGCCTCCGACCGTCGACAACCCGTCCACCACGTCCGAATTGATCGCGCGTCCCCCCTCGGGCATTTCCTCGAACACCTTCACGTGAGCGTCGGCGTTTGCGTACTCCGCACCGAGAACGAGTCGATTGGAGCGCCCGAACACGACGGACTGGTGGATCGCCCCGAGTGTCCCGCCGGCCGTGGCGGTGCTCGTAAAGGACCGCGAATTGTTGTCGACGAGATTCACGTTGAACTGCTCGACGTCGACGGTCCGCACGAACGCGGTCGCTGCCAGCGCCCAGTGCTCGTCGAGATCCTGCTTGACGTTGAGCGTCACCGCGTTCATTAGCGGCGCGAAGAAGTCGCCACGCGTAAAGTTGCGGGTCCGGTGCTGCTCCAGCTCGCTTTCGGGCAGCGAACCGGGCTGCTCGATCCGGTTCTGGGCGCGCTCATAGGATAGCGACACGTCCGTGCCGCTCTGTCGAAACCCGATCCGCCCGAAGAGCTTGCCGAGCCGGCTCGCCGACGCGTCCCGCCAACCGTCTTCGGTGAAGTACGTGCCCGACACGTAGTAATCGAACGGCCCCTCCGTACCGCCGACGCGCAAACGGTATTTCTGGCGGCCGAAGCTTCCCCATTCGGCTTCCGTCACAACCTCGCGAATCTCGGCGCCGCGACGGGTCATGATGTTGAGCACGCCGCCGAGCGTGTTGCGGCCGAAGACCGCGCCGGGACCACGGATGAGCTCGATGCGCTCGATGTCATCGAGCGGCAGCAGGTCGAAGTTGATTTCCTCGACCGTCGGCTCGTTCACACGCACGCCATCCACGAACACGCTAATGCCCTGCGGTGCCCCGGTGACCGCGGTGCCCTGAAAGCCGCGCACCGATACGTCCATCTGAAAGGAGTTGCCCTGCTGATCCGAAGTCGCGACACCCGGCAGCCGACGCAGGACGTCCTGCAGCGTGACGGCGCCGGTCGAACGCAGATCCTCGCGCGACAGCACGTCTACGGCGGCGGGCACGCTGCTCGCCGGCAGCGGCGTCGACGGCAACCGCGTGCCGCTCACATCGAGCGGCGGCAGCCGGACGATCGGCGGCGTCACGGGCTCCGCCGCTTGCGCGGTCGGGGCCAGCGGTCCTGCGCTGATGTCGCGAATCGGGGACGTGGACCCGCTCTGAGCGAGCACGGGTCCGTGTGCGACGGCAACCGAACACACGGCGAGAACCGGGACGGTCAACGAGCGCGGAACACAGAAGCGGCCGGGGCGGATATATTCCCGGGCGCGGGGTCGGGGGAGCCTGCCTGCAACAGAGGGGGGGAACAGGGG
>JBKOUQ010000297.1:0-10919 GCA_046723475.1 Candidatus Methylomirabilota bacterium
GTCCTCACGAGCGCGACCGGTACCACGCCGGGCGGCTGACCGCACTCGAGGGTGCCGTCGATGTCGAAGCTCACGAGCGCGACGCCCGACCGACGTTTGTCGATCACGCCCACGATGTTACCCTTTCGGGGCCGGTGGGCCCACGAGGCCTCCCGCGCGGGGGATCTCGTGGGATTTTCGTCCGACACGTTGCGTGACCGCGTCGCCATTGTCACCGGCGCCAGCCAGGGCATCGGGCGCGCGATCGCGGTCGAGCTGGCGAAGGTCGGCGCGCACGTGGTGGCGTGCAGCCGTCGTGGCGCCGCCGTCGACGCGGTCGCCGACGAGGTGCGCGCGCTCGGCCGCCGCGCGCTCGGTGTCGCCTGTGACGTCGGGGACGCCGCCCAGGTGGACGAGGCCGTCGCGCGCACGCTCGCGGAGTTCGGGCGCATCGATCTGCTCGTCAACAACGCGGGCTACCGCATTCGCGCGCGCCTCGAGGATCTGCCGCGCGACGAGTGGGACGCCATGCTGCGCACGAATCTCACGGGCGTGTTCCTGTTCTCGCAGGCCGTCGGCCGCGTGATGATCCGCCAGCAATCCGGCAAGATCGTCAACGTGACGTCGGTGGCCGGGCGTAGCGGCTCGCGCGGCATGGCGGCGTACGCCGCGGCGAAGGCGGGCGTCACGGCGCTCACGCAGAGCCTCGGGGCCGAGTGGGCCAAGTACGGCATCACCGTCAACGCGGTGGCGCCGGGGCCGACGGAAACCGAAGGCGTGCTCGAGGTCTGGAAGACGCCCGCGATGATCGCCCAGGCGTCACGCGAGGTGCCGCTCCAGCGTCTCGCGCGGCCTGAGGAGGTCGCGTGGGCGGTGATCTTCGCCGCCTCCGATGCCGCGAACTTCATGACCGGCGAGACGCTGTACGTGAGCGGCGGACCGCGCGTCGCGAACCGCGAGGACTGACGCGTGGCTGACGCGATGATGCCGTCGCCGCTCGACGCGGCCCGCAAGCTGACGCCGCAGATTCGGGCGAGCGCGGATGAGATCGACCGGCGGCGCGAGCTGCCCCGGGCCCTCTTCGAGGCCATCGCCGATGCAGGACTGTTTCATCTCGCCGTGCCGCGCGCGATCGGCGGCGGCGAGATCGATCTGCCGACGTACGTGCAGGTGATCGAGGAGCTCGGCAAGGCAGACGCGAGCACGGGTTGGGTCGTCAATCAGGGCGCCATCTACGCGACGTACGCCGCGCGGATGCCGCGCGCGGCCGCGAAGAAAATCTGGATGGACCCGCCGCGCGCCGTCGTCGCGAACACGCCGGCGGCGACCGGACAGGCGCTCGTCGTGCCCGGCGGCTATCGCGTCACCGCCGAGCGCCAGGGCTTCAGCACCGGGTGCCGTCATGCCACGTGGATCGCCGCCCACGCGCAGGTGACCGAGAACGACAAGCTCCGAACGGAGCCCGACGGCACGCCCGAGTTACGTTATCTGCTGGTCCCCGTGGCCGAGGCCGAGCTGCTCGATACGTGGCATACGCGCGGCATGCGCGGCACGGGCACGCACCATTTTTCCGTCCACGACGTGTTCGTGCCCGAGGAGCGGACGGTGCGCTCGGCGACGGCGCCGCTCGTCGACGACGGGCCGCTCTACAAGATTCCGCGCACGCTCTGCTTCGCCTCCGGCGACGCCGCGGTTGCGCTCGGGATGGCGCGCGCGTCTCTCGAGACGTTCGCCGAGCTCGCCGGCTCCAAGACGCCGCGCGCGATGCCGAATCTGCTGCGCGAGCAGTCGATGGTGCAGGTCAGCGTCGGCCAGTGCGAGGCATGGCTGCGCTCGGGCCGCGCGTTCTTGATGGAGGCCGTGCGCGAGATCTGGGAGGCGGCGACCCGCAACGGCGTGAACCTCGAGCATCGCGCCAATCTGCGGATCGCAACCACGCACGGCATTCGTCTGGCCGCGCAGGTGATCGAGACCGTCTACAACGCGTCTGGAGCGACGGCGGCCTTCGACGGCAACCTGATCCAGCGCCACTTCCAGGACATCCACGTGATCACGCAGCACCTGCAAGGTCGGCTGGCGCACTACGAGCTGGTCGGGCGCCACTGGCTCGGGCTGCCGATCGACGAGGGGAGGCTCTGACGTGCCGAGAGGATTGACCGCCGTTCTGCTGCAGCCCGGAAAGCCACTCGCGCTCGAAACGCTGCCGACGCCGGAGATCGAGCCCGGCGGCGTGCTCATCAAGAACACCGCGGCCGCGATTTGCGGCTCGGACTTGCACTACTGGCGCAACGACAACAACTACAGCGGGCCCGACATACGCCGCGTGCCCGGGCACGAGTTCACCGGCGTGGTCCACACGCTCGGCAAGGGCGTCACCACCGACTCGCTGCGCCGGCCGCTCAAAGAAGGCGACCGCGTGGCGTTTCCATTCTTCACGCCGTGCAACCGCTGCTACTGGTGCGTGCGCGGCGAGCATCACGCGTGCCCGTATCGGCATCGCATGAGCCAGCAGTTCACGCTGAACGAATACCCGTACTGCGACGGTGGCTACGCTGAGTACTACTACCTGCGGCCCGGGCACTACGTCTTCAAGGTGCCCGACGTGCTACCCGACGAGGCAATCCCGCCGGTCAACTGCGCGCTATGCCAGGTGCTGCACGGCCTGGAGTACTCGGGCATGAAGTTCGGCGACGTCGTGGTCATCCAAGGTGCGGGTGGCCTCGGCATCTACGCCGCCGCGGTGGCCGCCGAGAAGGGCGCGTCGAAGGTGATCTCGATCGACGGCCAGACGCCGCGGCTGGCCATGGCGCGGAACTGTGGCGCGACCGACACGATCGACATCCACGAGTTTCCGACGCCCGAGACGCGCGTGGCGCGCGTCAAGGAGCTGACGGACGGCCGTGGCGCCGACGTGGTCGTCGAGGTCGTCGGGATCGCGGCGGCGACGCTCGAGGGCCTCGACATGGTGCGCGTCAACGGCACGTTCGTCGACATCGGCAACATCGTGCCGCAGACGATCACGCTGCCCGCGACGAAAGTCATCACGCAGCAGATCACGTGGAAGGGGCTGATGCACTACGACCCGTGGATCATGCCGAGCGCGCTCGACTTCCTGGTGCGGACGAAGGACAAGTACCCGCTGTCCAAGGTCGTCTCGCACAGCTTTCCGCTGTCGGAGATCAATCGTGCGTTCGAGATGGCCGAGTGGCAGGGCAAGTCGACGGGCACCGCGGCCACACGCGTCATCCTGAAGCCGTAATCCGTAACCCGTGATGCGTCTTCGCGACAAGGTCGCGATCGTCACCGGCGGCGCCTCGGGCATCGGGTTCGCCTACGCGCGGCGGTTCCTCGCCGAGGGCGCGCGCGTCGTCATCGCCGACGTGACGGATGCGACGGCCGCCGCCGACAAGCTCGGCAACGCCGCGTCGGTGCTCGGCGTGCGCTGCGATGTGAGCGACGCCGCCGCGGCGCGCGCCATGGTCGACGCCGCCGCGAAGCGCTTCGGCCGCGTCGACGTGCTCGTGAACAACGCCGCCGTCTTCGCCGCGCTCAAGCCGCAGCCGTTCGACGAGATTCCGGAGACCGAGTGGCAGCGGGTGATGGCCGTCAACGTCACCGGCGTCTGGAACTGCGTGCGCGCCGTCGTGCCGATCATGCGGGGCCAGGGCGGCGGGCGGATCGTCAACGTCGCGTCCGCGATCGTCGGCAAGGGGACCGCGCTGCTGCTGCACTATGTGACGTCCAAGGGCGCGGTCGTGGCGATGACGCGCGCGCTCGCGCGCGAGCTCGGACCGGCCGGGATCACGGTGAACGCCGTGGCGCCCGGGTACATTCTCAGCGACGGCGTGCGCGCCAATCCGGACATCGGCGCGTTCCAGCTCGACGCGATCATGCGCGCGCGTTCGCTCAAGCGCGATGCCTACCCCGAGGACGTCGAGGGCGCCGTGGTGTTTCTGGCCTCCGACGACAGCGCGTTCATGAGCGGCCAGACGCTGATCGTCGACGGCGGATCGGTATTCTCCACGCTGTGAGCGTTCCGGTCATCGATCTCACCGCCGCACGCGGCGGTAATCGCGCGGAGCGCATGCGCGCGGCGGCGGCCATCGATGCCGCATGCTGCGACATCGGCTTTTTCGCGATCGACGGCCACGGCGTCGCCGCGTCGATCGTCGACGATCTGCGGTGCGCCGCTCACGCGTTCTTCGCGGAGCCGCTGGCCACCAAGCAGGCGGCACGGCATCCCGTGGCCGGCACGAACCGTGGCTACCACGCGGTGGGCGGCGAGGCGCTGTCGGCGGCGATGGAGGCGCCGGCGCCGCCCGATCTGAAGGAGTTCTTCCACGTCGGTCCGGTCGACGTCGGGGCCGACCCGTACTACACGAGTGCCGAGGGCCGCCAGCATTTCACGCCGAACATCTGGCCGTCGGCGCCCGTCGAGTTCGAGCGCGTGGCGACCGCCTATTACCGGGCCATGAGCGGCGTCGTGCGCGAGCTGATGCGATTGGCGGCGCTCGCGCTGTCGGTCGACGAGCGCTTCTTCGACGACAAGATCGACCGCTCCATCGGCACGATGCGTCTCAACTACTACCCGGCGCAACAGCGTGCGCCGACGCCGGGGCAGCTTCGCGCGGGCGCCCATACCGACTACGGCGGGTTCACGATCCTGAGTGGCGAGGACGTGCCCGGCGGTCTGCAAGTTCGCGCGCGTGACGGCCGGTGGGTCGACGTGGCGACGACGCCGATGCGCTTCGTCGTCAACATCGGCGACCTGCTGATGCGCTGGACCAACGACCGCTGGCTCTCGAACCTGCATCGCGTCGTCAACCCGCCCGCGGGCGACGCCGGCCCGCGCCTGTCGATCGCGTTCTTCAACCATCCCAACTACGACGTGACCATCGAATGTCTGGCGCCCCCGGGCGCGGCCAGGCATCCGCCCGTGCGCTCCGGCGACTATCGCGATCTCAAGTACGCGAGGACGGGATTGATCGGCGCGCGTCAGCGCGCGTGAGGAGAGGCCCGATGCGCTACCGAGGCATGGATCAAGCGGCCCTCGACGCCGCGTACAACAATGGCGCGGCCGTCGGACCCGTGAAGCGCGAGCGCTATGCGGCCGAGCGGACGCGGCGCAGCGACCTCTTCCGAGCTCAGCATCCTGGCTGGAGGAGCGAGTCCTACGGCGCGGGCGCGCGCCAGCGACTCGACGTGCATCCGTGCGGCGTGGCTGGAGCGCCGACGCTCGTCTTCATCCATGGCGGCTACTGGCAGACGAACGACAAGGAGCCGATGGCGTTCGTCGGCGCCGGGCTACTGCCCGCGGGGTTCCACTTCGTCAACGTCGAGTACACGCTCGCGCCGGCCGTGCGCCTGGACGCGATCGTCGCCGAGGTGCGCGCGGCCGTCGCGTGGACGATCGAGCACGCGAAGGAATGGGGAGGCGATCCCGCACGCATCTTCGTGTCCGGAAATTCCGCTGGCGGGCATCTCACCGCGATGGCGATGAGCGATCCACGCGTGGCGGGCGGCATCGCGATCAGCGGGCTCTTCGATCTCGAGCCGATCCGTCTGAGCTATCTCAACGAGAAGCTCGGACTGGACCCGACGGAGGCCGAGCGCAGCAGCCCGATTCACCATCTGCCCGCGCGCTCGGGACCGCTGGTCGTCACCGTCGGTCTCGACGAGCTGCCGGAGCTGATCCGCCAGTCGGACGAATTTGCTGCCGCGTGGCAGAAGCGCGGGCTGCCCGGCCGCTATCTGCCGCTCGACGGTCACGATCACTTCTCGATCGTGGACGAAATGGCGAGTCCGGACGGCGCGCTCATCGCGGCGCTGAAGCAGCTCCTCTAACTCGCCAGCCACTCCAAGATCGCGGGATTCTCGTCGCGCGGATACGCGTGCGAGAGGTCCTCGATCTCGCGATACACCAGCCGCGCGCCGGCCGCCGTCAGCACCTCGCGCGCGACGCGCGTCGTCCCGACCGGGAACATCCAGTCGAGGGCGCCGTGGATGAGATAGATCGGCCGGTCGCGGAGCGCGTGCAGCGCGGTGCCGGTGAGCAGCATCGGATGCAGCACGCCGCACGCGGGCGCCAGATGCGTGAACGGCGAGCCCTCGCGCGCGCCCTGCATCAGCGCGTACGTCGCGCCGTCCGACATGCCGGTCAGCAAGACGCGCGAGCGGTCGACGGGATAGCGCTGGCCGACTGACTCCACCATCTGCAGGAGTCGCGGCGCGTCGACGTCGGGTCCCAGGAGCGACCAGGTCCGCGACTCCGACGTCGGCGCGAGCACGAGCGTCTCGCGCCCCCGCGCTTCGCGCAGCCACGACCACAGAAAGTCGCGGCCGTGGCCGTGACCGCCGTGCAGCGCGACGACGAGCGACATCGGCGCGCGCCCGTCCCACGTCTCGGGGACATAGAGCGAGAACCCGCCACGCGTGCCGCGATCGTTGTCGGCGTGCAACACGCCGACCCGACGGGCGTCGTCGTCCTCGCGCAGCGTCCCGTCGCGTAGCCGCGCCACCAGGTCATCGTCGTCGCGCCGCGCGGGATCGAGAAACCAGCGACTCACCGGATCGAACGCCGGCGCGAGTGGATACAGCGTCTCCTGCACCCGGCCGAAGCGACGCATCGCTCGATACAGATCCAGCGGATCGCCCGACGCTCGCGCGGCGGAGACGAATGTTGCGACGATGTCGAGCGTCTGCCGCCCCACATCGACGAGCCGATCCCGCATGAACGCGGCGCCGTCGGGCCACGCCTCCGTCTCGAGCGCGCTCAGCGGCGCGGTGAGCGCTTCGGTTTGCGGCGCCAGCACCTCCGCCAGCCGCATTGCGGCCGGGGGGTAGAGATAGCGCTGGACCCACACGATGCGCTCGAGCGTGTCGAGCAGCGGCGGCAACACCTGTTCGAGTCCCGCGGTCACGGGAGTCATGTTAAGGCCGCCACGGCGATGCCGGCGGCCGCATGGCCACCGCCACCGCCGGGCCGAGCCCGTTCAAAGGCGGCGGAGACGCGGAAACAGCAGCGCGGTGGCGCCGGCCAGCAGCGTGAGCGCGAGGCCGCTGGCGCCGAACGCGACGCCGACACCGAACAGCGAGGCGACCGCGCCGATCTGAAGCTGCCCGAGCGGCGCGAGCCCGATGGCGACGACCCATGCTCCGCCCGCTCGACCGCGCAGGCGGCTGGGTACGCTGAGCTGCAGCAGGCTCTGTGCGAGAAGATCGGCGAGAGCCCCGAGCGCGTTGACCACGACGAGCACGACGACGACGCCCGTGAGGCCGACGACCAGCGGTGCGGAGGCCAGGCCGAGCAGGCTCGCACCGAACGAGACGAGCACGGCAACGAACATCGCGCCGCCACCCATGTGGCTGCGGCGCAGCGCGGTCGCCGCCAGCCCGACGATGCCGCCCACGGACCGCGCGGCGTTCAGCGTGCCGAGCGCTTCGGGTCCCGCGCGCAGGACATCGCGCGCCAGGCTCGGGAGCAGGGCCTGATGGGAGAAGCCGAGGATCTCCGCGCTCGACGTGAGCATCATGAGCACGACAAGAATCCGTTCCGTCCGGAGCGCCCGGGCAAAATCGACGATGCCGCGCCACAACGATTCCGTTTCTCGGGGCATCGCGCGCGCGTGAGTGGATGCGCGCACCAGCGCCGCAGCGCCGCCGAGAAACCCCGCCGCGACCATGAAGTAGGCAGCGCCGGACCCGAGGCGCGCGATCATCACGCCGGCGCCGAGCGAGCCGACGAGCCACCCGACGCGCATGGCTACGCCGAGGACGGCGAGGCCGGGCATGAGCGCGTCGGCGCCGACGACATCGTGCGTGTAGCTCTGACGCGTGGCGTGCTCGAGCCCGCGGAGCGTGCCGGCGGCAAGCGTGACGACGAGGACGTGCGCAAACGTCACGTGGCCCGACCACGCGAGCGTCCCGAGCGTCGAGGCGGTCAGGGCCTGGCCGGCGCCGGTGAGCATCAAGAGCTGATTGCGCGGGAATCGATCGGCAACGGCCCCGGCGGGCACGCCGACGAAAAAGAGCGGCAGCATTCGCATGCTCATCGCGACGCCGACCAGCAGCGGCGAGTTCGTCAGCTCCAGCGCGAGCCAGCCGAGCACGACCGTCTCGCCCATCATCCCGATGGAGTTGAACAGCACCGAGGCGCCGAGACGGCGAAAATCGGGCACGCGAAAGAGCGCGGGTCGAAAGATGGTTCCCATCGTGCGGTAGAATCTGCGCCGTGTCCACCGCCCCCTGCATAGTCTCACCACGGAGTGTTGCGTGAAGATCACCGCCGTCACCCCGTTCATCGTCGATCCCGGCTACGGCAAGAACTGGCTCTTCGTGAAAGTCGAAACGTCAGACGGGCTGCACGGCTGGGGCGAGTGCTACACGCAGGCCGACCGCGATCACTCGATCGCCGCGTTCGTCGGCCAGCTCGCGCGCTATCTCGTGGGCCGCGACGCCGGCCAGATCCGCCACTTCACGCACTGGGCCTATCACGACTTCGCCGCCAAGCGCGGTTCGCTCGACTTCTTCGGCGCGGTCAGCGGCATCGAGCAGGCGCTCTGGGATCTCGCCGGCAAGCGGCTCGGTGTCCCGGTGGTGAGCCTGCTCGGTGGCCCGTGTCGTGACCGGATCCGCGTGTATGCGAATGGCTGGTACTCCGGCGCGAAGACGCCTGCGGACTACGCCGCGAAGGCCAAGACGACGGTGGCGCGCGGCTTCAGCGCGTTGAAGTTCGATCCGTTCCCCGGCCCGTGGCGCACGCACATCACGCGCGAGGCCGAGCGCCAGGTGATCGACACGGTCGGCGCGGTCCGTGATGCCGTCGGGTCCGGCGTCGACCTGCTGATCGAGGTCCATCGGCGGCTCGCGCCGATGCACGCGGTCCGGGTGGCGCGGATGCTCGAGCCGTTCGATCCGTTCTGGTACGAGGAGCCGGTGTCCGCCCGCGATCTCGGCTCGCTGGCCGAATGCCGACGCGAGATCCGCATCCCGATCGTGACGGGCGAGGAGCTCTACACGCGCTTCGAGTTCCGCGACGTCTTCGAGCGCCGTGCCGCCGACATCATCAATCCCGACGTGTGCAACGTGGGCGGCATCGAAGAGCTGCGTGAGATCGCGGCCATGGCCGAGGCGTACCACGTCGTCGTCTCACCGCACAACTACAACTCGACGACGGTGGGCCTGGCCGCGACGCTGCAGGTGTCGGCGGCGATCCCGAACTTTCTGATCACCGAGTACTTCGTGAACTTCGAGGCCCGCGGTGCCGAGATCGCCGTGCCTGGGCTGCGCGTCGAGCAGGGCTACATTGCGGTGCCGACGGCGCCGGGACTCGGCCTCGACCTGCGGGAAGACGTCATGGCGCGCTACGCCTACCGCGAATTTCCCGCACGCAGCATACCGTCGCCGCGCGACGAAGGGCCGTAAGAGCGAGCGCGACGCACATCGAGGAGACCGCCATGAGCCGCGTCCTTGTTGCTGTCGTGATCACTCTCACGCTCGTCGTCGCCGGTTGCGCGAGCGTGCCGCCGCGCCCCTCGGTGCTGACCGACGTCGGGGTCGCCGAGGCCGCGGCCCTGCTGCGCGCCAAGCAGATCACGAGCGTCGAGCTCACCCAGGCCTATCTCACCCGCGCCGCCGCGAACCGCGATCTGAACGCGTTCATCACACTCGACGGTGCGCGCGCGCTGGAGGCAGCGCGCCGCGCGGACGCGGCGCTCGCAGCCGGTGCAGCCAAGGGCGCACTGTACGGGGTGCCCCTCGTCGTGAAGGACAACACCCACGTCGCCGGCATGCCGAACACCGCCGGCACGCCCGCCTTGGGTGATTTCGTCCCCCGCGAGAATGCGCCGACGGTGCAGCGACTGCTCGATGCCGGAGCCGTCATTCTCGGCAAGACGAACATGCACGAGCTCGCGTTCGGTATCTCGGGCTACAACGAGGCATTCTTCACGGCCCAGCCGATCGGGACACGCAATCCCTACGATCGCACTCGCATCGCCGGCGGCAGCTCCAGCGGGACCGGCGCGGCGATTGCCGCGCGGCTTGCGCCCGGCGGACTCGGCAGTGACACGGGCGGATCCGTGAGGATTCCGGCGGCCCTGACCGGCGGCGCGGGACTCCGGCCGACGCTCGGGCGCTACAGTCAGGACGGCGTCACGCCGATCGCGCACTCGCGTGACACCGTCGGCCCGATGGCTCGAACTGTGGCCGACGTCGCGCTCCTCGACGCCGTCGTCACACGGGGCAACGTACCGGCCGCGGCCACGCTCAACGGCGTCCGACTCGGCGTGTACCGCGCCTACTTCTTTGCGGACCTCGATAGCGATACGAAGACCGTGATCGACGCGGCGCTCGACAAGCTGCGCGCGTCGGGGGCGACGATCGTCGAGGTCGACATGCCGGACCTCAAGCGGCTGAACGACGCGGCCAGCTTCCCCGTCGCGCTCTACGAGGCATACGACGATCTGCGCGCCTATCTGACGAAGTACCAGACGGGCAAGACCGTGGAGCAGGTCGCCGCCGCCATCGCCAGCACCGACGTGAAAGGCACCTACGAGGCGCTGGTCGTTCCGCGAAAGCTACCGGCGCCGAACGGCGTCGTCGATGCGGCGCCGGTCTACCGAGCGGCCATGGCGGAGGCGCGCCCCGCCCTCGCGAAGCATTACGTCGACACGTTCGCGACGTACGGTATCGAGGCGCTGGTCGCGCCGACGACGCCCGCGGTGGCGGTCGCCCAGGGGCCGCCGGCCTCCAGTCTCGAGACGTTCCTGCAATTCATCCGCAATACCGATCCCGGCAGCAATGCCGGGATCCCGGGGCTCACGATTCCAGCGGGCCTCGGCCCATCGACCCACATGCCGGTGGGGCTGTCGCTCGATGGGCTGCGCGGCTCCGACGAGCGGCTGCTCGCCATCGGTATGGCGATCGAAAACGTCCTGGGC
>JBKOUQ010000195.1:0-19486 GCA_046723475.1 Candidatus Methylomirabilota bacterium
GAACGATCCCGCGAAGACACCGAGCCGCCGAAGCACCACGCGCTCGGTCTCCGAGAGAAGCTCGTGGCTCCAGTCGAGGGTTGCCCGGAGGGTCTGGTGGCGCGTCAGCGCCGTCCGCTGTCCGCTGGAGAGCAGCCGGAATCGATCGTTGAGTCGCGCCGCGATGCCGTCGACGCCGAAGGCGGGCACGCGAGCCGCGGCGAGCTCGATCGCGAGCGGAATGCCGTCGAGGCGGCGACAGATGGCGGCAACCGCCGCGACGTGACGCGTGTTAGCCACCGACCGGCCTTCCAGCGCACGCGCCCGCGCGCTGAACAGTCGAACGGCGCCGTATTGCAGCACGTCGTCCACGTCCATGTTGTCCTCGGCGGGGACGCTGAGCGACGGCACGCGATACACGTGCTCGTCGGCAGCGCGCAGCGGCTCGCGGCTCGTCGCCAGGATGCGGGGCTGCGCGCCCTTGCTCACGAGCGCCTCGGCCATGCGCGCGGCGGCGTCGATCAGGTGCTCGCAATTGTCGAGCAGCAGCAGGATGCGCCGGCCCGCGGTGGCGGCGGCGACACGCTCGCTCGTGACGGACGCACTGCCGAGCGTTACCCCGAGCGCTGTGGCGACGATGGCGGCCACGAGCTGGGGATCATACGCCGACCCGAGCTCCGCTAGCCAAACGCCGTCGGGAAAGCGTGCGATGGCCCGACGGCCGACCTCCAGTGCCAGACTCGTCTTGCCGACGCCGCCTGCGCCGATGAGGGTGACGAGGCGGTGCGCGGCCACGAGATCGGCGACGGCGCCGAGCGCTTCTTCGCGGCCGATCAGCCCGGTCACCGGCTCCGGCAGGTTTGTCAGTCGATGCGAGACCCGAGTCGCCGAAACGGCGGCCACCGTGCCCGTGAACTGGTAGCCGCGGCCAGCCACCGTGCGGATGAGGTCGCGGTCGGCGCCGAATACGCGGCGGAGGATCGAGATCTGGGCGTGCAGGTTGTTTTCCTCGACGACCTGTCCCGGCCACACATGGCTGAGGAGCTCGTCCTTACTGAGGACCGTCCCGCGCGCGTCAATCAGAGCTATGAGCGTGTCGAACGCACGGCTGCCGAGTTCAACGGGGTAGCCGTCGGCGATGAGCTCGCGCCGATGGCGATCCACCTTGAAGCGACCAAACTCGACGGAGGCGGGCGATTCTGGCCGTCGCTCCATGGCGCCCGGATTGTACCGCCGGGCCTCCATGACGATTTGTGACCCATGTCGACGGTATTACGGACCGAAGGTGAACACATATGCTCGCAGCCCGGGATCGTTCGCGACAAGGGTGAGAACGCGATTTCCTCGCGGCGCGCGGGCGATCAGGCGAATCATCCCGGATCGATCGAAGCGCGCGATTCCGTCAGGGCCGACATCGGCGCCGCGTTCCTCTGCGACCGGTTTCCCGTCGAGTACCACAGCGACCGCGGCGTTCCCGGACGCTCCCGGTTGCATCACTACGTTGACCTCGCCGGCAGCGAAGGGAAGGACGATCTTGCCCGGGCCGCTCTGAAGCTCGACGTACTGGCGCGAGCTCTGCCAGTGACCCTCGAGGCGGAATGCCCCCGGCTCACGCCGCTCGACCCCGACGTAGGTTTCGCCCGTGATGCCGGCGTACGATGGCTCACCTATCTTCGCAAACGCCGTCGCCTCTGGACTGATAGGCGGCAGTTTGGCCCCCGGGGTGGCTGCGACCAACAAGCGACGGATCTCCCCTTCGATTTCGCTGTAGCGACCCTCACCGACCCAGCGCTTCACCAGTGCCCCGTGGCCGTCGAAGAGGTACTTCGCCGGCCACGCGTCGTTGTTGAAGGCCCGCCATGTCGCAAAATTGTTATCGAGCGCGATTGGATATGTGAGCGCATGGTCACGAATTCCGCGATCGATGTTCTCGGGGCGCTTGCCGAACTCGAACTCCGGCGCATGCACGCCGACGACGACCAGCCCGCGGTCGGCGTACGCGCGGTGCCAGGCCTTGACGTAGGGCGAGGTCCGGATCCAGTTGATGCAGGTGTACTCCCAGAAATCGACCAGAACGACCTTGCCGCGGAGCATGTCGGCTGCGAGTGGTGCCGAGTTCACCCAGCGCTCGACGTGGAACGCCGGCATGGCAGCCGCCGCGCTCGCGGCACCGGCACCAACGGGCAAGGCGAGCCGGCGCAGGACATTGCCACTCTGCGTGGCGGCCATGGTCACGGCCAAGGTGGTGAAAAACCGTCGGCGACTTGCGTTCATTCGCCAGCTCCTCTATGCGACGTTCCTTCCCGTTGGGACAGTCTCAGCGAGGCTTGATCAGCTCGTTCAGTTGCTGCAGCGCTTCGGCATCCTGGGCGCTGACCGGCCGGTTATCACATCGCGGATCGGTTCGCTGCAGCGCTCCACTCATCGCGCGCGTGAGTGGAATCGGTGCGCAACCGTGGTCGCTTTCGCAGACCAGATCCCACTCTGGACGAGCCGCAATGTGGCAACCAAAGCAATTCCCGCCGAATCGATTGACGACGTCGGCGAAACCTCGTTTCCTGATCTGGGTCCCGTCCTTCGATACGTCCAGCTCGAAAAATTCCCAGTCGTGCGTCGCCGGGTTGAAGCCCTTGTCCCGTTTGACCATGACCTCGCCCGGAACGAGCTGAATGACGGATCCCGGCGGATAGACCGCGCCCGTCGCCGAATTCGCCGCGGGCACCGTGGCGTCGAGATCGCCTCGCAGGTTGTCCACGTAGAAGTGGCGGACCGGGGTCATCTGCATGATGCACCGAAACGACTTCGCGTCGATGTGCTCACCCGCGCTCACGGTACGATCGGCGCCGCTCGCGTACCTTGCGCAAACAACCAATGCTACGGCGCACATGATGGCCGCTGACGTTCTGACGGTGGTGTCGCTCATGCTTATCTCTCTGTCGAGGCGGCAAGTCGAGGTTGAAGCGGCAGCGTTCGGAGTCGTTTTCCCGTGGCCGCGTAAATGGCATTGCCGAGCGCGGCGGCCGTTACCGCGGTGCCCGGTTCACCGATCCCGCCCGGCGCCTCGCCGCTCCGAACCAGGTGCACGTCGATCCGCGGCATCTCGTTCATCCGCAGCACGCGGTAGTTGTGGAAATTCGATTGCTCGACGCGGCTGTTCTTCAGCGTGATCTCGCCCCACAGCGCGGCGCTGATCCCGTACACGACGCCGCTCTCGATCTGGGCCTTGACGATATCGGGATTGACGACCTGGCCGCAGTCCACCGCGCAGACGATCCGACGCACGCGCACCTCACCGGTGCCGGTGAGCTCGACGTCCGCGACCTGTGCCAGGTACGTGCCCCAGCCGCTGAAGAGCAATGCGACGCCACGGCCGCGCCCACGCGGCATTGGCGTCCCCCATCCGGCTTCCTTCGCTGCGAGGTTGAGAACGGCGAGCGCGCGGGGCGACCTTTTCAGCAGCGCGCGCCGGTACGCCACGGGATCGTGCTTCGACGCGGCGGCGAGCTCGTCCATGAAGCTCTCGATGACGAAGTTGTTATGGGTCACACCCACGCCGCGCCAGAAACCGGTGTTGAGAACGGGCTCTTCGTGGCGCACGTGCTCGATCTGGATCGCGGGAATGTCGTAGAGCAATTGCGCGGCCCCGTCCACCGCGTCGATGTCGATGCCGTCTTTGAATGCGAGCGGCAGGTAACGCGCAATGATCGCCGGACCGACGATCCGATGCGCCCACGCCACGGGCTTACCGTTGGCACTGAGGCCGGCGGCGATCCGGTCGTAGTAGTACGGGCGATAGACGTCGTGCTGGACGTCCTCTTCCCGGGTCCACACGACCTTGACCGGCGCGCTGACCTCTTTCGCAATGCGCACCGCCTGGGTGACGTAATCGACTTCGAGACGCCGCCCGAAGCCACCACCGAGGAAATGGTTGTGCACCACGACCTTTTCGAGCGGAAGCCCGGCGACTTTGGCCGCTGCCGCTTGCGCGCGGCTCAGCACCTGCGAACCCGTCCACACCTCGCATCCGTCGCTTCGCACGTGGACCGTGCAATTCATCGGCTCCATCGTGGCGTGGGCCAGAAACGGCGCTTCGTAGACCGCGCTCAGTTTTTTCGACGCACCGGCAAGCGCGCTCGCCGGGTCGCCGTCTTTCCGCGCCGTCACGCCCATCGTCTCGGACGCTTTCGCGAGCCCCTTCCCGACGTCGGCGGTGCTGACGTTTGCGTTCGGCCCGTCGTCCCACCGGATATCCAGCGCCGCGAGGCCCTGCTTCGCCGCCCACATGTGATCGGCCACGACAGCGACGACATCGTCGAGGCGGACGATCTGCCGCACGCCCGGGATTGCCTTCGCCTTCTCGTCGTCGATCGCGCCGACTTTGCCCCCGAGCACCGGGCTCGCCGCGACGGTCGCGATCAGCATTCCCGGCACGCGCACGTCGATGCCGTACTGGGCCGTTCCGTTCACCTTGCTCGCCGTGTCGAACCGCTTGGTCGGCGTGCCGATGAGCGTGAAGTCTTTCGGATCCTTGAGCGTGACCTTTCCGGGCACCGGCAGCGCGGCCGCCCTGGCGGCCAGTTCGCCATAGCGGAGTGTTCGTCCGGTTGGTATGTGGGTGACGGCGCCTTTCTGCGCCCGGCATGATGCAGGATCGGCGTTCCATGACGCGGCCGCTGCCGACACCAGCATGACGCGCGCTGTCGCCCCGGCGCGGCGCAGGGGCTCGTAGAACGCCCGAACCGACGATGACGCGCCTGTCATCTGCTCGCCGAGCAACGCGTTCGCGTACAGCGTGTTGTCGGGCGGGGCGTGCTCGAGCCGAATCTGCCCGGGAGCCACCTCGAGCTCTTCCGCCAACAGCATGGCCATCGACGTGTGCGTGCCCTGACCCATTTCGGCCTGCGGCATGATGAGCGCGATGCCGCCGTCCGGCGCGATGCGGATGAACGCATTGGGCGCGAAGCCCTCGGGTGTAGCCGCGGAAGCCGATGCGATCCCGGCCGTTGACGCCACGCGCTCCCGATCGCCGAGCCGGTAGCCGAGCAGCAGGCCGCCGCCCGCGGCTGCCAGCACCGTGACGAATGCGCGCCGCGACACCGCGGTCATGATCGCCCTCCCTGGGCAGCCCGCGTGATTGCGGCGCGAATCCTTCCATAGGTACCGCAGCGGCAGATGTTGCCTGCCATTGCGGCGTCGATGTCGGCGTCGCTGGGATGCGCGTTGCTCGCGAGTAGCGCGGAGGCGGACATGATCTGCCCCGATTGGCAATAACCGCACTGCGGCACGTCGAGCGCGATCCACGCGTCCTGCACCGTCTTGCCAGCAGGGGTATCGCCGATACCTTCAACGGTGGTGATCGCCTGGCCCGTCACGGCGCTCACCGGCGTCACGCAGGAGCGGGTCGCCCGGCCGTCGAGCTGCACCGTGCACGCACCGCACAGCGCCATCCCGCAGCCGAATTTCGTTCCTGTCATGCCGAGCACGTCGCGCAGAACCCAGAGCAGCGGCATGTCCGATGGCACGTCGACCTCGCGCTTCATACCATTGATCGTCAGCTCCATCGCGACTCTCCTTATTTCTAATCTTGGTCACCACTCGGGGAACGGCGAACTGCCGCGACGCCACCAGGGGATCACTCGGTCATAGAGCGGCGATCGAGTCGACGATTTCTTTTGTCGTGACAACGGCGGCGTAGTTCGGGATGTTGACGTCCAGCGCGGCGTGCATTTCCACGTCCGAGTAGCTCGCGATCGCGTCTTTGACGACGGTGACCTCGTAGCCGAGCTCGGCGGCGAAGCGCACGGTGGATTCCACACAGGTGTGCGCGATGAGTCCGATAACGATGAGCTGATGAATGCCGTGCCTGGTCAGCTGCGCGTCCAGATCGGTGTTGGCGAAGCCACTGGAGCCCCAATGCTCGAGGGCCACGATCTCACCCGGTTGCGGGGCGAATTCGCTGCGGATCTCACCGCCCCACCTGCCGACTTCGAAGGCCTTGCTCCGCCACGCCGCCCTCTGGATTGGCGCGATGTACTTCCAGGTCTCGTAATCGCCGGGGCGGTATCGACGATGTAACGCGTAGAAGACACGAAACCCTGCCTTCCGCGCGGCGTTCAGGACCTGTGACATATGCCGAACACAGCCGTTGGCTTCCGCAACACCCTTGAGGCGACTCCACAGCCTGCCGCCCTCGGAGATGAAATCGTTATACGGATCGATTATCAGCAATCCGGTGAGCTGCTTGTCGTATGTCACCGCCACTCACCTCCGCTGGTAGTCCGTAAACACGTAATCTCTCGTCCTCACGATCGTGTGGCACCCGAGCCCGCACTTGGCGTCGTTGCCCTGCGGCGGCTGGTCTGCGGTGGTGGCGGGGCTGAACGTATCGGACGCGGCATCATACTTGAACGCGCCCCATCCCCATCCGGCGCTGTCCGCGAATCTCTTGCTGTCCTTCACCATGAAGTCGACGTCATGCAGGCTTGCCGGCACGGTCGCCGTGGGGAGGGTCTCCAACTTTTTCGGGTTCCAGTGGACCTTCGCCATCTTCGAGCCGTCGGGGAACGGCTTGCCGTTGCCCGGAATGCCGGACTGGAAGGCCTTGATCATCTCGGGATTCGCAAGGATGACCGCCATCACGTTGTCGTTGTGACTGACGGAGACCGTCTGCCAGCTTTCGTATCCTCTGAACTCGGAGAACTCGAGCCCATTCGGCACTCGCACGGTGTACTTCGCCTGGCCAGTGTCCTGCGCGGAGCTGGGCCTGGTTCCCATGACCGCGAGCACGGCGACAGCGAGCGAAACCACCAAGATGGCGACCGCCGCGATCGTTTTGCGCGTCATCAGCGCTCTCCCTTTAGATTGGTGTGTCCATCGTGGCCCCCGGGTTGCCCATTGAGATGGATCGTGACGCCGCAACGTTGCGCGGCGGCAGCCAGCCCGAAACGCCCGATGCTCTTTTCATCGTTCTGTGTCACCTGGACGTCGACGGTCAAGCGATGAGCTCGAACATCGGGGCCTCGCGGGCCATGAAGGCGGCGAGACGTTGGCGCAGGAGCAGCCGTGCCCGATGCGCGCGCGTCTTTGCCGCCCCGATTGTGACGCCCAGGCTGTCGGCGACATCAGCCATGGGCAACCCTTCTACGTCATGCAGGATGATTACGGCACGGTAGTGGTCTGGTAGCTCGTCGAGCGCCGACGTGAGGGCGCTGCGAAGCTCGCTCTGCGCCGCTGGGTCGTTCACCTCGCCGGACCAGTCCTCGATCCGCTCCGCATGACCGCCTTCTTCGTGGAAGCGGGGTAAGACCTCGTCGAGCGAGATCTCGTCGCGTCGGTGCGCGCGGCCACGCCGTTTGTGGTAGGCGGCGTTCGCGGTGATCCGATAGATCCACGATCCGAGCGAGGACTCGCCGCGGAACGTATCGATCTTTCGAACGACATTCCAGAATGCGTCCTGTACGGCTTCCTCGGCATCCGGTTGATCGCCCGTGATCCCGATCGCCAGGCGATACGCGCGGTCTCCGAAGCATGCGATGAGACGCTCGGCGGCGGTCGAGTCTCGTCGCCGCAAGGCTTGGAGAAGTTCGGCGTCACGGTCGATTGCGCGGACGTTGTTCGTGGATTTCATCACGACAACCTCTTCTTCAGCTCGGCGGCGGCGTGCAGCAGCGCCGAACGGACGCCGGGCACTCGGCTGATGGGATTGAGCAGGCCGTAGTCGTGGATCAAGCCGTTGTAACGCGTGGCGGTGACATCGACGCCGGCCTGATCGAGCTTGCGCGCGAGGGCCTCGCCCTCGTCGCGCAACACGTCCATTTCCGCGGTTTGCACCAACGCCGGCGCCACACCCTTGAGCCGCTCGATCGAGGCTTGCAGCGGTGAGGCATAGACATCCTCACGCTCGTGCTCATCGGTCGTGTAGTTGTCCCAGAACCACCGCATCATGTTGCGCGTCAAAAAGTACCCTTCCGCGAATTGCTCATACGACGATGTATCGAAGCGCGCGTTCGTCACCGGCCAGAACAACAACTGGAAGCGGATATGCGGCGTCCCGCGGTCTTTCGCCATCAGGCTCACGACGGCCGCCATGTTCCCGCCCACGCTGTTACCGACGACGGCGAGACGTCGTGCGTCGACGCCGATTTCGTGGCCGTGCGCGGCGATCCACTTCGTCGCGGCGTAGGCCTGCTGGATGGCGACCGGATAGCGCGCCTCGGGCGATCTGTCGTACTCCACGAACACCGCCGTCGCGTTCGATTCGGCCACCAGGTCACGGACGAATCGCTCGTGCGTTGCGAAGTCCCCGAGCACCCAGCCGCCGCCGTGAAAGAACATGAACGCCGGAAACTCGTCGCCGACGCCCGCCGGGCGCACGATCACGAGCTTCACGGCCTGCCCGTCGCTGGTGATCGTGCGCTCGCTGATGTCCGCTGTTGGCAACTCGACGCGCACGCTGGACTGCGCGCGCACCAGGACCGTGCGGGCCTCCCCCGGCGTCATGTGCTCCATCGGCTTGCCACCGGCCATCGCCAGCCCGTCGAGAAATTTCTGGATATTTCGCTCGACGCCGTTGCCTCCCGGTTTCATCTTCGCCATTCCTGGGGCCTCCTGAACGTGACACCTCGATCGCCGTGAGGCGCACGGTAGACCGTCGCGTCTGAGGAGTCCTTGGCGTCGCCTGAATCGTTCTGAATGGCGCGCGTGTTGCGGATGAGCGGTCGTAATCGAAACGTAACAATGCGAGCTGGCCAGCCTGAACACTTCTGAAAATCTCTGAACAGCGCCTGTACAATCCGCACCCATGGACGGCGAGCGCGATCCTTTCGCGGTCCTGGAGTTTGGCCGTTTCAAGGTCGTGCCGCATCGCCGCGAGCTCTTGATTGACGGCCAGCCGATCGCCCTCGGTGGGCGGGCGTTCGATACGCTCCTCGCCCTCATCGACGCCGGCGGCTCCGTCATCGAAAAGGACGTCCTGCTGCGGCGAATCTGGCCGGACCGCGTGGTCGAGGAGAACAACCTCCAGGCTCAGGTCTCCGCGCTGCGCCGGGCGTTCGGCGCCGATCGGGATCTGATCAGAACCGTCGCTGGGCGCGGCTACCAATTCACGGGGCAGATTCGTGTCCCCACCGATGTGCAAGCGTCCGCGCCCGTCACGAACCTGCCCGAGTCCGTGTCGGATCTGATAGGCCGAGACAAATCGGTGCACGAGGTTCTCGATCTGCTCACGAGCCAACGGCTCGTGACGCTGACAGGCTCCGGCGGCGTCGGCAAGACGCGCTTGGCGCTCGAAGTGGCGCGTCACCTCGTGCCGACGTTCCGGGACGGCGTTCGGCTGACCGAGCTTGGGCCGTTGAGCGATCCGCACCTCGTCCCGATCACCATCGCCGCCGCGCTCGAACTCAAACCGATCGTCGGCGCGGTCTCGATCGACGCGGCCGCGGCAGCGCTCGGCGGCCGACACGTGCTCGTGGTGCTGGACAACTGTGAGCACTTGATCGAAGCCGCGGCCCGCATGGCCGAGACATTGCTCCGTGCCAGCGCCGCGGTGTGCGTCCTCGCCACGAGCCGCGAACCGTTGCGAGCCGCCGGCGAGTACGTCTACCGGGTGCCGTCGCTCGATGTGCCGCACGACGACGACGACGATGTCGAGCACTTGTTGCGACACGGCGCGGTGAGGTTGTTCGTGGCGCGCGCACAAGCCGTCGAGCCACGCTTCGCCCTCGAGCGCAGGCTGGCTTCGGCTGCGGCCGCGATCTGTCGGCGCCTCGACGGCATCCCGCTGGCCATCGAGCTCGCGGCCGCTCGCCTCCCCGCATTCGGTGTCGAGGGCGTGGCGGCGCGTCTGGACGACCGCTTCCGACTTCTCACCGGCGGCAGCCGCACCGCGCTGCCGCGTCAGCAAACGCTGCGAGCCACGCTGGACTGGAGCTATGACCTGCTCTCGGAGTCCGCGCGGGTGGTCTTTCGACGGCTCGCAGTATTCGCGGGCGCGTTTTCGCTCGATGCCGCCGTCGCCGTCTCGGTAACGTCCGAGATCAACGCCGCCGATATCGCCGACTCTGTTGCGGACCTCGTCGCCAAGTCACTCGTCTCGGCTGACGTCGGCGGGGCCGTCACTTCCTACCGGCTGCTCGAGACTACGCGGGCATATGCGCGCGACAAGCTCGTCGAGAGCGGCGAATTGGAACGCTTCGAACGACGTCACGCGGAGTATCATCAAGGTCTCTTCGAACGCGGTCACGCGGACTGGGAGACGCAGCCCACCGCCGAGTGGCTCGCGGCGTACGGGCGACAGCTCGACGACCTGCGCGCAGCGCTCGATTGGGCGTTCGGCCCCGGGGGAGATATCACCATCGGCGTCGCGCTCACGACCGTGGCGGTGCCGCTCTGGTTTCAGCTCTCACTCTTGGCCGAATGTCGTACGCGGGTGGAGCGCGCGCTCTCGGTGCTTACGGCCGCTTCAGACCGCGATCTGCATCGGGAGATGCGCCTGCACGCCGCGCTTGGCTGGTCGTTGATGTACACCACCGGGCCCGCGCGTGAGACGGGTGCGGCGTGGGCGACAACGCTCGAGCTGGCCGAGGGGCTTCGAGACACGGACTACCAGCTGCGGGCTTTGTGGGGGCTCTGGGCCGGCCACATCAACAATGGAGAGTTCCGGGCGGCGCTCCAGCTTGCCGAGAGGTTCGGTGCCCTCGCCACGGCGGCAAGAGACCCGGCGGATCCTCTTATTGGCGATCGGATGCTGGCCGCGACGCTTCATTTTCTGGGAGAGCAGGCGCGGGCGCGCGAGCACATCGAACGGATGCTCGAGCGCTATGTGTCGCCGCCGAACCGATCGGACGTGGTGCGCTTTCAATTCGACCAGCGGGTGACTGCGCGCATCACCCGGTCGCGGGTGCTGTGGCTGCAAGGATTCGCCGACCAGGCCATGCGGACCGTCGACGCCGCGATCGACGATGCGCTCGCGATTCACCACACGCTTTCGCTCTGCAACACGCTCGCGCAGGCCGCGTGTCCGCTGGCCATGCTCACTGGGGATCTCGCAGCGGCGGACCGCTACGCGACGATGCTCGTGCGTTATACCGCGCGCCATGGGGCCGACGTCTGGCAGACGTATGGCCGCTGCTTCCAGGGCATGTTGCACATCAAGCGCGACGGCCTCGACGTCGGCTTGCCGCTGCTCAGCGCCGCGGTCGACGAGCTCCGCAGCGCGCGTTTCGTCCAGTACCACACGGCTTTCCTCGCCGCGCTGGCGGAGGGTCTCGGCAGCGCAGGACAGGCTGTTCGCGGTCTGGCGGTCATCGATGAAGCATTGATGAGATCCGATAAGAGTGAGGAGCGTTGGGTCCTCCCGGAGCTCCTGCGCATTAAAGGCGACCTGGTTCTCTTGCAGGGGACGCCCAAAGGTTCTGCGATCGCCGAAGATCACTTGCAGCAGTCTCTCGATTGGGCGCGCCGACAGGGCGCGCTGGCCTGGGAGCTGCGCACAACGACGAGTCTGGCGAGGCTGTGGCAGCGACAGCAAAAGACCAGTGAGGCGCGCCGGCTCTTGCGCTCGATCTATGCTCGTTTCTCCGAGGGGTTCGACACGTCGGACCTTGTCGCCGCGAAGATGCTGCTCGACTCACTCAGATAGTGTTTATCCCGACAACTTCACAACCTTCGCTCGTAGCACACAAGGAGGAGCGAGAGCGGGCCTGCGTTCGGCCCGCGTAGCCGGCGTCGCGGCATAACCGTCACTGTCGGCAGGACGCGATCGGGCGGTGGATGGCGCGCGAGTAACGTACCGCGCGCCATCTGCTCACACCTTTGTCACACAGGATGCGCTCGACCGAGTCTTCAGCGCAGCGACGCGCCGTTCACCTCGGCCGGCATGACCTTCACGTCGGTGAGCGGGAATTTGTGATCGATCCAGAGTGTGAGCCCGCCGTGAAGCGGCCGGACGCGCGTGATGCCTCTGCGCTTGAGCTGCAGCGCCACCCGGGCGCTGGTCGCCTCGTTAGGTCAGGTGCAGTACAGGACGATCTCTCGGTCACGCGCCAGCTCCGCCTGGCGCCGCTCGAATTCCTCGGCGGGGATCCACAGCGCGCCGGGGATGGCGTAGGGCTCGGCCGTGACGTCCAGCACCGAGCGCGTGTCCACGATCGTCAGCGTCTCGTCCCCGAGCTCGATCCGCCGCTTCAGCTCCTCCGGCGTGATCCGGGCGATCCTGAGACTGCGTAGAAACCGCCGCCGCTGGACGAATTTGAGCGCGACATACGCGGCGAGCGCAAGCGCGACCACAACGCCGACCGAGTTGCCGAGGCGACCCACTCGTGCGGCCAGGAGCTCGAGCGCGTCGCTGAAGACGTAGCCCAGGGCGATCCACGTGCCTGCCCACAGGATCGCTGCTGCCGTATCGAGCAGGATGAACTGTGCGCGCGCGATGCCAACCATACCGGCCAGCGGCGGGGCAACGGTGCTGAGCCCGGGGAAGAACTTTGCGATGAGCAGCGCGCCGCGGCCGCGCCGCATGAACAGGTTCTCGGTCCGCCGCACGCACGAGTCTGGTTCGAGTGAGATCCGACACAGCAGCGCCAGCACGCGCGCGCCGCGGCGCCGACCGAGCTCGTACCACACGATATCGGGCGGCAGTGAGGCGGCGATGGCCGCGGCGAACGCCAGCGGCAGGCTCATGCGTCCCTCTCCGATCAGCGCCCCGACTCCCAGGAGAATGGGCACGGCCGGCACCGGAAGCCCGGTCTGCTCGGCGAGGACGAACGCAGCGAGCAGGACGTACCCATACTGCACGAGGCTCTCGACAGTGGCGGTCATGGCGCTTTCGCATTCGCGCCGGCCCACTCGGCATCCGTGAGGCTCCACCCGCCACCGAGCGCGCGGTAGAGCTGCACGTACGCGACGAGACGACCGCGGCGAATCTGTGCCAGCGTCGTCTGCGCGGGGTAAAGCTGCTGCTGGGCTTCGAGGACCTCGAAATAGTTGGCCAGACCCTGGCGATAACGATCTGTCGCGTGCCCGACGGCGTCCTCCAGCGCCTTCACGGCTGTCTCCTGTCCCGCTTCCGCGTCGTTCAGCTTCGCCAGCGCGGTGAGACTGTCCGACACCTCGCGTAGTGCGGTCAGCACCGCCTGCTCGTACTGCAGGCGCGCCTGCTCCCACTGGGCAATCGAGCCGCGATACTGCCCGAGCGTGCGGCCCGCGTTCAAGAGCGGTCCGCTGAACGCGCCGCCCACGGCCCAGATCGTCGCGGCGCCTCCGGTGAGCGCCGAGATCTCGGGACTCGCCGTCCCGAACAACGCGGTGAGACTGAGCTTGGGAAAAAACTCCGCCTTGGCAACACCGATGCGCGCGTTCGCGCTCACCAGCTGTTGCTCGACCTGGCGCAGATCGGGCCGCCGCTCGAGTAGCGCCGACGGCAGGCCTGCGGGCACCGCCGGCGCGATGGGCTGCTCGTACATCGGCCGGCCACGTGGAATTGGCCCGGGCGTCGTCCCGACCAGAATGCTGATCTGGTTTTCCTTGGCGACGATGTCGCTCTCGAGCTGCGGGATCGTTGCCTGCGCTTCGCCCAGGGCACCGAGCGCGCGCGACGTTTCGAGCTTCGACGCCACGCCGAGCTTGAAGCGATCCTCGAAGAGGTCGTACGTCCGCTGATACGCGCCCGTGCTGTTGCGCGCGATCTGCAGCTGGACGTCGAGAGCGAGCAGCTCGAAGTACGCCTGGGCGAGGTCGCTGACCAACGACAGCCACACGCCGCGCCGAGCCTCCTCGGTGGCGAACAGCGTCGCACGCGCCGACTCGTTCAACCGACGGATCCGACCCCAGATGTCGAGCTCCCACGACATCGTCATCGACGCGGAGTAGAAGTTCCCCGCCCGAGGCGACGGCCCGCCTACGCCGCCCAGGACGCCCGGCGTGACCTTGCCCCTCGAGACGCTGGCGTCGTAGTCGAGTGACGGGAAGTAGTCCGAACGCGCGACGCCGAGATTCGCTCGCGCCTCCCGGACGCGCGCCGCGGCAATGCTGACGTCGTAGTTCGCTCCCAGCGCCTGCTGGATCAGCCCCTTCAGGACCGGATCCTGGAACGCTCCCCACGGCGCATCGGCGAACGACGCTGCTTCGGAAATGGCCTGGCCGCGAAACGTCTCCGGTTTCGCGACTGTCGGCCGCTTGTAGTCGGGACCGATCGCACAGCCGCCCAGCAGCGCGGCCACGACCAGCGTGGAGACGATGCGATCGGATCTCGTCACCGATCTCGTCCGTCGGTCGAGCGCTCGCCGTCGCGACCACCGGCGATCGGAGCGAGCTGCGTGTGCGGCGGTGTGTGTTCAGGCTGACGCCGCAAGCGCTCACTGACATAGAAGCTCACCGAGATGAAGAGACTGGCGATCAGCGTGTCGGTCAGCATCCCGCCGATCACGACGGTTCCGAGGACGCGGCGTCCAACCGCGCCGGCACCGGCCGCGGTCCATAGCGGCACGCAACCCAGAATGAACGCGAACGAGGTCATGAAGAGCGCGCGGCGCCGCACACGGACGCCCTCGAGCGCGGCGTCGACGAGCGGCATCCCCCTCTCGTACGCGACCTTGGCGAACTCGACGATGAGGATCGCGTTCTTGGCAGCGAGGCCGATCACCATCAGCAGACCGATCTGCGAGAACACGTCGAGCTCGAAGTGCCGGAGCCACAGCGCGGCGAGGGCGCCGAACATGGCGATGGGCGTGGCGAGCAGGACGGCGAACGGAAGCGTCCAGCTCTCGTAGAGGGCGGCCATGATCAACAACACCACCAGCACCGAAAAGCCGAGCACCGCGGTCGCCGGCACACCCTGGGAAGCCACCTGCTCCTGGAACGACATCCCGGAGTAGTCGAAGCCCATCTCACGCGGCATGGTTTGCGCGAAGACCTCTTCGAGGGCTCGCATGCCCTGCCGGGTGGTGAACCCGGGCGCCAAGAGCCCATTGATCTGCGCCGCACGATACTCGTTGAACCGGGTCGTAAACTCGGGGCCGTTCGTCTCTTTCATGCGGACCAGCGTCGACAGCGGCACCGGCTGACCCGCGGCATTGCGTACGTAGAAGCGCCCGACCTGGTCGGCCTGGGTTCGGAATTGACCTTCAGCCTGGACGTACACCTGCCAGACTCGCCCGTACTGATTGAAGTAGTTCACGAAAGCGCCGCCGAGGAAGGCCTGGAGGGCCTGGTACACCGAGGGCAGGGTAATGCCTTGCTTCAGCACCTTCTCGCGATCCACCTCGGCGAAGAACTGCGGCACACTCGGCAGCAGGGTCGTGAACAGCCGCGCGAACTCGGGACGCTTGCGCGCGGCAGCCAGAAATTTGTCCGTCTGTTCGGAGAGGAACGCAGGGTTTTTGCCCGAGCGATCCTCGAGCATGAATGTGACACCGCCGGACGTTCCGATGCCCGGGATTGCGGGCGGGGCGAAGGCAAAGGCCTGAGCCTCGGCCACGCCAGCCAGCTTCTGGTTCAGCTGTCGGATGATCACGTCGGCGGTGAGGCCGTGCTTGTGGCGGGCGTCCCAGTCCTCCAGCGTGATGAAGTAGAACGAGTTGTAGGTCGTCGTGACCAGGCTCAGCAGGCTGAAGCCCGCCACGCCCGTGTAGTACTTGATGCCGGGTTGCGTCTTGAGGATCGCGTCGAGCTTGTCGTTGACGGCCGCGGTGCGGTCGAGCGAAGCGGCCAGCGGAAGCTGGACGTTGGCGAAGATGTACCCCTGGTCCTCCTCCGGGACGAAACCACCCGGAAGCCGAAGGCCGATCAGGCCCGACACGGCCGCCGCGACGACGAGCAGGAGGATCGCAACGGCGGCCTTGCGGATCAGCAAGCGACTGCCGTCGAGATATCCGCCCATGACCCGTTCGAAGGCGCGATTGAAGCCACGGAAGAACACCCCGAGCGGGCCGCGCATTTCGCGCTTCGGTCGCAGGAGCAGCGCCGAAAGCGCCGGGCTCAGCGTGAGCGCGTTGAACGCCGAGATCAGGACGGAGACGGCGATGGTGACGGCGAATTGCTGGTACATCCGCCCGGTAATGCCGGGGATGAACGCCGTCGGGATGAATACCGCGGCCATGATGATGGCGATTCCTATAACGGGTCCCGACACCTCCTCCATCGCCTTCAACGCGGCGTCGCGCGGGGAGAGCCCCCGCTCGATGTGCTGCTCGACGGCCTCGACGACGACGATGGCGTCATCCACCACGAGGCCGATCGCCAGCACGAGGCCGAAGAGCGACAGCGTGTTGATCGAGAAGCCCAGCAGAGGAAAAATCATGAAGGCGCCGACCAGCGCCACCGGCACCGCCAACAGAGGGATGAGCGTGGCGCGGAAGCCCTGCAGGAAGATGAACACGACGAGGACGACGAGGAGCAGTGCCTCGACGAGCGTCTTGGTGATCTCCCGGATTCCGGCGGTGACCGCCAGCGTCGTGTCGAGCGCCGTCACGTAGTCGAGATCGGCCGGGAACCGCGCCTTCATCTCTTCCATCAGCTTCGTCGCGGCCTGCATGGACTGAATGGCGTTGGAGCCGGGCAGCTGGTAGACGGCGATGATGGCGGCCGGCCCGCCGTTCAGTCGGCCACGCCGGATGTAGTTTTGCGCGCCGAGCTCCACGCGCGCGACGTCCTTCACCCGCACGACCGCGCCGTCTGGCTTGGCTCGCACCACGACGTTCTCGAACTCGGCCAGACTCGCCAGGCGTCCCTGCGCCAGAACCGTGTAGGTGAATTCCTGGCCCTGCGGCACCGGATCGCCGCCCAGCTGTCCGGCGGGGTTGACGGTGTTCTGTGCCTGCAGCGCGTTTGCGATCTCGTTGACGGTGATGTCGAGCTTCGCCAGCGTGTCGGGATTGACCCAGAGGCGGATGGCGTACTGCGACGCGCCGAAGATCAGGACCTGCCCGATGCCGGGCACGCGCGTCATCGGGTCGTTGATGTTGACGTACGCGTAGTTCGCGAGGAACAGCGGGTCGTAGGTCCCCTTGGGTGAGTACAGCGCAAACAGGCCCAGCGGGCTGGTCACCGACTTGATCACGGCGACGCCCTGGTTCACCACGTCGGGGGGAAGCTGGGAGGCGGCCTGTGTGTAGCGCAGATTGGTGAGCACCTGATCGACGCTGGGATCGGTGGTGACATCGAAGTTCACGCGCAGCTGCATCTGATTACCGGCGCTCTGGTTCAGCGAATACATGTAGAGCATCTTGTCCACGCCGCTCATCTGCTGCTCGATCGGCGTGGCCACCGACTGCTCGAGTGTGAAGGCGTCGGCGCCCGGGTAACGCGCCTGCAGCAAGATTTCGGGTGGCGCGATGTTCGGATACAGCGCGACCGGCAGCTGGACCATCGCCACGACACCAAGGATCACCATGAGGATGGAGATCACCATGGCGACGATCGGCCGGTTGATGAAGAAGCGCGCCATCGTGATCTACTTCGAGGCGGGCGCGGGTGCGGGGGCGCTAGCCGCCAACCGAACTTTCTGACCGGGTCGCACCCGGTCGGCACCCTCCACGACGACGTTCTCGCCGGCTTTGAGTCCTTCGGCGATGACCCACAGCGACCCGACGCGTGCGTCGGTCTTCACCGGGCGTACTTCGACGGTATCGTCTGATCGAACAACCGCGACCTGATGGATGCCCTGCACGTCCTGCACGGCGCGTTGCGGGATCAGCAGCGCCTTCTGCTTCACCTCGACGACGGCGCGGACTTTCGCGTACTGACCCGGGCGCAAGATGTTCCCCGGGTTCGCGAAAACGCCACGCGCGAGCACGGTGCCGGTCGCGACGTCGACCTGTCGGTCGAGGGCGACAGCGTGTCCACGCTTGGGATACACGCTGCCGTCGGCGAGGATCAACTCGAGCTGGAGGTCGCGAGGCTCTTTCGGATTGGCCTCCCAGCGGCGGAACACGGCGAGCGCCCGCTGCTCGCTGATTGGGACCTCCGCGTAGATCGGGTCGACCTGGGACACGGTCGTCAGCGGCTGCTGATCGTTCGGGCCGACGTAGTCGCCGATGTTCGCCACACGGAAGCCGGCCACGCCCGAGATCGGCGCGAGCACCCGAGTGTAGCCGAGATTGAGCTTCGCGTTGGTGACAGCGGCCTGTGCGGCGGCGATGTTCGCCTGCTGCGTTTTCACGTCCGCCTGCGCTTTCTCGAGCGCGGCGCGCGCGTTCGACACGTTCGCCTGCGCGTTCTGGGATGACGCGCGAGCGGCCGCGACAGACGCGATGTTCGCGAGGTTGTTCTGGACCGCGTTATCGAGTTCTTGTTGACTGACCGAGCCACGCTGGGCCAGCGGTGTGTAGCGGCCCACGTCCAGCTCCGTTCGATGCTGGTCAGCCTCGGCCTTCTGAACCTGCGCCTGGCTCTGCGCGACCTGCGCGACGGCCTGCTCGACCTGTGCCTGACTCGCGCTGACCTGCGCCCTCGCCTGGCTCAGCTGCGACTCGGCCTGGAGGAGCTGGGCCTCGGCTTGGTCGAGCGCCGCCTGGTACGTTCGGGGATCGACCTGGAAGAGCACGTCGCCCGCTTTCAACAGTGAGCCTTCCGTGTAGTTCTGAGTCATCAGGTGCCCGGCGACGCGGGCGCGGATCTGGGCGGTGATGTAGCCGACGAGCGTGCCGACGTATTCGACGGTGACGGGGACGTCCTGCTCGACCACCGGCTCGACCTTAACCACGGGGGGCGGAGGCGGCGCCGCCGCCCGGGAGGCATCGCCACAACCGCCGGCGGCGAGGGCGATCAGTCCAACCAGCAGACCAGCAACGAGTAAGCGGCCGTCGTTTTTGGATCTCGGGCCACGTCTCAGTGAGGCCAAAACGCCTATCCTTATATATAGGTTTCGACAGCTGCCGCCGCCGGCCCGGCCTGGCCGACCCAGCCCGGGCCCTCCCTTGGCTTTCAGAAAACTGCTGTTAGGAAGCTGCGAAGGTGGTCAAGGTTTCAGCCGACGACGATGTGCTTGCGTAACGCCCCGCGCGGGGGCGGCGTCTCAACACAGCCTCGCGCGAACGTTCGGTCACGGCCCGTCAGGGGCATGCCTGCCAAGTACACGGAGGATCTCGGCCGCGAGAGCGTCGGGTTCAACGGGTTTCGTGAGGACGCGCGCAAACGGTGCTTTGGTCAAGTCATAGTCCGGTTCATAGCCAGTGACGGCGATGACGGGAATCGGGCGAGCGCTCATTTTGACTTGCTCGACCAGCCATCGACCGTCCCTTCCAGACATCGCCAGATCCGTCACGACCACGTCACACATCACAACTTGCGACAATGCTTCAAGAGCCGTCGATGCAGTGAGCACGAGGGCACCGGACAGTGTCAGGTGTGCCTCCAGCGACTCGCGGGTGTCGTCGTGATCCTCGACGATCAACACGCGAACACCACGGAGTGGGGCCGCTGACTCGTTACTCATGCGCAGTCGATGAGCGCGCGCGAGGCTCGACGATGACAGGACTCTGTTCAGCCATGCTGATGCGGCAGGGTACGGGCA
>JBKOUQ010000032.1:0-8676 GCA_046723475.1 Candidatus Methylomirabilota bacterium
GGGCGTGCCCGTCGTGTTCGATGCGACGCATTCCGTGCAGTTGCCCGGCGGAGCCGGCGATCGCTCGGGCGGCGAGCGGAAGTACGTGCCCGCGCTCGCGCGCGCCGCGGTCGCGTTCGGCGTGGACGCACTCTTCATGGAGATGCACGAGGATCCCGACCGCACGCTGGCCGATGGCCGGCCGCTCTCCGACGGGCCGAACATGCTGCGCATCGACGATTTGCCGCGCCTGCTCGATGACGTCCTGGCCATCCATCGCGTACACGGCGGGCGAGCATGAGCGCCCCCGACCTGCGCCGCATCGCCGAGCGCGTGCTCCGGCTCGAAGCCGAGGCGATCCTCGCGCTCCTCCCGAAGCTCGACGCCGGCTTCGGGCGCGCCGTCGAGACACTGCGCGACTGCACGGGGCGCGTCATCGTGACGGGGATGGGAAAGTCCGGCCTGATCGGCCGGAAGATCGCGGCGACGCTCGCGTCGACGGCAACGCCCGCTTACTTCCTGCATCCCGCCGAGGGCGTGCACGGCGATCTTGGCATGGTTGCGCGGGGCGACGTCGTGCTCGCACTGTCGAACTCCGGTGAGACGGATGAGGTGCTCGCCATCCTGCCGCTGCTCAAGCGCCTCGGCATCCCGATCGTCCTCCTCACGGGCAGCCCGGCCTCGACGCTGGCACGCCAGTGCGAAGTCGTGCTCGACGTCAGCGTGGCCGAGGAGGCGTGTCCCATGAATCTCGCGCCGACGTCGTCGACGACGGCCGCTCTCGCGATGGGTGACGCCCTGGCCATGGCGCTGCTCGAGCTGCGCGGCCTGCGACCCGAGGATTACGCGGCGCTGCATCCGCGGGGCACGCTCGGCTGGCGCGCGCTGTTTCGCGTCGCCGACCTGATGCACGGCGGCGACACGATCCCGATGGTGCACGAGGACGCGAGCATCAAGGACGCGGTAGAGGAGATGACGCGCAAGCGCCCGCGGACACCTGCCGCCGGCGCGGCGCTGCACGCCTGCGGCATGACGACCGTCGTCGACGCCGCGGGACGCCTGACCGGAGTGATCACCGACGGCGACCTGCGGCGCTTGCAGTTCGGCGGCGGCCCCACCACGGATGCACGCGCGGGCGAGGTGGCGACGCGGGCGCCGAAAACGATCGCGGCCGAGGAGCTCGCGGCCAAGGCGCTCGAAGTCATGGAGGCGTGGGCCATCACCAGCCTGGTCGCCGTGGACGTCGACTCCCGGCCCGTCGGCGTGGTCCACATGCACGACATCTTGCGGGCGAAGATCGTGTAGCGGCGCTGTATTGCGCGCCGCGTTTTTGACTTGATCTTTCGGTTGATGTGGTAGGCTGGTATCGAATTTGCACTCAATCCACATGCCCAACCTGGCACGCGCCATCCTCATCGTCGTGGCCGCGTTCGTCTTCGCGGTCGGCACGACGCTCGTCGTCCGAAGCTGGACGGCGCGCGTGGAATCGGCGGGTCCCGAAGCATCGTCGGCCGACCTTCGCATCAAGGACGTCGATCTCGAGGAGGTCACGAAGGGAGTGCGCTGGCTGCTACGCGCGGAGCAGGCCCTGATGTACGAGCAAGAAGGCCGCACGAGCCTGCGCCACCTCACGATCCGGGTGTTCCAGAAGGATCGCTCGTGGACGATTTTGGGGGACGAGGGTGACCTCGATCAGAAGACGAAGAATGTCGAAATCCGGAAAAACGTGGTCATCACGTCGAGCGACGGACTGCGCATGGACACGAGCGTGATTCGCTGGGACGCGGACGCGCAGCGGTTGTGGACCGACCAACCGGTGACGCTCTCGCGCGATGGCTCGGTGATTCAGGGCACGGCCTTCGAGATGACGACGGATGACGAGACCGCCACGGTCGCGGGGCGCGTGCGCGCCACGTTCGCAAGGTCGGCCGACGAATGAGGCTCATGGCGCTCGCCGCGACCCTGACTGTCGTCGTACCGCTCGTGGCGCACGCGCAGACGACGCCCGGCGCGAGCGCGCCAAAGCCGCCGCCGGCGCCCACCACGACGCGTCGCGCCCAGGCCCAGGACGATCGCACACAACCCGTCACCGTCGACGCCGACAAGATGGAGCGCTTCGGGAAGGAAAACCTCGTCGTCTTCACCGGCAACGTCGTCGCGCGTCAGAACAACTCCGTGCAGTACGCCGATCGCATGGAGGTCTATGTCGACGAGCGCGGCGACCGCATCCTCCGCACGGTCTCCACCGGTTCGGTGCGCATCATCACGCGTGATTGTCGGACCGGGACGGCGCAGCGCGCCGAGTACCACGATCTCGAGCAACGCGTCGTCCTGCTCGGCAACGCGCGCGTGTGGCAGGAGGACAACGTCGTCAGCGGCGAGACCATCACGATCTTCCTGTCGCAGGACCGCTCGGTCGTCCAGGGCGGCCGGCAGGAGCGCGTGAAGGCGGTGTTCTACCCCAAGGAAGAGCGCACCCCCGATCGGTCCGCCTCGGCCGCGGCGCGTCCGGCGCCGCCGACGTGCGAGAACTGAATGGAAGGACTCGTGGCGCAGGGCCTGGAGAAGTGGTTCAAGACCCGCAAGGTCGTCGACAACGTGTCGCTGGATATCCAGCGGGGCGAGGTCGTGGGCCTGCTGGGTCCCAACGGCGCCGGCAAAACGACCTCTTTCTACATGATCGTCGGCCTGCTGCCGACCGAGCGCGGACACATCTTCCTCGAGGGACACGAGATCACCCGGCTCCCGATGTACCAGCGATGCCGGATGGGAGTGGGATACCTGCCGCAGGAGTCCTCGGTGTTCCGCAAGCTCACGGTCGAGGAAAATCTTCTGGCGATCCTGGAGACGCTCGATTTGCCGAGCGACGAGCGACGAGCACGAGCGCGCGAGCTACTGGCGGAGCTCGACCTCACGATGCTTGCGCCGTATCCGGCGTTCACGCTCTCCGGCGGCGAGCGGCGCCGCCTGGAGATCACGCGGGCGCTCGTCACGTCGCCGCAGTACCTGTTGCTCGACGAGCCTTTCACGGGCATCGATCCAATCGCCATCGGCGACATCCAGGAGATCATCGGCCGTCTGCGCGACCGGGGGATCGGCATCCTGATCACCGACCATAACGTGCGTGAAACCCTCGCCATCACCGATCGCGCCTATATCCTGTACGACGGGAAGATCCTCGTGTCCGGCACGGCGAGTGAGATCGCCAGCAATCCGATAGCCCGGGAAATCTATCTCGGCGAAAAGTTCGCCCTGTAGGTTCAGGGCAGAGAACTCCTATGGCAATGGAAACGCGTCTCTCTCTCCGACAGAGTCAGCGGGTCGTCATGACGCCGCTGCTGCAGCAGGCGATCCAGCTGCTGCAGCTCTCCACACTCGAGCTGCAGGAAGTCGTGCAGAAAGAGCTGCTGGAAAATCCGCTGCTCGAGGAGGTCCAGCCCGAGACGGCGGAGCAGCCGGAGGGCAAGGATGCGCCGCCCGACGTGCCGACCGCGCCGCCCGCCGAGCCGCTCAGCAGCGAGGCCGCGCCGGCGCCGACGACGGAGCGCCAGACGGACGACCTGCCGTTCGACCTGACCGCGGTCATGTTCGACGACCACGAGGAACGCTCGCTCGTCGCGCAGGAGGATCGCGAGGACCTGCCGTTCGAGAACATGGTGCGCTCGGTGTCGTCGCTCACCGATCACCTGGACGAGCAGCTCCGTTACGCCAGCGATGATCCGCTCGCGCGACGCATCGGCACCGAGATCATCGGCAATCTCGACGAGGACGGTTATCTGCGCGCCTCCGACGAAGAGATCGCGCAGCGGTGCGAGACGACCGTCGACGAAGTCGCCAAAGTGCTGAAGCTCGTTCAGGCGTTCGATCCGCCGGGCGTGGCGGCCCGATCCATCCAGGAGTGTCTGCTCATTCAGCTCAAGGCGGATCCGAATCCGGATCCGGTGTCGGTGGAGATCGTCGAGGAGCACTTCGACGATCTGAGTCGCCGGCGCTATCCCGACATCGCGCGGGCCCTGAAGCTGCCGCTCGACCGCATCATGGAATCGGTCGAAGAGATCATGGGGCTCGAGCCGAAGCCGGGCCGCCGCTTCGGCGGCAACGACTCGCGCTACATCGTGCCCGACGTGGTCGTGCACAAGATGGGCAGCGAGTACGTCGTCGTCCTGAACGAGGACGGGATCCCGCGCCTGCGCGTGAACTCGCTCTACCGGTCGCTGCTCCGGAACTCCGCGGACGGCGAGGCGCGCCAGTACGTGGACCAGAAGCTCCGCTCGGCGCTGTGGCTCATCAAGTCGGTGGACCAGCGCCAGCGCACCCTGCGCAAGGTGACGCAGTCGATCGTGAAGTTCCAGCGCGAGTTCCTGGACAAGGGCCTGCCGTATCTCCGACCGCTGTCGCTGCGCGACGTCGGTGAGGACATCGGCATGCACGAATCGACGATCAGCCGCGTCACCACGAACAAGTACGTGGAGACTCCGCAGGGTCTCTTCGAGCTGAAGTTCTTCTTCCACTCGGGAATCGCGTCCGGCGACGGCGAGATGGTCTCGTCCGTTTCGGTGAAGAAGATGATCCAGGATCTGCTCGCCAACGAGGATCCGTCCAAGCCGCTGTCCGACCAGGAAGTCGCCCTGATCCTGAAGGGGCGCGGCCTGACCATCGCGCGACGCACCGTCGCCAAGTACCGCGAGGAGCTGGGGATCCTGCCGTCCCACCAGCGCCGGTTGGCGCCCCGACGACGCTGACGTCCGTCACGCCGGCCATGACGACGCCGATCTCGTTCGTGGTCATCACGGGCCTCAGCGGCGCCGGCAAGTCGTACGCGATCAAGTGCTTCGAGGACATGGGCTTCTTTTGCGTGGATAACCTGCCGACCACGCTTATGCCCACCTTCGCCGATCTCGTCGCGCGCGCCGGCGACCGGCGCGACCGTGTGGCGCTCGGGGTCGACGTGCGGGAAGGCGAGTACCTGAGCCATCTGCTCGACGCGCTCGTGGCGCTTCGCCAGCGCGGCCATGCGGTGGAGGTCCTCTTCTTCGAGGCGAGCGAGGAAGTCCTGGTGCGACGTTATCGCGAGACCCGGCGCCGCCATCCGCTCGCGCCCGACGGCAACGTGCTCGACGGGATCCGCGCCGAGCGCAAGGCGCTGTCCACCGTGCGCGAGATCGCCGACCGCATCGTCGACACTTCGACGCTGACCGTGCACCAGCTCAAAGACCTGTTGATCGAGGCGTACGTCACGCCCAAAGAGCGCCCGGGACTCGCGGTCTCGCTCGTCTCGTTCGGGTTCAAGCACGGTGTTCCGTTCGACGCCGATCTGGTGTTCGACGTGCGCTTCCTGCCCAACCCGCACTTCGTGGAGAAGCTGCGTCCCCTCGACGGCCGCGAGCGCGAGGTCCGCGACTTCGTGATGCAGCACGCGGAGAGCCGCGAGCTGCTGCGCCGGGTCGGGGATTTCCTGGCATTCGTGCTGCCGGCCTACCAGCGCGAGGGCAAGGCCTATCTGACGATTGCCGTCGGCTGCACCGGTGGACGTCATCGCTCGGTCGCGCTCGTGGAGGAGCTGCGGCCGTTCATCGAGCGGCTCGGCTTGTCGCCGATGACGGTCCACCGGGACATCGACCGGGAATGACGCGCGAGTGAACCTTGACGAGTCCCGCGCGCTGGCGCGAGTCGATCCGCACGGCGCGCGTCGCGTGCTTGCCGACTTTCCCGCGCAGTGCCGCGCGGCCCGCACGCTCGGCGTAACGACTCCGTTCTCCGTGCCGCGGCCGCGCGTCGTTGTGGTGGCAGGCATGGGCGGCTCGGCCGCCGGCGGCGATGTGCTGGCCGCGTGTGCCGCCGAGACCATCGATGTCCCGGTCTACGTGCACCGCGGGTACGGCTTGCCCGGGTTCGTCGGCCGCGACGCCCTCGTCATCGCCTCGTCATACTCGGGCGAGACTGCGGAAACATTGTCGGCGTTCGAGACGGCGCTGGCGCGCGCCGTGCCCGTCATTGCGGTCACGGCCGGTGGTACGCTCGCCAGCCGTGCCGCGGCGGCCGGCCGGCCGTGCGTGATATTGCCGCCGGGGCTGATGCCGCGCATGGCGCTCGGCTATCTCGTGCTCCCGGCGCTCAGGCTGCTCGCCGCGGCGGGCGTGACCATCGCAAGCGTGACCGACGTCGACGAGGCGCTGGACGCGTTGGAGGCGCTCGCCGACGAGCTCGTGCCCGAACGCCCGAGCGCCGATAACGAAGCCAAGCGGCTGGCGCTCGCCATCGGTGATCGGACACCCGCCGTCTACGGCGGGCCGACCACCGGCCTCGTCGCGTACCGGTGGAAGACGGACGTGGAGGAAAACGCGAAGAGCTTTGCGCTGGCCGGCGCGCTGCCCGAGATGAGCCACAACGAGATCGAGGCGTGGCAGGCGCCGAGCGCAAAGGAGCTGCACGCGATCCTCCTGCGCGACGCGGACGAGCCAGCGCCGATCGCGCGACGGTTCGAGGTGTTGCGGGCGCTGATCGGCCCCGCCGCGGGCGGGCTGAGCGAGGCGCGCGGGCGTGGCGCGGGCCGGCTCGCGCGGCTGCTCACGCTCGCGTATCTCGGCCAGTGGACGTCCTACTATCTCGCCGTGCTGCGCGACCGCGATCCGTGGACAGTGCCGATCCTCGACGAGATGAAGCGTCGGATGCGGGGGGCCTCGCCTTGAGAGGCCCGGAGAAAGCGTGCTAGAGTGGCGCGATCGATTCGAATTCAGGAGGCTTTGCCGATGGCGCGGGATGAGCATCTATTTACGTCGGAGTCGGTGACTGAAGGGCACCCCGACAAGATTGCCGACCAGATTTCCGACGCTGTGCTGGACGCGATCATCCGCCAGGATCCGACGGGCCGTGTGGCCTGCGAGACCCTGCTGACGACGGGCCTCGTCGTCGTCGCGGGTGAGATCACCACGAATTGTTACGTCGATATCCCACGTGTCGCCCGGGACACGATCCGCGACATCGGCTACACCCGCGCCAAATATGGCTTCGACTACGAGACGTGCGGCGTGATCGCCGCGATCGACGAGCAGTCGTCGGACATCGCGATGGGTGTCGACAACCTCGGCGCCGGCGACCAGGGGCTCATGTTCGGGTATGCCTGCAACGAGACGACCGAGCTCATGCCGCTGCCCATCATGCTCGCCCACAAGCTCGTGATGCGGCTGACCGAGCGGCGCAAGTCGGGCGCGATCGATTACATCCGGCCTGACGGCAAGTCGCAAGTGACGGTCCGCTATGTCGACGGCAAGCCCACCGCCGTGGAGACCGTCGTCATCTCGACGCAGCACAGCCCCGACGTGTCGGCGGAGCGTCTGCGCGACGACATCATCGAGCAGGTGATTTTGCCGACGATTCCGGCCGAGATGCTCGATCGACGGCGCTGCGTGTTTCACATCAACCCCACCGGACGCTTCGTCACGGGTGGGCCGATGGGCGACACGGGTCTCACCGGCCGCAAGATCATCGTCGACACGTACGGCGGCTCGTGCCCGCACGGTGGCGGCGCGTTCTCGGGCAAGGATCCGACGAAGGTCGACCGTTCCGCGTGCTACATGGCCCGCCACGTGGCGAAGAACATCGTGGCGGCCGGGCTCGCCGGACGCGCGCAGGTCCAGGTCGCCTATGCGATCGGCGTCGCGGATCCGGTCTCCATCATGGTCGACACGTTCGGCACCGGGAAGGTACCCAACGCGAAGCTCGAAGAGCTGATCCGACGTCACTTCGACTTCACGCCGACAGGCATCATCAAGTACCTCAATCTGCGACGCCCCATCTATAAGAAGACGGCCGCCTACGGGCACTTCGGGCGCTCCGAGCCCGATTTCAACTGGGAGCGCACGGACCGCGTCAAGGATCTCCGGGACGACGCCGGAATTTAGCTCGGAGGGGGGGCTTCGCCCCCCCTTCCTATGCCTCCCCCCAACAACATCGATTGCGGCGGCAAAGCCGCCGCTCGAGAGCGGCAATCGCGAACGCGCCAGCGGAAAGGATCCCGTTGACCATGGTTGATCACGATGTGAAGAATCTTGGCTTGGCAGCGGAGGGCAGGCTCAAGATCGAATGGGCCGAGCAGTCGATGCCGGTGCTCCGCCAGGTGCGCGAGCGCTTCGCCAAGGAGCAGCCGCTCAAGGGGCTCCGCCTCGGCGCCTGCCTCCACGTCACGACGGAGACGGCGGTGCTGATGCTGACGCTCAAGGCCGGCGGCGCGCAGGTCGCGCTGTGTGCGTCGAACCCGCTGTCCACGCAGGACGACACCGCCGCCGCGCTCGTCAAGGAGTACGATATCCCCGTCTATGCCCACAAAGGCGAGGACAACGCCACCTATTACCGGCATCTCGAGGCGGTGCTCAAGACGCGGCCGCAGGTCACGATGGACGACGGCGCCGACCTCATCTCGCAGCTGCACGGCGAGAGCGGTCTGGGCCGCGACCTTGTGCGCGAGGTGATCGGCGGCACGGAGGAGACGACCACCGGCGTCATCCGTCTGCGCGCGATGGAGAAGGAAGGCGTGCTCGCGTTCCCCGTGATCGCGGTGAACGACGCGGACACCAAGCACCTGTTCGACAACCGCTATGGCACGGGCCAATCGACGATCGACGGCATCCTGCGCGCGACGAACATTCTTCTGGCGGGCCGGACGGTGGTGGTGGCCGGTTACGGCATGTGCGGCCGCGG
>JBKOUQ010000046.1:0-12851 GCA_046723475.1 Candidatus Methylomirabilota bacterium
CGCGAGCACGAGCGCGATCACGCCGAACTTGGCGGCCAGTATACTAGCGCTCCATGGGACTCTCGATCGACGACGTGCGCGCGGCCGCGCGGCGCCTTGGTGATCAGGTATACCGCACGCCGGTGCTGTGCTCGGAGGCGCTCGACGAGGCGACAGGCTTTCGCGTCTTTCTCAAGTGCGAGAACCTCCAGCGGGCGGGCGCGTTCAAGATCCGCGGCGCCCTGAACAAGCTACTCACGCTGGCCGCGGAGGAGCGACAGCGCGGCGTCGTCGCATTCTCGTCGGGCAATCACGCACAGGGCGTTGCCCTCGCCGCGCGGCTCACGGGGACGACCGCCATCATCTGCATGCCCTCCGACGCTCCGTCACTCAAGGTCGAGGTGACGCGGGATTACGGCGCCGAGATCGTGTTCTACGACCGTCAGCGTGACGATCGCGAGGCGGTGGCGCGGGCGCTCGCCGAGAAGACGAACCGCGTCGTCGTGCCGCCCTTCGACGACCCCGCGATCATGGCCGGGCAGGGCACGGTCGCGCTCGAGCTGTTCGATGCGGTCGGCTCCCTCGATGCGCTCCTGACGCCCGTGGGCGGGGGCGGCTTGATGGCCGGCTGCGCCACGGTGGCGCGTGCGCTGGCGCCCCACATCCGGATCTTCGGCGTGGAGACCGATACCGCCAACGACACGTATCTTTCGCTCCGTAAGGGCGAACGCGTGACCATTCCACCCCCGCCGACGATTGCCGACGGCATCCGCCTGACCACGCCGGGAGCGCTGACGTTTCCGATCCTCAAGGCGACGCTCGACGACGTGCTGCTCGTCAGCGACGACGAGGTCCGCGCGGCGATGCGCATGCTCGCCGTCCGCGCGCACGTCGTGACCGAGCCGACGGGTGCGGTGGCGGCTGCGGCCGCGCTCGCCGGACGGCTGCCGCTGCCGCGTGGTTCGCGCGTCGGCGTCGTGCTCTCGGGCGGTAACGTCGACCCGAAGGTGCTCGGCGCAATCGTCTCGGCCTGACCTCGCGCCAGCCGCGCGGGCCGTCGTCTGCCCGGCAGCGCGCCTCAGCTGCGCGTCCGGAGCGTTTGTGCCGCGAGGCTGAGGTCGTCGACGAGGAGCCGATAAAGTCGCTCCTGCGCTGCATCATCCTCGCCTCGCAGCACCGCCGACGGGTGCAGCGTTGCGAGCGTGTGCCGCGCCCACCGCGTGGGGAAGACTCGGCCCCGGTCGCGCATGAGTCGAAACGCGTCGCCGAGCAGCGCGCGCGCCGCCGTGGCGCCGAGGCACACGAGGCTGTCGGGCGCAATGACGGCGAGCTCGGCTTCGACCCACGGCCGACACGCGACGATCTCCGACAGCCGCGGCGTCTGATGGATGCGGCGCTTGCCGCGCACGACGAACTTGAAGTGCTTCACGGCGTTCGTGACATAGACGGTGTCGCGCGCGATTGCCGCCTCGCGCAGCGCGCGATCGAGCACTTCCCCGGCCGGACCGACGAACGGCGCGTCGCGCAGGTCTTCCTGATCCCCCGGCTGCTCGCCGACGAGGACGAGCCTGGCGTCGGCCGGACCGCGCCCGAAGACCGTCTGCGTTGCGTCGCGATACAACGGACAGCCCTCGCACCGCTTGGCGGCCGCAGCGAGCTGTGCCAGGTCGGCGCCTGCCGGGATGAACGCCGCGGCGCCTCCACCCTCGGCCTCGAGGCGCAGCACGGCTTGCTGCTCCGCGTGCTCGGCCTCGCGGCGTCCCTGCGCGGCGAGAGCATGCAGGCGGCGCACGATCGGATCGGCGCGGTCGTCGAGAAGATCGCGACACTCGTTCACGAGACGCCACAGCAGCTCGTAGAGAACGGTCCAGCGTGCGGCGTTGTCGGCACTCGCCGCCTGGCGCGCGAGGTCGAGAAAGCGCGGCGGCACACGGAAGAATTTCGTGGCGCGAGCGGCGGGCGGTGCACCGGGCCGCTCACGCCACTCGACGTCGCCGGGGCTGATCCCGTCGCTCAGGAGCGCGCGAGCGGCGCCCTGCCAGCTCTCGAAGGTCGGCTCGATCTCGACGGTGACCATGCCCGCACCACCGCCGTGCCGTTCAGCGCCGATGGAACGCCGGCACGACCTCCTCGGCCAGCTGGCGCAGCTGGTCGAGCATCATCTCGGGCGGGCACATCGGCCGCACGATGAACTTCGAGCCGCCGCCGCCGACATATTGCTCGAGGCGCTCGCGCAGCAGCGCCGTGGGCCCGAACGCGGTGCACCGCTCGAGGGTTGCTTCGTCGACGCGATTGCGCGGGACGAACGGCTCGGCAATCTTCTGCGCCGAGGCTCGGTCCGGCGCGAAGCAAAAGTTCACGAGCGTGCCGAAATGATCGGACGGGACCTCGCGGCCTGCGTCGGCCGCAAACGCCTGCGTGCGCGCGACGCCTGCCGCAAACCGGTCGGGCGGAATGAACGACGGGATCCAGCCGTCACCGAGGCGCCCCGCGCGCTTCATGGCGGCGTCGCTGTTGCCGCCGATCCATGCCGGCAGCGGCTGCTGCACGGGCCGCGGGAGCACGGTGATCTTGTCCAGGCGCCAGAACTCGCCTTCGTACGTCACCTCGCTCTCGCTCCAGCAGCGGCGCATGATCGCGAGCGCCTCGTCGGTGCGTCGCCCGCGCTCCTTGAATGGCACGCCCGCCGCGTGGAATTCGCGCTCCTGCTCGACGCCGATGCCGAACGCCGGCAGCATGCGGCCGCCCGACAGGTAGTCGATCATCGCGATCTCGCGTGCGGCGGTGACGGGATTGCGAAACGGCGTGATGAACACGCTCGGCCCGAATTTGAGTCGTCGTGTGCGGGCTGCCACCGCAGCGAGGGTCGTCATCGGCTCGGGCACGGGCAGCGGCGACGACAGCCGTTCCGAGAACCAGAGCGAATCGATCTCCGTCGTCTCACACAGATCGACGAGCCGCCACAGGAATTCGGCGCCGTCGGAGCCGCCCGGCCATGGGCCCGGCATGACACCGATCCGATACTTGATCTGCATTGCGCGCACTCTACCATCTTTGTAGAATGAACCGCGGTTCAGCGACGGCATGCGCGACCCCGACAAGCCCCAGCAGATCATCGATGCCGCCGTGCGCGTGTTCGCACGCAACGGTTTCTACAACTCGCGCGTGTCGGACATCGCACGCGAGGCCGGGATCGCCAGCGGCACTATCTATCTCTACTTCAAGACCAAGGACGACATCCTCGTCCGCCTCTTCCGCGACAAGATGGCCGAGTTCGTCGGCGCGCTGCGCAAGCAGATCGCCGGTGCGCCGGATGCGCCGGCGAAGCTGCGGCGGCTGGTGCGGCTGCATTTCGAGACGCTCGAGGCGAATCCCAACGTGGCGGAAGTCGTGCAAGTCGAGCTGCGCCAGGGCCACAAGTTCTTCCGCGGGGCCTCCGCTCACGAGGTGTCCGGGTATTTCGAGCTCATCGGCTCGGTGCTACAGGAAGGCGTGGCCGCCGGCGTGTTCCGTCCCGACCTTCCCGTGAAGATCGCGACGAAGATGCTGTTCGGTGCGATGGATCAGGTGACGACGTCTTGGGTCCTCGGCAAGCGCGGGTATCGTCTCGCGGATGCCGCAGAGCCGGTGGCCAACCTCTTCCTCAAAGGAGTCAGTCGCGATGGGATTTGAAACACTGCTGCTGGCGCGCGAGGAATCGTACGCCACGATCACGCTCAATCGGCCGCCGGCCAACGCCATCAGCGAGCCGCTCATCCGCGAGCTGAGTGACGCGCTGAACTCGGTGCGCGACGACGACACGGTCCGCTCGGTGATCATCACGGGTGCCGGCGACAAGATCTTCTGCGGCGGCGCCGATTTGGGCTCCGCGTTCTCGGGCGGTGATGTCGAGGCGTTCATCCGGTTCGGCAATAGCGTGATGCGAAAAGTCGAGCGCTTTCCCAAGCCCGTCATCGCGGCCCTCAATGGCCACGCGATGGGCGGCGGCATGGAAATCGCGATGGCGTGTCACTTCCGGCTGATGAAGGAGACGGCACGGATGGGCCAGACCGAGTCCAACCTCGGCATCATCCCGGGCTATGGAGGGACGCAGCGTTTGCCACGGCTCATCGGCCGCACCAAAGCGCTCGAGTTTCTGATCCTCGGAACGCAGATTCCCGCCGCGGAGTGTTTGCAGCTTCGGCTGGTCAACCGGCTCTGCAAAGAGGGTGAAACGCTGAGTGACGCGAAGGCCCTCGCACGCCAGCTCGGCAAGCGCGCGCCGCTCGCGACGGCGGCCATCATCCGGGCGGTCGACGAAGGCCTCGAGGCGGCGATGGCGAAATCCGTCGATGTCGAGATCGAGGCATTTCTGCCGACGCTGCGGAGCGAGGACGCGGCCGAAGGCATCCAGGCGTTCTTCGGCAAGCGCGAGGCTCAGTTCAAGGGCAAGTAGTGGACCTGGGCATCCGCGGGAAGATCGCGCTGGTCACGGGTGGCGCACGCAGTCTCGGCAAAGCCGACTGCCTGGCGCTCGCCGGAGAAGGCTGCAAGGTGGCGGTGCTCGATCTCGATCCCGAAGGCGCCGACGCAGTCGCCAAGCAGATCGTCGGCGACGGCGGCGCGGCGCGCGGGTACGGATGCGACATCCGCGACACCGGCCAGATCACCGAGACCGTCGCGGCGATCGAGCGCGACCTCGGTCCGGTCGACATCTGCGTCAACAACGCCGGCCTGATTTACACCGTCGGGCAGCTCAAGGACATGCGCGACGAAGACTGGGAGCTGAACCTGTCCGTCAACGTCACGGGCACGTTCAAAGTGACGCGCGCCGTGTTCGCCGGGATGCGTGAGCGGCGCTGGGGGCGAATCGTCTGCATGGCCTCGATCGCCGGGCTGATGGGCGGCTTCGGGCAGACCGCGTATTCGACGTCCAAGATCGGCGTGATCGGCTTTGCGAAGTCGGTAGCGCTGGAGGGCGCACGCCACAACGTGACGTGCAACGCGATCGCGCCGGGGATCATCGCACCCAACGCGTCGCTGTCGCCACTCTACGATCGCATGGTCAAGCGCGTCGCGATGCAGAGAGAGGGCGAGCCGGAGGATGTCGCGGCCGCCGTGACGTTCTTGTGCTCGGAGCGTGCCCGTTACATCACCGGCGCCGTGCTGACGGTGACGGGCGGGATGGACCTGTTTACGTTCTGATTCATCGCACGTGTTAGATCCCCGACCGCCGGGTTCCCTGCGAAGAGACCCCGACGGCAACTACAAAGGAGGACAGAACAATGCCGACGGTGCAGGAGACGTTCGCAGCCATGGGCAACCGGTTTCGGGCCGACAAAGCGTCGGGTACCAACGCGACGATTCAGTACGATGTCACGGGCGATGGGGGCGGGACATGGAACGCCGTCATCAAGGACGGCAAGTGCACCGTGACGCCGGGGCCGGCGACGAACCCGAACCTCACGCTCTCAATTAGCGCCCAGGATTGGTTGGATATGCTCGGGGGCAAGCAGTCGGGCCAGATGCTCTTCATGTCGGGCAAGCTCAAAGTGAAGGGGGACATGGGCCTGGCGATGAAGCTCGGCTCGATGTTCTCGATGTGAGCGCGGTCGTCGCGGAAGCCCAGCGACCCGCGGTCGCCGGCGTCGGCGGTGTGCGCTACGACGCGCTAACGGCCGCCTTGTGCGTCGTCTTTCAGGGCGGTGCGTACCTCGACGTCTGGGCGCACGTGCATCGGCCCGAGCTCGAGACGTTCTTCACGCCATGGCACGGTGTTCTGTACTCGGGCTTTTTCGCGGTGGCGGCCGTCACGGCGGCGCCGCTCGTCGTCGGCGGTCGCCGTGGCGGCCGTTCATGGTTGTCCGCGCTTCCGATCGGCTATGACCTGAGTCTCATCGGCGTCTTGATCTTCCTCCTGGGTGGTGTGCTCGACATGCTGTGGCACATCGCGTTCGGCATCGAGGCCGACGTGGAGGCGCTGCTGTCGCCCAGCCATCTCGTGCTTGCCCTCGGGTCGACGTTGATCCTGACCGGTCCGCTACGCGCCGCATGGCGGCGGCCAGCCGACGAAGCGTCGTGGCCCGCGATCCTGTCGGTCGCGTGCCTGCTGTCGTCGTTGTCGTTCTGGACTCAATATGCGCATCACTTTGGTCGGCCTTGGCCTGCCCTCGGCAATCGGCCGACCACGCGCGTGTTCGCGACCGTGGCGCCCGACCCGATGATCCGCAATACGGACATCCAGACCGTGTACGTCGCGCATGCGCTCGGAGTGGCCGGAGTGCTGCTCCAAGCCGTGTTCATCGCGGCGATCGTGCTGCTCGCGTTGAGACGATGGGGACCGCGGCTGCCGTTTGGCGCATTTGCCGTGATCTTCGGACTGAACGCTCTGATGGTCGGCGCGGCCCGCGATCAGCTGATGCTGGTTCCCGGGGCCGTCGCGGCTGGCCTCATCGCCGATGCTCTGATCCACAGCCTCGCGCCATCGGTGCAGCGCGCTTTACGGCTGCGGCTGGTGGCCTTCGCGATTCCAGGCACGTATTTCGCACTGTACTTCCTCAACGTGGCCATGACGCGGGGCGTGTGGTGGTCCGTCCCGCTCTGGTCGGGAAGCATCGTCCTGGCCGGGGGAACGGGCTGGCTCGCGTCCTGGCTGATCGCGCCACCGCCGTTTCCGGACGATCGGCGCGGGTGACGCAGCGCGAAAGCGCATGCCGCTTGGCGTCATCCGGTGTCATAATAGTCATGACAACTACCTCAGCGCGGAGGGGATTGGATGGCCTTGGAGCGGTTCGCAGACGTCGTCGAGCGATACACGGACGGCTATATCAACGGGCGGCCGAGTGCGGCGTCGCAGGCGACGGTAAAGCAGTGGCAGGAAGAGCTGGATCGCGCGGTGCGCCGCGCGCAGAACCTGCAGCGCATGCTGGTCGACCCGCAGGAGCCCAAAGTCGGCCAGTCGCCGCGCGACGAGATCTACCGAAGTAACAAGTCGCGGCTCTACCGCTACCGATCCCGGCGCACCCACGCAACCCCGGTGCTCTTCGTGCCGAATCTGGGAATCAGCCGGCCATACATCTTCGATTTGATGCCGGGCGGCTCCTTCGTCGAGCACATGACCCGCGAAGGGTTCGACTTCTACATGCTCGATTGGGGCGTGTTCGGTCCCGAGGACAACGACCTCTCGTTCGAACACTGTGTGACGAAGATCCTGCCGCGCATGACGCGCAAGGTGCTCGAATCGTCCGGGGCGGAGTCGCTCTCGATGCTCGGCTACTGCATGGGCGCGCCGCTGACGGCGTCATTCCTCGCCGCGTATCCGGAGACCCCGGTCAAGAACTTCATCAACATGGCGGGGCCCATCGATTTTTCGAAGATCGGCCTGTTCGGGCTCTGGCTCGACAAGAAGTACTTCAACGTGGGTCGTTTCGTCGACACGCTCGGCGCGGTGCCGGCCGACATGGTGAAGGCGGGATTCAAGCTCCTGAAGCCGACCATGGACCTGTCGACGAACCTGAATCTCTGGTGGAACCTGTGGAACGACAAGTACGTGGAGGGCTTCAACGCGCTGAATCGCTGGGCGAACGAGTACGTCGCGTTTCCCGGCGAGTTCTTCCGCCAGTGGGTCGGTGATTTCTACCAGGACAACAAGCTTTTCAAGGGCGAGGCGGTGTTCGGCGGCCGGCCCGCTCGGCTGGCGAACATCTCGTGCCCCGTGTTCGTAGTTGGTGCACACGAGGATTACATCGCGCCGCCGGAGTGCGTGCGTGCGCTGATCGACGCGGTGTCGAGTCGCGACAAGGACTACATCGAGCTCCCCGGGGGACACATTTCGCTCATCGCCGGACGGGGCGCATCGCTGCATTGCTGGCCCAAGGTCTCGGGCTGGCTGGCGCCGCGCTCGTAGGAGGCAGCCATGGCTGACGCCACGACGCACAACCCGATCTTCGAGCTGTGGCGGAAGCAGTTCGAGGAATCGGCGGCCGCCTGGGCCAGGCTGATGGGACAGGCGCCGGCGCCACCGACGGACCCCACGGCGTTCTGGCGTCCTGTCCTGAACCAGGGCCTCGAGCAGTGGGCGCGCATGTTCGCACACACGCCGGCGACGCCCGACCTCATGACTCAGTGGAAGCAGTTTCTCGATCAGTGGATCGAGGCCTGGTCCAAGGCCCTCGGCCAGGCGATGAACACCGAAGCGTATGCACAGATGATGGGCAAGTATCTCGATCAGTGGCTCGTCGCGAACGCGCCCGTCAAGCGCGCGGCCGAGCAGCAGATCGATCAGGCGCTGCAGATTCTCAATCTCGCCTCGCGGACGCAGCTGACCGGGGTGGCCAAGCAAATCGTCGAGCTCGAGGAGCGGCTCGAGCGGATGGAGGACGCGCTCGGCGCGATTCTCCGGCGCCTGGACCACAAGGAGTCGAAATGATCGGCAAAACGATTTCCGAGCTGACGCCGGGGGATCACGCCGAGCTCACCCGACTCGTGGACGACGACGACATCGCCTCGTTCGTCGACGCCGTCGGCGACTACAATCCCGTGCACAGCGATCCCGCGTATGCCGCAAGCACACCGTTCAAGGTCCCGATCGCGCCGGGCATCTTCACCGCCGGGCTGATCTCGGCCGTCATCGGGACGCAGCTGCCGGGGCCCGGCGCCATCTATCTGTCGCAGTCGCTCAAGTTCGTGAAGCCGGTGAAGAGCGGGGACCGGATCACGGCGCGCGCCGAAATCATCGAAGTCATCCACGATCGCAACCGCATTCGCCTGCAGACCGTGTGCGTGAATCAGAACGGTGAAGAGGTCCTGTCCGGCGAGGCATGGGTGATGCCGTCGAAGACGCGTGTCGTGTACGAGCAGCAGACGCACACGGCGGCCGCGGGTCTGGCCACGCTCGCATTGCAGCCGTGGACATGGGCCGCGCAGGCCGCGTCGCTGTGGGGGGCGTGGTCGCTCGCCGTTCTCAATCACACGCGAGCCAAGCGCGTGTAGCGCGGCAGCGAGTGGCGGCGCGTTGCTTCCGCGCCGGCCGTGTCGCCTTGGTCGTCCGCGCTACATCAGCAGCCCGCCGTTGATCGACAGTTCCGACCCCGTGATGTAGTCACCATCCGCCGAGCAGATGTACACCACCGACCGCGCAACCTCTTCGACGCGACCGAACCGCTTGAGCGGGATCTGGTCGAGGAGCTTTTGGCGGACTTTCTCGGGAATGCCCTCGACCATTTCGGTCTCGACGAAGCCGGGCGCGACGGCGTTGACGGTGATGCCCTTGCCGGCGAGCTCCTTCGCGAGCGACTTCGTGAATGCGGCCACGCCGGCCTTCGAGGCGGCGTAGTTCGCTTGGCCGAAGTTGCCGATCTGACCGATCACCGAGGTGATGTTGACCACACGGCCGTAATTTTGTTTCAGCATGCCGTCGATGAAGACCTTCGTGCAGTTGAAGACGCCATCGAGGTTGATCCCGAGGACCTTGCGCCAGGAGGCGTGATCCATCTTGACGAAGCTCTTGTCGGAGTTGATGCCGGCGTTGTTCACGAGAATGTCGAGATGACCGAACTCGCGCAGGACTTCCTGCGCCATCCGGAACGTGTCGGGATAATCGCCCACGTCGGCTTGCGCGAGAATCGCGCGCCGACCCATTTTCTTGATGTTCTCCACGACGTCGCGGGCGGGGCCTTCGCTCGAGACGTAATTGATGGCGACGTCCGCGCCTTCTTCCCCGAGCGCGAGCGCGATGGCGCGTCCGATTCCGCGAGAGCCTCCGGTGACGAGCGCGGTGCGACCTTTCAGCCTCATTGATTGGCAACCTCCTTGGAGGCGAGTGCGAGTGGCCAGTCTAGCACCGTCAATGCAGCCTCGCTTCTTGTGACGATTGACGCGCGGTGTTAACATCGCCCACGCATGGCGTACGTCATCAAGCGCTATTCGAATCGCAAGCTGTACGACACGCAGGAAAGCCGCTACGTCACGCTCGAAGAAATCGAGGAGATGATTCGCGCGGGCCGTGAGATCGCGGTCGTCGATGCAGCGAGCGGCGAGGACCTCACGTCGGTGACGCTGACGCAGATCATCCTCGAAAACGAGCGCACACATCGCGGGAACCTGCCGTCCGCCTTCCTACACCAGCTCATCAAGCACGGTGAGGCGTGGCAGGATTTCGTGCAGCGCACGATGCGCTCGAGCCTGGAAGGCTTCGTCTCGAGTCAGCGCGACATGGAGCGCGTGTTCCGCGAGTGGTCATCGCGCGCGGGGTGGGGCCCCGCGGCTACCGGTGCGGCGTCGCCATCGACGGCGGAATCACCGAAGCGCGACGTGTCGCCCGATGCGGAGGCGGAGAAGCTGCGTGAGGAGGTGTCGGCCTTGCGGGATCGGCTTCGCTCGCTCGAGGAGCGCCTCCAGAGCCGCAAGGCCGACACGAAGTCGTAGACGGCGCTTACGCGGCGTAGACGTCCTTCATCTTCGACACCACGGCCGAGAACGTCTCCTGGATCCCTTTGCCGGCCTGTTCGGCCGTCGTCGAGAGCCGCTCGGCAGACTTCGTCACGGCCTGCGCGTTGCCCTCCAGGAGCCGGAACGCTTTCTGCGCGTTGTCCACGGAATCGCTCAGGGCGCGGTGGTACCACGACATCGGATCCTTCGGGGCCTCCTGCCACGCCGCCTGCCAGCGCAGCGTCTGCGCCTGGGCCTCGCTCAGGGCCTGAACCATGCTCTGTGCGAGCTCGCCGTAGAGCCGCACGCTCTCCTTGGCGGTCACCGCGGATAGCTCCGCGAGCTCTCGCAGCACGCGCTGATTGGCGTCGGCCCACACGGTGAGGGTTTCCATCGCCTTGCCGGCGCTCTGGGTGAACGCTTCTTGCGCCTTTTTCGTGCCTTCCATGTTGGCTGCTCCTTTCGACCGGGCCTTGGCCATTCGGTTCGCTCCCTTTGACGTCTCCAAGCCTAACGCGTCGCGTTATGGTGATCAAGCGATTTTTCGCGCTGCGTCATCCACTGGGTGATACCGTCGGGCAACTCGCTAGAAATGAAGGGATAACGGCATGAGCGAAACGCTCGGGACGATGTTCTGGAGTCGGGTTGAGAAGACACCCGATCGGCCTGCGCAGATGCTCAAGCGCCACGGAGCGTGGATGACGCTGACGTGGCGCGAGGTCGGTGAAGTCGTCCGCGAGGCGGCCCTCGGATTGATCGCGCTTGGACGTCAGCGTGGCGAGACCGTCGCGTTGCTCTCCGCCAGCCGCGCCGAGTGGGTGCAGGCGGATTTTGCGATCTTCAGCGCTGGCTGCGTCACGGTTCCGGTGTACCCGACGTATCCGCCTGACCTCATCGCGTACGTCCTGAACGACTCGGGCGCGCGAACCATCATCGTCGAAGACCCGGCCCAGCTCGCGAAGGTACTGGAGATCCGGGGCAAGACGCCCGCGCTGCAACAGGTCGTCGTGCTGACGGGCTACGAGGCGACGCAGCCACCGACGATGGTGATGACATGGGAGATGCTGCGGCGTCTAGGCCGCGACAATGCGGCGCAGCACGCCGCAACGCTGGCGGAGCGGATGTCGGAGACGAAGCCCGACGATCTTGCTTCGATCGTCTACACGTCAGGGACGACCGGCCCGCCGAAAGGCGTGATGCAGACGCACCGTAATCACATTGCGGCGCAGAAGGCGGGCGAAACGTGCGCACCAGTGCAGGAGGGATGGGTCCACCTCTTGTTTCTGCCGCTCGCGCACTCGTTCGCGCGACTCGAGTCGTTCATCGGCGTCTACCGGGGTCTGTGTACGGCCTTTGCGGAAAACCTCGACAAGGTCGGCGACAACCTGAAGGAGGTGCGGCCACACTTCATCTGCAGCGTGCCGCGCGTGTTCGAAAAGGTCTACGCGAAGATTCTCGCGGGCGTCGAGGCGGGCTCGCCGACCAAGAAGAAAATCTTCCACTGGGCGATGGGCGTCGGACGTGACGTGAGCCGCCATCAGCAGCGCGGGCAGCCGCTGCCCGCGGGCCTTCGTCTCAAACGTGCGATCGCGCACAAGCTCGTCTTCAGCAAGCTGCACGAGGCGCTCGGCGGCCGGCTCGAGTGGGCGATTTCCGGCGGTGCACCGCTGTCACGCGACATCGCGGAGTTCTTCCACGCGGCCGGCATCCTCGTGCTCGAGGGCTACGGCCTCACCGAGACCTGTCCGGTGGGCACGTTCAATCGCCCCGACAAGTTCAAGTTCGGCTCCGTCGGCCAGGTGTTGCCGGGCATCGAGATCAAGATCGCGGCCGACGGCGAGATCCTGTTCCGTGGCCCACACATCGCGCGCGGCTATTTCAACCAACCGGGGCCGACCGCCGAGGTGTTCGAAGGGTCCGGCTGGTTCCACACGGGCGACATCGGACGCATCGACGACGACGGGTTCGTGTTCATTACCGACCGGAAGAAGGATCTGATCGTGACGGCCGGGGGCATGAACATCGCGCCACAGAACATCGAGAACATGCTCAAGGCCGATCCGTTCATCAGCCAGGCGATGATCTACGGCGACCGCAAGCCGTATCCGGTCGCGCTCATCACGCTCAATGCCGAGGAGCTCGCAAAATTCGCGCGCGAGCAGGGCATCCTCGCCACCGATCTTGACGTGGTCGTCAAGCATCCAAAGGTCGTCGAGCGCGTGGCGCGGACGGTGGAAGAGAAGAACTCTCAGCTGCAGTCGTACGCGAAGATCAAAAAGTTCGTGGTCCTGCCCGCGGACTTCAGCCAGGAGGGCGGCGAGCTCACGCCCACGCTGAAGGTGAAGCGCAAAGTCGTCGCCAACAAATATCTCGGCGCGATCGAGGAGCTCTACCGCTGACGCCCCTCGCGGACAAGGTCGCGGTCGTCACCGGCGCCAGCCGCGGCCTGGGCCGCGCGATGGCGC
>JBKOUQ010000102.1:0-7046 GCA_046723475.1 Candidatus Methylomirabilota bacterium
GTCAGGTCGCGCACGTCGCCGATCTGCGGCGCCGGCGGTGTGGACGCCGGGCGTGTCTCGCGAAACAGCTGACGCGCGTCCTTCGGCGACAGCTGGTGATACGCGGGGCGTCCGGACTTGATGACGAGCTCGATGACGTTCGCGGCCTGCGGATCAAGCGCCATTGCGCAGCACCTCGGCAGCCTGCTTTTCGACGGCCGTCCCGACGAAAAAGTCGGGGTTCACCTCGCCCCAGAATCGGACCGCATTCGCGAACATGAAGTCGCGAAAGTCGTTGTCGTCGATCAGGCCGTGCTCGACGAGCTCGTACGCCTCGGGCACGACGTCCGCCATGTCGGGCACGTCGAAGTGGCCGATGTCGGACGAGAAGATCGCGTTCAGTCGCGCACCCATCGGATTGGCCTTGCGGTTGAACGCCCACGCGTTGACCGGGTCGTCGGCCTCGCAGCCGAAATAGAACCGCGGCACGAAGAGGTCCTTGAGGTCCTGCTTCTTCGTGATCTTGCACCGGAAGTAGTCGTCCACGTCCTCGACGCCACCGGTCATGGCCTGGGTTTCGTCGAGACCTTCACCGCGCGAGACGGCGGCCGCCACCTCTTCCTGCGCGTATTTCCGCGCGAAGTCGAGCAGTCGCGCGCGGTCGAGCTTCGACGGGTGCGTCGACTGGATCGCCTGAGCGTTGCGTTTCTCCCAGTGGCCGACGAGGTCCGCGTACAGCATGCACGCCCAGCCCACGCCACCCTCGAGGAACGCGAAATTGAGATCGGGGAAGCGCCGCGTGATGCCGCCGAAGAACAGTCCTTTGCAGACCGCGTGACCGGCCGAGGCGAAGTGACCGATGTGGTTGAAGCAGAAGTTCGACGGCGAGTTGCGCAGCAAGATCGAGCGTGCGCCGTTGTGGAACGAGGGCGCCAGCTTCAGCTCGCGGCACTTCTGCCACACCGGATCGTAGTCGTGGTCGCTGTCGATGCCGATGACGTCGAACCACTCGGCGTACTTCGCGGCGTCCGGCTGTGCTTCTGCGACCGCGGCCACCGGTCGGCGCATCAGCCCGCCGACCATGATGACTTTGTATCCGAGTTGCTTCGCGGCGAACTCGAGCTCCTCGATCGCTTCCTCGGGCGTGTACATCGGGATGATGGCCGCCGGGATGATACGGTCGCCGTACGGCCGGAACTGCTCGGCCGTGAAGACGTTGTAGGCGCGGCAGATCGCACGCCGCATGCGCGTGTCCGGCAGCCGGTGATACGACAGCCCCGACGTCGGATAGACGACGGCGACGTCGATGCCGAGGTCGTCCAGCCGCTCGTACATGAGCCGCGGGAACATCGCGGTCGCCCGATCGAGGACGTTCTCGCTCGGTGACGACCAGAAGCCCTCCATACCCACCCGCCGTCGGCGCCGCTCGTCGAGCGTCATCTTGAGCGCGTTGGGGATGCGCGACGCCGCGAGCGCGAGCCCTTCGACCGCGGCCTCGCCGGCGATCTTGCGGAACTGCTCACGCATGACGGGCAGGTACTCGAGCCAGTGGCCATCGGCATCGACCACAGGGTGACGAAGGCGCGAGCGCAGCTCTCGAGCTGTCATGGCTCACCTCATTCGTTGCTGGTGGCGGGAACGATAGAGCGCCTGCGCGGCCGCGTCAAGCGAAGCACACGAGCAGTCTCGAAGCGAAGCACACGGCCGGTGTAGAGGCGAAGCACACGGCCGATGCCGTCGCTACAGCGAGATCCGCTGCCGCTGCGTCGCGCGCTCCCATTTGGTCTCCGCGTCGTCGTCGAACACGAGCGACTCGTCCGCGCTGACGACAATCCAGAAGCCGCCGCTCATCTCGGCGTCGAGCTGGCCGCGTCCCCAGCCGGCGTAGCCGGCCGCGAACAGCGCGTGACGCGGCCCGGCACCACGACCGAGCGCCTCGAACACCGCCGGATCCCCCGTGACCGCGATGGCGCCGTTTACGGGCCCGTTGTCGTCGCCGCGCCAGTCGCGCGTGTGCAGCACGAAGCCCCGGCCGACGTCGACCGGGCCGCCGTAGTGCACGCGGATCTCACCCTCGACGCCGGCGGCCTCGCGCCCGAGCGTCTCGAGCACGCGCGCCAGCGGGACGCGACCAACGGGCCGGTTCACGATCAGACCGAACGCGCCCGTCGCATCGTGACGCAACATGTAGATGACCGTGCGCGCGAAGCGCTGGTCACGTAGCGACTCGGTCGCGACCAGCAGTTGGCCTGCGATACTACCCGGGCCCGACGCACCGACGCGGTCTGCCGGTCGCGCCGCGTGGCCACCGCCCGCCGTGGCCAGGACGATCAGCAGCGCTGCCGCGGCGCGCGCCGTCACCGCGCTACGTCTTGGCGCCCTGCCAGTATTTCGCGTCGCGCGGGAAGACGGTCGTGCAGCGCGTCGGCTGCGAGGGGCCGTCGAGCGTGTCGGCGGCGGCGCGCCACTTGGCATAGTGCGGCATCGCACGATGCGCCTCCAGCGCCGCCTCGTCCTTGTAGACCTCGTAGAAGTAGTACGTGTTCAGGTCCGCGGCGTCCTGCAGCACGTTGAACCGGTAGCAGCCGCGTTCGTCGCGCTCGGAGCCGAGCGCGTCCTGCTCGATCGCGTCGAGGAACCGCTCACGCTCCCCGGGCTTGATACGCACCTTGACCCAGTTGACGAGCATTGAGTCAGCTCCGCCGCGCGAGCGGCCCGCGAAGCAGCTGTCCGGGCAGCGCCCCGGTCGGCTTGCCTTCGCGCAGGATCGTCTCGCCGTTCACGACGGTGGCCGCGACGCCGCGGCAACGCTGCACGAGCCGGCGTGCGCCGGCTGGCAAGTCGGCGACGAGCTCGGGCATCTCCGCGCCGATCGTCTCGGGATCGAACACGACGAAATCCGCCGCCATCCCCTCGCGGAGCAGCCCGCGGTCCGCGAAGCCCCACAGAGTCGCGGGAACGAGCGTCAGCATGCGGACCGCCTGCTCCAGCGTGAACGCGTGCTTTCGGCGCACCCAGTGCGCGAACAGATGCGTCTGCAGCGACGAGTCCATCAGCTGCGTGACGTGTGCGCCGGAGTCCGAGAACGTCACGCACGCGCGCGGGTGCTTCATGATCTCGAGCGCGGCGTCCTGGTCCTCGTTGGCGACCGGCATGAGGAAGAACAGGTCGAGGTCCTTCTCGAGCGCGAGGTCGATCATGGCCTGCGCGGGATGCACGCCGCGCTCGGTCGCGACCTCGGCCACCGAACGATGGGGGCCTTCGACCGTGTCGAACACGAACAGCCACTCGTACGGCTGCGGCCGCGCCTCGGTGCCGAGCGCCTTCTGCTCCGGCGTCTCGTTCGTCGCTTCAACGAGCTTCTTCTTGAACTCGGGATCGCGCAGCTTCGCGATCTTCTCGGCGATCGGAAGCTTGCGCAGATCCCTCCACAGCGGCAGGCGATCGAACGGCATCTGCGTCTTGAATGACAGCAGCGCGGACAGCGACCGGCTGTGCGCCTGCGCGAACATGCGACCGCCCGCCGCCGCCGTGTCGTCCAGGAGGGCCATGTACTTGCGCCACACGCTCGGCGCGGCCCGCCGACCGAACACGCCGAACGTGATCGGCCGACCGCTCTCCACCGCGAGCTCCTTCAGGCGCCGATGGTAGTCGGGCAGGCCGGGATTGTCGGCCTCACGATCGACGTTCTCGCCCGCGATCTCGAAGATGCCCGCGTTGAGCTCGCCCATCGCGTTCACGAGACGCCGGACCTCGCTCCAGTCCGCGACGCGACTCGCCACCGGCCGGTGATCGGGCGTCTCGTGGCTTGGCGACCGTGACGTGGTGAAGCCCATCGCCCCGGCGCGCAGCGCGTCGCGCAGCTCGCGCTCCATCGCGGAGAGCTCGTCCTCCGTCGGCTGCTTGTCGAAAGCGCGCTCTCCCATCACGTACGTGCGCAGCGCGGAATGGCCGATGTACCCGGCGTAGTTGATGCCTTTCGGCAGCGCGTCGAGTGTGTCGAGAAACTCCGGGAACGTCGTCCAGCGCCAGTCGATACCCGCCTCCATCGCCTCGGGCGGGATGTCTTCGGCGCGCTGCAGATTGCGGACGACGAGGTGCTTGTCCTTCGCCGGGCACGGCGCGAGCGTGAAGCCGCAATTGCCCATGACGACGGTCGTGATGCCGTGGTAGCAGGAGGACGTCCCGAGCGGATCCCAGAAGATCTGCGCGTCCATGTGCGTGTGACCGTCGACGAAGCCGGGCGCGACGACATGGCCTTCGGCGTCGAGCGTCTCGCGGCCGCGCTCACGAATGCGTCCGATCGACACGATGCGGCCGTGCCGTACGCCGACGTCGGCCCGGTAGCCGGGCAGGCCGGAGCCATCGATCACCGTTCCGTTCTTGATCACGAGGTCGTACGGCATGGGGTCCTCCCTGCCGGCCGCAGGCGCCGGCGGAACTGGCGGTATCGTACCCCACGCGCGCCGGGCGCGCGCAGATTGCCGGGCGGGCAGAGTAGACAGCGAACGGAGACGGTTCGGGGGGAAGTCAGCGCGTCGCGGTGGACGGCGTCCACACGACGTTGACGTCGGCCGCATCGAGCGCGGCCGAGCCTGTGCGCGCGGGCACCGGCGTCGTCGTGCGCGGCGTGGTCGTCGTGTTCGACGACGTCGTCGTACTGGGCGCTGTCTTGCCTGGCGATCGCGTCGTACCGGGCGATGCGGACGGCACGGGCGCGAGCTGAATTACGACCTCGGCGCCAGGCTCGACCTGCGCCAGCGACACGCGGTCGTTTCCGCGGTGAACGAGGGCCGAGGACAAGACGTGGACGACTGTGCCGTCCGTGAGCATCAGCTCATCATGCGCCGCGTCGACGCGGGCGACGGTCCCCAACCGCATCTCGGGCGCGCGGGCAGTGATGGGCGACCCGCCGCGTACTAGGACATGGTCCCCGGGCTTCAGCGCGTGCACATCCGCAGGCAGGTAGACCGTCGTGCGGTCGTTTGTGCGGAGCACGCGGCCATCGCTGAGCGTAATCGTGCCGGTCGACGGATCGACCGACGAGATCGTGCCGGTTGCATCGAGCGGCGGCGTCGTCGATCCGGTCGAGGATGATGGCGTGCCGGCGACGTGGATGTTGTTGACCAATCCCTTCACGCCATCGACCGAGCTCGCGATCTGTGCCGCCCGCGCGCGCTTGTCCTCCGAATCGACGGTGCCATCGAGCGTGACGATGCCGCTCTCGCTCTTGACGTTGACCTTCACCAGATTCGAGGGCGAGTCGGCCGTCAAGCGCGCCGTGATTTCCCCCGCGATGCGCGCATCGTCAATGAATTCGCCCACGGTGCGCGCGGACGCGGTCGCGACCCCCCCGGCGCCGAACGCCACCAGGGCCACCAATCCGACGGACACCATCCGAAACGCCATGCCACTCACGCCTGCGGTCTATTGCAACGATGTGGCCAACGACCCTACAGTGCGCCCCATGACTCTACGATTTCGTACCCCCATGGTGCTGACGGTGCTCCTGCTCGGCCTGCATGTCGCACCTCCCGCCGCGGCGCAGTCGCCGACGCGGCTGCGTGTCGGGACGTGCGCACGAACGCTCACCGCCGGTGTCGGCTCGCAGTTCGCGATCGCGATCAAAATGGGCTGGTTCGCTCAAGAAGGCCTGGACGTCGAGGTTGTCCCTCTCACCGGGTCGACCGACTGCGTGAAGTTCGTGGCGACCCGCGAGTTCCCGCTCACGCTGCCCAGCATGGAGCCGCTCGCGATCGCGCGGCAGCAAGGTGTGCGCATCAAGAACTTCTACACGGCATATCAGACGCCGGGTTACGCGATCGCCGTCCCCGCCGACAGTCCGATCCAGAAGCTCACCGATTTGAAGGGTAAGACGATCGGCGTAACGAACATGGCGTCCGCAGGGGTCGTGGTCGCGCGCGCTCTCGCCGCCGCGTCCGGACTGAATCCCGACACGGATATCAACATCGTCGTCGCCGGAGAGGGCGCGCAGCCGGCGGCGCTTTTGCGAAGCAAGCAGCTCGATGCGCTCAGCCAGTTCGATACGCAGTACGCGCTCATCGAGAACGCAGGGCTGAAGCTTCGTCTCCTCGACAAGCGCCCCATCGAGCGGTTCCCATCCAACGGCTTCATCGCGCTCGAGGAAACGATCCAGGCACGGGCCAAGGACCTGACCGGATTCGGCCGCGCCTACGCGAAGGGCACGATCTTCACGATCGCCAATCCCGAAGCCGCGGTCCGGATCCTGTACGAGGTGTTCCCGTTCACGCGGCCCACGGGTAAGGACGAAGCGACCGCGGTGCGTGAGGACGTCAACGTGTTGCGTGCGCGGATCCCACAACTGCGGCTGGAGCCCGCAGGGGTCCGGCGCTGGGGCGAGACGAACGAGGCGAGCCTGCGCGAGTACATGGACTTCCTGCTCAAGTGGGGCGTGCTCAAGCAGCGCGTGGACGCCAAGGATCTGATGACGAACGAGTTGATCGGCGAGATCAACCGTTTCGATGCGGACGCGGTCGCCAAGGCCGCCCGCGACTACCTAGCGCGTTAGGACGTCGCCGCGCTACGAGCTTCTTCCCGGCGGCGGGGGTGGGGGAGGCGGCGTGCCGGCTGGCGGCGGCGGCACAGTGGGCGCCATCGTTGCGGGTGGCGCTGACGGCGCCGAGCCGGGCGGTGGCGTCGTCATCGCCGGCGGCGGTGGCGGAGGCGGCGTGGTCGACACACGGTTCGGCGAGTACGGAACGGCGCCGCGTGAGACGGGGATCTGATTTCCCTTGGCGTACATGCACTGCATGTAGCCGGCGTCGTACCGCTGCTGCACCGAGTGGACGTTCGAGTCGGCGTAACCACCGGCAACCGCCGTTCCGCCGAGCAGCCCCGCCCCTGCTCCGGCCGCTGCACCAATTGCCGGATTCCCGGCGGCGGCGCCCAGCGCCGCCCCCGCCGCAGCGCCGACCGCCGTGCCGACCGCAGCGCCGGTCACCATCGTGCCCGTGGCGGCCTGCTTCCTCGTAATGCCCGCCGACTGAAGCGCGTACTGACGGCAGGCCGCGTCGTCGGCCTGGAAC
>JBKOUQ010000093.1:0-5756 GCA_046723475.1 Candidatus Methylomirabilota bacterium
GCCCTGGCCGGCACGCCGGACGACGTGCACGCTCAGGTCGCGCGCCTGGTCGGCGTGAGAGGGCTGACGCGCGTGATCGCATTTCCGCAAGCACCAGGCACGGGCTTCGCCGCGCGCGAGGAAATCCTCACGCTGTTCGCCGAAGCGGTCGTGAGTCGCTGGCATGCGGCGTGAACCGTCGGAGACCGTCATGAAAGACGCCGTCCGAGGCGCGATTTCCGCAAGCGCGCTCGCCGTGCTGCTCGGGGGCTGCGCGTCCTACGCGTGGGTCAACCCGAATGTCCCGGCCGACGTGGCGGCCGCGGACGAGCGGTCGTGTCGCCTCGAGGCGCGAGATCTGGCGACGACATACTCCGTCGGCCCCTATGGCGCGCCGTGGCCGTACGTGTATCCCTACGGGCGCTCGGGGTGGGGCGGGCCAGGGCCGTACAGCGATCCGTCGTGGCAGGCCGCGGCCGAGCAGCGGGTCTACGAGCGCTGCATGGTCGGTCGGGGCTACGACCTCGTGCGCGTCGAGCCGCAGCGCTGAGCGGCGTCAGGCCGTCGAGCCGCAGCGCTGAGCGGCGTCAGGCAGCGCGGCACGGCAGGATGACGGCCGCTTCGCCGATCGCGATCGTCTCACCGCGCTGATTGACCGCCTCGAGCTCGAGCGTCACCGCGCCAGGCGCGCCGCGCGCACGCACGCGGCCGCGGCACCACGTCGTATCGCCGATGAGGTTGTGCCGTCGCACCTGAACGGCGAGCCGCGCGAGGAATCCCGCGTCGCCCATCCAGTTCGTCACGAGCTGGCCCAGCCAGGCCACCCGCTCGGGACCATAGTCGTAGGCGCCCGGCACGCCGACGGCGCGCGCGAGGGCCTCGTCCCAGTGCACGCGCTCGGGCGGCTCCGGGACGTCGAACGCATTGGGGATGCCGAGCGCCGGATGACGGTCGAAGAGGTCGAACGCCAAGCCGTGCGCGCGCACGTAGAGGCTGCCCCAGCCCTGCACGAACGCGATGATCGACGTGACCGTGAGCGGGCCTTTGACGATCTCCGGCAGCGCCTCGCCCGGCGCGACATCGTCCCAATAGCGCGGCGTGGCGCCGCGAAACGCTTCGCCGCGATACGCATCGCGGATCTTGGCCAGCTCGGCCTCACCGTAGCGATGCGGCTCGACCGGCGCGTACTTGCGTCGCTCGCGCGCGGTGTCGCGCTCGGTGCGAAAGCACCATGAATCCGCGTCGGCGACGACGCCGCCCGCGTCATCCACGAACGTCGTGCGGTACGTTTGCTTGATGGCGCGCCGCGCGAACTGCGAGGGCCGCTCGTCGAGCGGCAGCAGGACGCTGGTGCCGACGAGACGCTCAGCCTCGCGAATGCGGCGGCGCCAGCGGAATTCGGTGCCGCCGTACATCGCGTGAATGCCCGGCAGGCCGCCCACGTAGCCGGAGACGATGCGGTCCATCGCGAAGAGGATCGTCGGCGGCGCCACGCGTGCGGCGGCCCAGTGAGGATTGCGATCACCGATGCCGTGCGCCCAGTGACGGATGGCGTCGCGGCTCGCGACCTCGATGTACGGCTCCGGCCGCGGCACCTCGCGGCCCACGCGCGCGCGCAGGGCCGCGAGCGCCTCGTCGGTGATCACAGGAAATCGCATCACACCTCCCGCGCGCGCAGCGCGCGCCGGTCGACCTTGCCCGCGGGCGTGCGCGGCAGCGCGTCGACGATTTGCACCGCGCGTGGATACTCGTGGCGGCTCAGCCGGGTGCGCACCCACTCCTGAATCTCGCGCTCGAACGCGTCGCCGCCGCGGTCGGCGACGACGAACGCCTTCGCAACCTGACCGCGCGTGGCATCGCGCACCGCGATCACGGCCGCGTCGCGGACGTCGGGGTGACGCAGCAGCACCTGCTCGATCTCGACGGCGCTCATCGTCCAACCCGCGGAGATGATGACGTCATCGGACCGGCCGACGTGGTGCACGTAACCGTCGGCGTCCATCCACCCGCGATCCTTCACGGGAAACCAGGCGCCGCGGCGGCGAACCGCGATCTCGCCGAGGGCGCCCGTCTCGACGGGCGTTCCCGCGTCGTCGACGATCGCGACCTCCCACCCTGGCGCCGCGGAGCCGAGCGCGCCAGGCCGGACGGTGTAACCCTCGAAGCCGGGATAGTCGACCAGGATCACGCCCACCTCCGTGCTGCCGTACATGCTGCACGGCGCGACACCGAGCGCCTCCGTCAGAAACTCACGCGTAGCGGAATCCATCGGCTCGCCGGTGAACGAGCATTTCGTGATCCGGTCGCGCGCGGGCGTCCAACCGGCGGCGCGCGCCATGCGGTAGACCGTGGGCGCCGCCGCGACGTTCGTGATGGCGAATGCGTCGAGCGCCGCCGCGAACCGGCCGGGATCGAAGCGCCCGGCGAGCGCACCGACCGCAATGCCGAGCGCGAGCGGTGCGATCGTGCCATGCCAGAGCCCGTGGCCCCACGCGGGCGACGACGGACAGAAGTAGCGATCACCGCGCTGCAGGCCGATGCCGTAGAGCGCCGCCACCATGAGCGTGACGACGGCGCGATGCGTGTGTCGGACGGCCTCGGGCAGCGCGCGCGTGGTCCCCGAGGTGTATTGCAGCACGGCGAGATCGTCGGCCGCGGTGTGCGGCGTGTACCGCGCGCTGTGCTCGGCGAGCCGCGCCTCGAACGCGGCGTCGAGCCCGATCACGCGCACACCCGCGAGCGCCGCTTGCCAGCGCGCCGCCTCGCGCTCGACCAGCAGCATCCGCGGCCGGCAGTCGTCGACGCGCAGCGCGATTCCGTCGGGCCCGAACAGCGTGAACAACGGCACCGCGACGGCGCCGCACTTGATCGCGCCGAACAGCGCGCCGTAGAACGCGAGCGACGGCTCGAGCATGATCGCCACGCGGTCGCCGGCCGCGATGCCCTCGCTCTCGAGCAGATGGGCGAAGCGTGAGGACCACTCGGCGAGCTCGGCGAACGAATGCTCCGCCACGCGGCCATCAGCCTGCATGATGCGGACGGCGACGCCGGCGCCGGCGTGGCGGTCGACGCACTCGTGCGCGAGGTTGAGCCGCGCGCGATCGCCGTCGAAGAGCGGCCACAGCGCGCCCCACGTGAACGTCGCGCGCACGTCGGGCCAGCGCCGGACGTCGAGGATCGAACCCACGGCCAGAGAGTTTACATGCGCGCCTCGATACTGCGACGTCTGATATGCTCGCGCGCGGTGAAAAAGATCGTCGCCGCGATGATTGTCACGCTCGTCTGCGTCGTGGCGGTCTCCGCGATCGCGCAGCCGCCCTTGCACCTGGTGCTGACGCCGTCGCAGAAGCCGACCGACCTGCTCGCCGCCGGTGAGGAGTTCGCGCAGGCGCTCGGCAAACTCTATGGCGCTCCGATTCGCGTGACGGTTGCCTCCGACTATGCGGCGGTGATCGAAGCGCTGCGCAATCGCACGGCCGACCTGGCCTTCGTCCATCCGGTGGGGTACGTGCTGGCCAGCCGCGAGGCGCGCGCACGCATCGTGGCGCGGAATCTCTGGCACGGCAAGAGCAGCTTTACGTCGCGCATCTATGTACGGCGGGACAGCGGGATCAAGACGCTGGAAGACCTTCGTGGCAAGACGATCGCGTTCGTCGATCCGAGCTCGTCGTCGGGTTACACCTATCCCATGGTGCTGCTCATCCAGCGCGGCCTTGTGAAGGACCGCGACCCGAAGTCGTTCTTCCGCGAGGTCATGTTCGCGGGCGCGCACGACGCCGCCATGCGGGCGCTGGTCAATGGCCACGTCGACGCCATCGCGTCGTTCGACATGGCGCGCGAGCAATATCTGCGCGATCCCGCCGAGCGCGACAAGGTGGTTTTCATCGCGGAAACGCCCCCGATCCCCGAGGCGGGCATCGCGGCGCGCGATGGCCTGGATGCAGCCGTCGTCGAGCGTATTCGCGCAGCGCTCCTGCAGATGCACGGGCCGGCCTACGCCACGCTGCTCAAGCGCATGTACGAAATCGACGGCTTCGCGCCCGCCGAAGACCGCGACTACGACCCCGTGCGCGCGGCCGTCGAGCTGCTCGGCGCGCGACCGCGCTGAGCCGCGACGCGCCCGGCGTCGGCATGATCGAGGTCGCCGGGCTGCGCGTGGTGCTGCCGCCGGCCGTCGTCGCCGTGGATGGCGTCGACCTGACCGTCCGTGCCGGTGAGTTCGTCGTCATCCTCGGCCGCTCGGGCGCCGGCAAGACGACGTTCTTGCGCGCGCTCAATCGTCTCGTCGAGCCGGCCGCCGGGACGGTGCGCCTCGGCGGCCGTGCGGTGACCGGGACCGACGCGGCGACGCTCCGCGTGCTGCGCCGTCAGATGGGAATGGTGTTCCAGCAGTTCAACCTCGTGCGTCGGGCGTCGGTGCTCGACAACGTGCTCGCGGGGCGGCTCGGGTGGGCACCGACGCTGCCCACCCTGCTCGGCCACTTCTCCGCCGACGACCACCGCATCGCGATGGCGTGCCTCACCCAGGTCGGCCTGGCCGATTTCGCCGCGCGTCGTGCCGATACGCTCTCCGGCGGCGAGCAGCAGCGCGTCGCGATTGCACGCGCGCTGGCCCAGGCGCCGTCGGTCATCCTCGCGGACGAGCCGACCGCAAGCCTCGATCCGGCCCTCACCGGCAGCATCATGGACCTGCTCAAGCGCATCAACGCCGAGCGCGGCCTCACGCTGATCGTGAGCCAGCACCAGCTCGAGACCGCGCTGACATACGCGACGCGCATCGTCGGCTTCCGACGAGGCCGCGTCGTCTTCGACGGGCCGCCGGCCGCGCTGACGCCGCCGCGCGTGTCCGCGATCTATGGCGACGGCGACTCCGCCGTCGACGCGGCGGGGCCGTCATGAGACGGGCGAGCGTCTTCATCGCCCTCGTCGTCCTGGCGTGGGCCGCGTGGGACACGGGCGCCGATCCCGCGCGGCTCGCGCGCGGGATCCCGTGGATGCTCGATATCGTCCGCCGCATGCTGCCGCCGGATCTGCGCGTGTTGCCGGCGGCCCTGCTCGGCGCGCTGAAGACGCTCGAGATCGCGGTGCTCGGCACCGCCGTCGCCGCCGCGCTCGCACTGCCGCTGGGATTCGTCTCCGCGCGCAACGTCGCCGCGCCGCCCGTGTTTCATCCCGCGCGCGCGGCGCTCAACTTCTTCCGCAGCGTCGACACGCTCGTGTACGCGCTGATCTTCGTCGCCGCGGTCGGACTCGGCCCGTTCCCCGGCGTGCTCGCGGTCGTCGCCTACACGACCACGTCGCTCGCCAAGCTCTATTCGGAGGCCATCGAGGGCATCGATCGCGGCCCCGTCGACGCGATCACGGCGACGGGCGCGACGCGGCTGCAGATTCTTCGTTATGGTGTGCTGCCGCAGGTCCTGCCGCTGTTTCTCTCGTACGTTCTGTATCGGCTCGAGACGAACATCCGTGCGGCGACGGTGCTCGGTTTCGTCGGCGCCGGCGGCATCGGCTTCTATCTGCAGACGTATCTGCGCATGATCGACTACCCCGCCGCGTCGACCGTGCTGCTCGTCACCGTCGCGATGGTGATGATCGTCGACGGAATTTCGTCGCGCGTCCGCGCGCGGCTCGTGTGACATGTCGCCGCCGCGCGTGGCGATGTGGTCGAACCCGGTATGCGGCGCTGCGGCGGGCGTGGGGGGCGCCGAACCGGTAATACCCCAGGTTTGGGGTTTTTGTCGGGCCCCGCGGGAAAAAGGGGCCCCCACACAGGCCCC
>JBKOUQ010000272.1:0-17568 GCA_046723475.1 Candidatus Methylomirabilota bacterium
GTTCCTCAACAGCGATCAGTCGCCCTGGAACTACATGATGGCGACGGCGATCATCTACGCGCTGCCGCCTGTGGTGATCTACTACGCATTCCGCCGGCGCATGACGGCCGGCCTGACGATGGGCGGGGTCAAGGGCTGACCCTCGGCTCGGAACGCGCCTGGGCCATCGCGTTCAGCGTTCCCTACGCCGCGGTGTTCCTGGCGTTCGTCGTCTACCCCGTGGGCTACGGGCTGTGGATGGCGCGCGATCCGTCGCTCTACCGCGAGCTCCTCGCGAACCCTTTCTACGCGCAGGCGGTCGTCAATACGCTCCTGTTCGTCGCGCTCGGCGTGAACCTGAAGCTGTTCGGCGCCTTGTTGCTGTCCGGCTTCTTCATGCGCCGCCGCTGGTGGATCAGGGCCTTCCTCCCCGTGTTCATGCTGCCGTGGGCGCTTCCGGCGATTCCGGCGTTCGTGTCGTTCCACTGGATGCTGATCGGCGAGGAGGGGCTCGTCAACAGTCTGCTCGCGAAGCTGTTCGGGGTTCAGGGCCCGCTGTGGCTCACCAATCACCGTCTTGCCCTCGGCGCCAACATCGTCGCTGACGTCTGGAAGTGGCTGCCGTTCTGGACGCTCACCTTCTTCGCCGCTCGGATGGCGATCCCCCAGGAGATCTACGAGGCGGCCGAGGTCGACGGCGCCAGCGGCTCCCGGCGTTTCGCCCACGTCGTGTTGCCGCTGCTCGGTAACCTTTATCTGGTGTGTACGCTGCTGTGCACGCTCTGGACGGTTGGGGATTTCACGACCGTCGCCTTCGTGTCGGAAGGCGCGCCGGCCTACTCGACCGACGTCCTCGCCACACTCGGCATGCACTACGCCTTCAACGCCGCGCAGCCGTCGTTGGGTGTCGCCATCGCGCTCTCGGCTCTGCCGGCGCTGATCCCGATCACGGTCGTCCTGATGCGCGTCGTCGAGACCAGGCAGGTACGCTTGTGAAAATTGCGCGCGAGATGGCGTCCGTCATCCTCCTCGTGGCGCTGGTCGTCTGGTCGCTGCTGCCCGTGTACAACATGCTCTTGATCGCGCTCGATCCGGACGAAGGCGACATCGAGTTCGAGGGCATCGTCTGGCCGCCCGACCCGTCGCTTCACAGCTTTCACACGGTGCTGACCCAGGGGTACTGGCTCGTGGCGGATGTCTGGCGACAGTTCGGCCACAGCGCGTTCATCGGTGTGATGACGATGGTGGTGACCGTCGTCGTCGGCTCGCTCGTGAGCTTTGCGCTTGGCCGCCTGCGCCTCGGCGAGCACTGGATGCTCACCAATGCCCCGCTCGTGACCTATGCCGTGCCGGCCTCGTTTCTCGTTATTCCGTTCTCGCGCCTCATGGCGACGTACGGGCTCGCCAACAGTCTCTGGGCGATCATCGCGGCGAACGTCACGTTCGCCACGCCCTACGCGATCTTGATTCTTCAGCAATACGGCAGCCTCATCCCGATCGAGCTCGATGAGGCGGCGCGTGTCGACGGCGCGTCGCCGCTGCAGAGATACCGGCTGAACTATCTGCCGTTGATGGCGCCGGCGCTGGCGGCGGTCGGGACGTTCGCGCTGCTGCTCGCCTGGAACGAGTACGTCTACCAGTACGTGCTGCTGTCCTCGACGCGCAACATGACGGTGGCCGTCGCCATCGCGCAGTTCTTCAACACCGACGAGGCCCCGTGGAACTACATGATGGCGCTGGCCATCCTCTATTCGTTGCCGCCGATCGTCATCTTCTATGCGCTTCGGCGCTACATCGCGTCCGGCCTCATGCGCGGCGCGATCAAGGGTTAGGGCTTGAGTCGAAGATCTTCGTAGGGCGCCGACCATGGATAGTCGGTGATGAGGCCGAGGCCCGCGTCGCCCACCCGCGGGCCGACGCCCTGAAGGAGCACGAACTGCCAGATCGGTAGGAAGAGGGCCTTGTCGTGCATCAGCTGCTGGATCCGATGCAGGAGTGCTTCGCGCTTCCTGGCGTCGACCTCGCGCGCCTGCGCGCGGTACAGCTCGTCGATGTCGGGATAGCCGCCGTAGGCGTACACGCCGCTCGACGCCACGAACGCCTCGATACGTGTCGCCGCGTTGCCCGCGATGCCGCTGAGGCTGTAGATCACGTTTTTGAGCTTCTTGTCCTGGAAGGCCTTGAGGAACCCGGCGCGCTCGAGCGGCCGTAACCGCGTGCGAATCCCGACCGCCTGCAGATCGTTGACGAGCACCTCGCTGGCGCTCGTGGTTCCCGCGTCGCACCAGAGGTCGCCGGCCTCGAAGCCGCCCGGATACCCGGCCTCGGCCAGCAGCCGGCGTGCTCGCGTAGAGTCGTAGGCGTAGCGCGACGGCTGCCAGTAGAAGTCGAAGCTGCTCGGAATGATGCTGCCGGTGATCCGCGCAAAACCGAGCGTCTCGGCCTGGCTGAGCGCCTCGTGGTTCACGGCGTGATTCGCGGCGAGGCGCACGCGGCGGTCATGCCACGGCGATTTGGGATCCCACTGGTCCGCGAACAGCAGCCAGTGCGTACTCGTGAACGGCGCCGGGCGGAGCGTCAGCCCGGCCGTGTGCCGCACCTCATCGGCCAGCGTGCCGTCGAAACCGTACGCGATGTCGACCTCACCACGCTTCAGCATCGCCAGACGCGTGGTGCCGTCGGGCACCGCCTTGATGACGAGGCGCTTCACACTCGGCGTCTTGCGCCAGTAGCCGTCGAACGCCTCCAGCACCAGCTCGACGCCGGGCGTGAACGAGACGAACCGATACGGGCCGGCGCCGACGGGCGCCTTCTTGAAGCCGTCCTCGCCGACCCGCTCGACGTGTTTGCGCGGAACGATCCAGCCGGCGCCGGTGGCCGGCGTACCGTAATGCAGGAGGAAGTCCGGCCACGGCTGCTTGAGCCGAAAGCGCACGCGCGCGGGATCGGGTGTCTCCACGCTCGCGACGCGCTCCTTGAGCGCGCGCGCAAAGATGCCGCGGTAGCGCTCGAACGAGAACTTGACGTCGTCAGCCGTCACGGGATCGCCGGTGTGGAACGTCGCGCCACGCCGAAGCACGAACTCGTAGACCAGGCCGTCGGGCGAAGTCGTCCACGACTCGGCCAGGCTGGGCGCCATGCTCTTGCCCGGCATCGGCTTCACGAGCGCGTCGTGGAGCGCGTACAGGATCATGAACGGCGTGATCAGTCCGGACGTCTCGGCGGGGTCGAAGAACGTCGGTGCCAGGCTGAAGTGCGCTGCCCACGTCAGCTGGCCCGCGGGCGCCGCGACCGCGGGGGCGGCGGCGAGCGCCGCGCCGACGAGCACCACGGCGACGAACGACGCCGGCCGGCTCACGGATTCAGGATGACCTTCAGCGGATCTCCCGCGCGAGTCTCGAGGACTTGCATCGCCTCGTGCACGCGCGCGAGCGGAAACTGATGGGTGATGAGCGGCTTGGCGGTGAGCCGTCCCGCCGCGAGCAGCGCCAGCGCCCGCCCGACGCTCGTACCGCCCTCACCGCGCTCGGTATAGATCGTGATGTTGCGGCGCACGGCGTGGCTGATGTCCGCGGTGACGGGGCCGTGGTAGAAGGCGACCAGCAGCACCTTGCCGCCCGGCTTGGCCATGCGGATCGACTGATCGAACGTGTCATCGCCGCCCGCGCAGTCGATGACGAGGTCGGCGCCCTTGCCGCGCGTGGCGTCCAGCACCGCCGCCACCGCATCGGACTGGCGGCTGTTGATCGTGACATCCGCGCCGAGCTGCCGCCCGACGCTCAGCCGCGACTCGCGCGTGCCCGTGAGGATCACACGCGTGGCGCCGAGCGCGCGCACGAGCTGGATCGCCATGAGCCCGATCGGTCCCGGCCCGAGCACGGCCACCGTCTCACCCGCAAAATAGCCGCCCGCGTTCTGCAGGCCGAACAGCGGGCTGCCAGACGTCATGACGACGGTTGCTTCTTCGTAGCTGACGCCGTCAGGCATCCGATAGAGCGTGTTCACGTGATTGACGGCATACTCGGCGAGGCCGCCGTTCGTCGTGAATCCGTTGGCGCGGTGTCCGCGGCGCATGTTGCCGTAGTTCAGGCACGCGGTGTACAGGCCGCGAATGCAGTTCTCGCAGCGACGACATCCCATGTGCGCCTCGACGACCACCCGGTCGCCGATCTGAAACTCATCCACGGTGCGCCCCACCGCCACGATGTCGCCCGCGTACTCGTGGCCGAAGATGAACTCGCCGTACGGGGGCATCTGTGGCATGCCCTGGTGGATGATTTTCAGATCCGTTCCTCAGACGCCGCAGGCCCTCACACGAATCAGGACGTCCTCGTCGCCCGGCGCCGGCACGGCGCGCTGCTGCAGCTCGAAGCGATGCGGAGCGACCAGTACGGTCGCGGTCATCGCGGCTGGAATCGGCATGGGGTCTCCTTGTGTAGGGCCTCCACTATATACTCGCGCCCATGACGACAGCCCGGACGGCAGACGTGGTCATCATCGGCGGCGGGGTCACCGGCGCGAGTACGGCGTTTCACCTCACGCAGCGCGGCGTGCGCAACGTGGTCGTCGTCGACAAGAGCAGCCTCGCATCGGGCGGTACGGGCAAGAGCTCGGCGTGCGTGCGACAGCACTACTCGACGGCCGAGACGTGCCGGATGATTCGCTACTCGCTCGACTTCTTCCAGCACTTCGCCGAGCGCGTCGGCGGTGCCTCGTGTGGCTTCCGTCACACCGGCTACCTGCTCGGCGTCGACGAGAAGATGCGCGCGCCGATGGAGGCGTCGGTGGCGCTCCAACGCTCGATCGGCATCGATACGCGGCTCATCTCCCCGGTCGACATGCGCGAGCTCGAGCCGCGGCTGCGGATCGAGGATCTCGTGGCCGGCTGCTACGAGCCGGCCTCGGGCTACTGCAACCCCGTCGAGACGGCGCAGGGCTTCGCCCGCGCCGCGCGCGCGGCGGGCGCGCGCGTGCTGGAAGACACCGCGGTCGTCGATGTGCTCGTCGAGGGTAATCGCGTGCGCGGTGTCCGCACGAGCGCCGGCGACATCTCGGCGCCGGTGGTCCTGAACGCCGCCGGCTTGTGGGGCGCCCGCGTGGCCGCCATGGCAGGTGTCGAGCTGCCGATCCACGTCTGTCGCCACAAGATCAACATCGTCACGTGGCCCGAGACCGATCGCCGACCGCACCCGATGGTCTACGACTTCGTGACGAACATCTACACGCGGCCCGAGCTCGGCGAGCACATTCTCGTCGGCGGGCTCGACGCCGAGGAGTCGCAGGACGCCGCCGACCCCGACGCCTATAAGGAAGGCGTGAGCCTCGACGAATCGACCGAGGCGCTCGGACGGGTCAGTCACCGCTTCCCGGCGCTGGCGAACGGCCACATTGCGCGCGGCTACGCCGGCTGCTTCGACGTCACACCGGATTGGCATCCGATTCTCGATCGCGTCGGGCCCGAGGGCTACCACGTGGCGGCCGGCTTCTCGGGCCACGGCTTCAAGCTGTCCCCAGCCGTTGGGAACATGGTCGCGACGCTCATCGTCGATGGTCCCGGCGGACACCCGGATCTGCCGACGTTCCGCCTTGCCCGCTTCGCAGAAGGTAAGCCGATCCGCGGCACCTACGGCGACTGGCTCATGTGTTAGCCGGTTGGGTGGGGCGATCGCGCCTCACCGACGCCTGCTGCCCCGCCCGTCCTGCAGCGGGTGCGCCGTAAGTCAGCATCAATACTGTGCGGTCGCGTGGCACGACGGTTGCCGGATGTGGAGACCTATGCGCGCTGACCGCTGCGCGAATCCCACCTGAGAGGTGCCAGACATGCGAAGGCTCCGGACCGTCATCGTCACCCTCACCCTCGCCGCCGCCGGCATCGCTGCCGCGGCCGACAGCGCGCCGATCAGGATCGGCGCGATCCTTCCCCTCACCGGCTCCGGCGCCTCCTATGGCGTCTGGATGAAGGGCGGGGCCGAGATCGCCGCGGAAGAAATCAACGCCGCGGGCGGGATCGCCGGCCGGAAGCTCGAGATCGTCTTCGATGATCACGCGGCCGACGCCTCGAAAGCCGTGAACGCGATGCGGCGTCTGGTCGAGGTCGAGAAGGTGCCGTTCACGCTCACCTCGTACTCGGCGCCGACGCTGGCCATCCAGCCGATCGGCGCGCAGCACCACGTCGTGATGATGAACGGCGGCGGGCAGTCCGACAACCTCGCCAACAAGGACTACCTCTACAACAACATCCCGGTCGTCTCGAACGAGGTCGGCGTCATTGCGGACTGGCTCGCCCGCGACAAGAAACTCCGCACCGCCGCGCTCGTCACCGCCAACGACGAGGCCGGACGCAATTCGGCCAAGACGTTCCGCGACAAGTACGCGGCGGCGGGTGGTCGCGTCGTGGCCGAAGAACAGGTGACGCTGGACGGCACGGACTTCCGCGCGCAACTCGCGAAGCTGAAGGCGGCGGGCGGCGAGCTGCTCTACATCAATTCGTACGGACGCAACGTTGCCATCATCGCTGATCAGGCGCGTGAGCTCGGCATCACGATCCCGCTGGCGGGGACGTCGTGGACGCTCGTACCCGAGACGTTCAAGTCGCCCGGCGCCGAGGGAATGCTGACCACCAAGCTGCCCTTCGACCCGGAGCTGCCGTTCGCCAAGAAGTTCCGCGCGAAGTACGGCGTCGACGCCGGCTTCTTTGCGGTGCAGTACTACACGGGCACGAAGATCTTCGCGCGCGCCGCGGAGGAAGCGATGAAGAAGTCGGGCGGTCGCCTCGACGGCGACGGCGTCAAGCAGGCGATCGAATCGCTGAAGGTCTTCGACACGATCTCCGGCAAGCTCGTCTTCCAGCCGAATCACGCGGCGCTCATGGACATCGAGGCCGGCGTCCTGCGCGGCGGCAAGGTGCAGGTCGAGAAGGTCATCAAGGCGAGCCACTAGCGCCGTGGACCTCGTCCTTCAGCTGTTCGCCACCGGGGTCGTGGTCGGCAGCCTGTATGCGCTGTGCACCCTGGGCTGGGGACTCATCTACGGCACCACGCTGCACTTTCACGTGGCGCACGGCGCGGTCTTCACGCTCGCCGCGTACTACGCGTACGTGGGTCAGAAGGTCGTTGGGCTGCCGCTTCCGGTGGCGGCGGTGGCGGCGGTGATCCTCGCCGCCGCCTCCGGCCTGCTGATCGATCGCCTGCTCTACCAGCCCCTCGAGCGTCGCGGCGCCGTACGAACCACGCTCTTCATCGCCTCGCTCGGGACGTTGATTCTCGTCGAAAACACGCTGGCGATCGTGTTCACCCCGGACCCGCTGCGCATGGACATCGGAATTCTTCAGACGTCGATCCGGCTCGGTCCCGTCTTCCTCACCGCGCTCCACCTGCTGACCGTTGCGCTCGTGATCGTCGCCGCCGCCGCCTTGATGCTCTTTCTTCGCCACACACGCTCGGGCCAGGCGATCCGCGCGGTCGCGAGCGCGCCGGAGATGGCGCGCACCGTCGGCGTCGATCTCCGGCGCATCCATCTGCTCACCTATGCGATCGGCTCTGCGATCTCGGCGCCGGCCGGGATCCTGGTCGCGATGGATGTCGGCGCCGAGCCGTATCGCGGCACGACGTTCGTGCTGCTCGCGTCCGTCGGCGTGATCATGGGCGGCATCGGCTCGATCCCGGGCGCCCTGCTCGGCGGGCTCTTCCTCGGGCTCATCGAGAACCTCGGCGTCTGGAAGATTCCGTCCGAGTGGCAATCCGCGCTGAGCTTCGGTGTCTTCCTGCTCTTCATCCTGGTGCGGCCGCGCGGCTTCTTCGGGCGCCGGGTCGCGTCCGCCGAGCTCTAGGGGGCGCCACGTGGCCGCATATCTCGCCCACTACCTCGTCATGGCGGCGATCTACACGATCCTCGCGCTCTCGCTCAACCTGCTCATCGGATACGCGGGCATCTTCTCGCTCGCCCACGCGGCGATCTACGGCATCGGCGCCTACGCCTCGGCGCTGGTCGCACTGCGTTTCGGATTCGGCTTCTGGGGTGGCCTGGTCATCGCCGCCCTGGTCGGCGCGCTCGCCGCCGCGCTGGTTGCGATTCCGTCGCTGCGCGCCGCCGGCGACTATTATCTCGTCGCGTCGTTCGGCCTGCAGGTCGTGATCCTCACCGTGTTCATGAACTGGACCGAGCTGACCAACGGCCACGCGGGCCTGCCCGCCATTCCGCGTCCGGTGGTCTTCGGCTGGGTCGTCGACACGCCGTTCAAATACGTCGCGCTCGCGCTCGCGCTGGCCGCGCTCACCTACCTGGTGTGCCAGCGCCTCACCAGCTCACCGTTCGGGCGGGTGCTGCAGGCGGTCCGCGACGACGAGATCGCGGCGGCGGCGATGGGCAAGGACGTCGTGCGCGTGAAGATCGTCGTCGCCGTGCTCTCCTCGGCGCTCGGCGCCGTGGCGGGCAGTCTCTACGCGCACTACATCACGTACATCAATCCGTCGAGCTTCACGCTGCACGAGTCGATCTTCATCGCGACGCTCGTGATTCTCGGCGGCACCGAACGCCTGGCCGGCCCGCTCGTCGGCGCGTTTCTGTTGCTGGCGATCCCGGAAGCCCTGAAGTTCCTCGCCATCCCCGACGCGGTGGCCGCGCCCGTGCGTCAGATCCTCTACGGTGGACTGCTCGTGCTGTTCATGTTCGTGCGCCCGGAGGGCATCCTCGGTCGGCGCCGCGTGCGGTCGACGCGTGCCGCGGCGGGCGCCGCGTCATGACCGCACCGCCGGTCCTCGCGGTCGAGAGGCTGCGCAAGACGTTCGGCGGCATCCAGGCCGTGGACGACTGCAGCTTCGACGTGTGGCCAGGTGTCATCACGGGCCTGATCGGGCCCAACGGTGCCGGCAAGACCACGATCTTCAACCTCGTGTCCGGCTTCCTGCGGGCCGATGGCGGCTCCGTCCGCCTCCGCGGCCGCGAGCTGCTCGGACGGGCGCCGCACGAGATCGAGCGCCGCGGGGTCGCGCGCACGTTCCAGCAGCTGCGGCTCTGGAACAAGATGACGGTGCTCGACCACGTGCGGCTCGGCTGCCAGTCCACGGCCGGCGAGAACGTCGTCACGCTGTTTCTGCATCCGCACCGCGTGCGGGTCGACGAGCGGCGGGCCCGGGCGCGAGCGCTGGAGGTGCTCGACTTTTTCGGCCTGGCCGATCGCGCCGACGAGCTGGCCGAGGACCTCGCATATCCGGAGCAAAAACTGCTGTCGATGGCCCGCATCCTGGCCACCGACGCGGACGTGCTGCTGCTGGACGAGCCGACGTCGGGCCTGGATACCGAATGGCTGCAGCGCATCGTGCCGATCGTGCGCGGGCTCGTGACGCGCGGCAAAACGGTCCTTCTCATCGAGCACAACATCGCGCTCGTCTCCGAGCTCTCCGACCAGGTGGTCTTCCTGCACCAGGGTCGCGTGCTTGCGCGCGGACGGCCCGAGCAGATCACGAAGGATCCGGCGCTGACCGAGATCTACTTCGGCGTATGAACCAGGCCATGCTCCTCGAGGTCGACGGTCTCGAAGCCGGCTACGGCAAGAAGCGGGTGCTCGCCGGCGTCTCACTCCGCGTGGCCGCCGGCGAGATCGTTGCGCTCCTCGGCCACAACGGGGCCGGCAAGTCGACGCTGCTCAAGACCATCCTCGGCCTCATTCCCGCGCGCGGCGGGGAGATCCGCGTCGACGGGACGGCGTGGGCGAGCGGCGATCCGGCGGCCAACGTGCGGGGCGGCCTGGCGATGGTCCCCGAAGGGCGTGGCGTGTTCCCCGATCTCACCGTGGTGGAGAATCTGCGCCTCGGTGCATACACGGTCGGCGAGCGGGGGACGGTGATCGCGCGCATGGCCGACGTCTTCGACCTCTTCCCGATGCTCGCCGAGCGGCGCAACCAGGTCGTGCGCACGCTGTCCGGTGGTCAGCAACAAATGGTCGCCGTCGGCATGGCGCTCATGCCACGCCCCCGGCTCTTGATGATGGACGAGCCGTCGATCGGTCTGGCCCCGGTGGTCGTGCAGCGAGTGCTCGAGACCGTGCGCCAGGTCAACGAGCGGTTCGGAACTGCGATCGTCCTCGTCGAGCAGAGCATCAAGGCGGCGCTTGGAATCGCGGCACGAGCCTACGTGATGAAGTCGGGCCGGATCGTGCTCGAACGGCCGGCGCGCGAGCTGCTCGCGGCCGAAACGTCATGGTGGGAGATGTACTGACGTGTCCCTGACCGTCAGCGCCATCCCGCGGCCGCGCCGTGCCGTGCTCGCGCACGGCATCGACGAAGCCCGGCGCCGCTCGGCGTCGCTGTTCGTGCTCGGCACGCTGTTGTTCTGGGCCTCGCTCTACACCTACGTGCCGATCCTGCCCGCCTACATCGAGCGCATCGGCGGGTCGCTCCAGCTCGTCGCCTGGGTCGTCGGCATGTACGGTCTCACGCAGCTCGTGCTGCGCATTCCGCTCGGTGTGTGGTCCGATCGCTCGGGCGCGCGCAAGCCGTTCGTCGTGGCCGGGCTCGTCGCCGCGATCGTTAGCGGGCTCGGGCTGGCACTCGGGCCGGCGTCGGGCTCGCTCGTCGTCTTCCGCGGGCTTGCCGGCGTCGCGGCGGCCACGTGGGCCGTGTTCACCGTGCTCTTCTCCGATTACTACGCGCCGGCGGATTCGCATCGCGCGATGACGATCATGCAGGTGGTCTCTGGCGTCGGGCAGATCGTCGCAGCGCTGCTCGGCGGTTGGGTAGCCTCGTCATGGGGCTGGACGGCCCCGTTCTACGCCGGCGCGCTGCTTGGCGTCCTCGGCCTCGCCTGCGTGGCCGCGGTGCCCGAAGCAGCGGCGCGGCCGCGCGCGCCATCGCGCATGACAGTCGTCGGCGTCGTCAGCATCGCGCGCTCACGCACGGTCGTCGGCGCTTCGCTCATTGCCGCGCTCGTGCAATGCGGTTTCTGGGCGACGGTGAACGGATTCACGCCGATCTATGCGGTCCGCCTGGGGGCTTCGTCGCACGTCCTCGGCGTTCTCGCGATGGTCGCGCTCGTGCCGTATGCGGCGGCGCCGATCGTCGGCGACACCTGGCTCGTCCGGCGCGCTCGCCCCGCCCACCTGGTGGCGCTCGGCTGCGTCCTCGCCGCCGGCGCGACGTTCGTGATTCCGTTCGTCCACTCGATTGGGTGGCTGATGCTCGCCCAGGCCATCGGCGGCGTCGGCCGCGGCCTCATCTTTCCGGTGCTGATGACATGCACACTCGACGCTGTTGCGCCGCGTGAGCGTGCGACGGCGATGAGCATCTTTCAGGCGACGTACGCGCTCGGCATGACGCTGGGGCCGTGGCTCGCCGGCTGGCTGGTCGGATGGGTCGATCTCGGCGGCGTGTTCGTCTCGATGGCCAGCCTCACGGGGTTGGCCGCCGTCATCGCGCTCTTCCTGCTCGGGTGATGCTCAGGTCTCCGGCACCGGCGCATTCTTGAACGGGTTACGGTCCGGCGCCTCGCCGTGCGGCACCGCGCGCAGCAGGGTGCGGATCAGGAGATTGAGCGTATCGGGACAGGCGCGCTCCAGCGCACGAAGGTAGCGCCGCTGCAGGAACACGCTGCGATCGGCGGTCAGCGTGCCCCACGTCGCGGCATCGAGATATTCGATCGAGTCGGCCAGTGCGAAGCCGAAGCCGGTGGGGCGATGGCGCTCCCGCGCGTCGGCCAGGCGCGCGCGGAGGCTGCGTGACGCTCGCGCCATGCCCTCTCCAGCTAGTTCGTGCCCGGCAGCGCGCCGAGCTGTCGAAGCAGATTGCCCGAGTCCCAGTAGATCCAGTCGTGCACGCCCTTGCCGTTTCTGAACTCCGACACGGTGCAGCCGTGCGTTACCACGCGACGCTGCGTCGGCCCCATGCCCATCAGCGGCCCCTGGTGCGTGCCCGTCGCGACCCAACGCGTGACGACGAAATCGCCGTCGGCCAGCTGCTGCTCGATGTCGAAGCGCAGGTCGGGGAAGGCCGTGACGTAGACCCGCATGAAGTCCGTGAGACCCTGCGCGCCGCGGACCGCCGCCGGCAGCGTGTCACTCTCGGCCACGAACGTTTCATCGACGATTTTCGCGAGACGGTTGGGATCGTGCGCACTCCACGCCTCGATACTCTCTCGTGCGACCCGTAGATTGTCCTGTTCGCCCATGACGGCCTCCACGGTGTCCAAGCGGTTATGCCGATCGGTGTGTCGATCGATCCGGTCGCCCTCCTTCCTTGGCAGATCGCGTCTTCGCGGACCACGAACGCGGGCGACAGTAGCGCCCGGGTGCGAAACGTGTCAATGGGCGGCCGGGACGCAGGTCGCGTCGCACGCCAGGCGCTGCGCCGTTTCTGCAGTAACGTGCGTTCCCTCTTCGACGACGCGCCGGCTCGTCATTCGAGCGGTCGGATGTGCAGCGGATCATTCGTCGCCACGCCCAGCACGCGCGCGCCCAGCGCATCGACGGGCACCGTGCCCTCGCGCACTCGCTCATCGAGCGTAATCCACGCGCGCAGCGGCGCCGCCCCCGCGCCCAACAGCTCGACGATCGCGCCGTCGGCGAAGCCGCCCCGCGCCGCGTCGGCGGGATGCATCGGGCAGATGCGACGGCGGCTCACACGCTGCTCGCGATAGAGCGCGCGGGTCGCCTCGACCACGTGCAGGCTGAATCGCGCCGCGCGCAGTCGCGCGCGCAGCATCACCGTCGCCGGCTCGTCGACCGCGCCATCCTCACGCAGGACGACACCGTACGCGGTGCGCCCACGCTCCGCGGAGACGTAGCCCTGGCGAACGTCATTGGCAACCTCGTCGGCCGGCCGGTCGAGCGGATCGCCGTAGCCGCCGCCGCCGGCGGATTGCAGCACGACGACGTCGCCCTCGATCATGCGGAAGCCGCCCACCTTGCCCGGCGTCGGAAACGCCAGCTCGCGCCCGCCGCGAACGATGTGCGACCCGACGGGCACGCCGGACGCGCCGTTGACCACGCCGAAGGCGGGCAGCACGGCACCGTCGGCCAGCACGGAGTACGCGGCCTCCGGCGCGAGCAGACGAATCGCGCGGCGCATCGCGAGGCCACCGCGGTGCTGCCCGGGCCCGCCCGAGTCGGGCGCGAGCGCCGATGCCTCGATGTGAAGCGGAAACCGGCTTTCGAGCACTTCGGTCGGCTGCACGGTGTTGAGATCGCCCCAGTCGATCGACGCCATCGCGCTCGGCCCATCGCCTTCGGCGAACGCGCCGTTGCCCCCCGAAGCCCACTCGTAGTGCACGAACTGACGTCCGGTCCGCGGATGGATACCGCCGATGAGGTTGTGGAACGACGTGCGGAACAGATCGCCCGCCGCGAGCGACGGCACGACCTGCGCGAGCGTGCCCATCGTGACCGCGATCACGCGCTTGCGGATCTCGCCGTGCGATCCGGCCGGCGCCGGTGCCTGCACGTTGACGATCGTGCCCTCGGGCGCGATGACGCGGATCGGGCGGAACGAGCCTTGATTGAGCGGCGCGCGCGGATCGAGCGTCGACTTCAGCGCGATGAACACCGACGCCGCGGTCACCGCAAGCGTCGAGTTCACCGGCACGGAAACCTGAAAGGAGGCGCCCGTGAAGTCGGCCGTGAGCTCGTCGCCGCGAATCGTCAGCGTCAGCGGAAGCAAGAGCGGCTCGAGCCCCTGCTCACCGAACGTCTCCAGGTAGTCCTCGTGGTAGAACTCGCCATCCGGCAGCGCGCGCAGCTTGTCGCGCATCCTCGCCTCCGAGCGGGCGAGGTTCTGACGAATCGCCTGCAGCAGGACGTCGAGGCCGTAGCGCGCGACGGCTTCGCGGATGCGCCGCTCGGCGGTCTTGCACGCCGCCAGCCCCGCGTGGAAATCGCCCAGCCGCTCGTCGGGCACACGCATGTTGGCGAGGATCAGCGCCATCGCGGCGTCGTTGGTGCGGCCGCGCTCCACGACCTTGATCGGCGGAATCCGCACGCCCTCCTGGTAGATCTCGGTGGCCTGGCCCGAGAGGCTGCCCGGGACCATGCCGCCGACGTCGGCCCAGTGCTCGCGCACGGCGGGAAACAGGATCAGCCGGCCGTCCTCGAAGACGGGATAGATCAGCGTGACGTCGTTGAGGTGCGTGCCGCCGCGGTACGGATCGTTCAGGAGGATCACATCGCCGGGTGCCAGGTCATCGCCGAACTCCGCCATCGCCGAGCGCACCGACCACGGCAGCGGCACCACGTGCGCGCCGATGTCTTCCGACTGCGCGACCACTTGCGACTCGTGGTCGAACAGCCCGCACGAAAAGTCTTTCGCCTCGTAGATCGCCACGGATCGCGCCGTGCGAAAGACCGTTGCGCGCATCTCGCGCACGATCGAGATGAGTACCTCAGTCAGGATTTCGAGCGCGATCGGATCGAGGTCCGCCATCAGGACCGCTCCACGAGCAAGTTGCCATGGACGTCGCAGACCGCGGAAAACCCGGGCGGCACCACGGTCGTCGTCCCCGGTTCTTCGACCAGCGCCGGGCCCGCCACCGGCATGCCGGGCGGAAGGAGGTCGCGCGTGTACACGCGCGTGGTGACACGCGCGCCGTCGAACACCACGGCGCGGTCTCCGAGAATCGCCTTGTCCGGTGCCGCAGTGAGGTCTGCCGGTCGACGCAGGGTGGGCTTTAGCCCGAGTCCGTAGGCCGCCACGCGAAACGTGACGATCTCGGCCGGATCGTCGGTCGCGTGCGCGTAGCGCCTCTCGTGTGCCGTGCGGAAGGCGCGATCGACGTCGGCCATCGACGCGCAGCGCTCGTCGACCGCCACGTCGAGCTCGAACGCCTGGCCGACGTAGCGCATGTCGAGCGAGGCTTCGAACCGCATCGCGGTGTCGGTGAAGCCCTCCGCGGCCAGGCGGGCGCGCGTCTGCGCGCGAAGCTCGCCGAGAATCGCGCCCAGATCCGCGAACGTGAGGTCCGCGGTGCGGACCACGTGCGTCTTGACTGCGTCCAGCCGCACGTCCGCGACGAGCAGTCCGAACGCGGAAAAGTTCCCCGGCATCGGCGGCACGACGACGCGCGACATGCCGAGCTCTGCCGCGATCGCCGCGGCGTGCAGCGGTCCGGCGCCGCCGTACGCGAACAGCGTGAAGGCGCGCGGGTCGTGGCCGCGCATGATCGAGATTTCTTTGATCGCGCCGGTCATCTTGACGACGGCGAGCTTGACGATGCCCTCGGCCATCGTCGAAACGTTCACCCCCAGGTCGCTCGCCAGCGCGGCGATCGCGGCGTGAGCGCGCGCGGCGTCGAGGCTGATCTCGCCGCCGAGCGGCGCGGCCGTGCCGAGGCGTCCGAGCACCACGTTCGCGTCGGTCACCGTGGGGTTCGTGCCGCCGCGGGCGTAGCATGCGGGCCCGGGCTGCGCGCCGGCCGACTGCGGCCCGACGTCGAGGAATCGTCCAGCGCCGAGCCACGCAATGCTGCCGCCGCCGGCGCCGATGCTGTTGATCTCGATCTGCCTCACCCGGGTTGGCAGCGTCCCGATCCAGCCCTCGGTCGCCATCGCGAAGCGCCCGTCCTTGACGAGGGACACGTCGGTGCTGGTACCGCCCATGTCATAGGTGATCAGGTCGGGATAGCCGGACGCACGCCCGACGTGCGCCGCGCCGATCACACCGGCGGCCGGCCCCGACAGCATCGAGTGCACGGGGAATTCGGCGATGTGCGCGGCCGGCATTGTCCCTCCGTTCGACGTCATGACGGCGACCGGAGGGCGGTAGCCGCGCTCGCCGAGCCGGCGCTCGAGTGAGGCCAGATAGCGGCGCACGCGCGGGGCGACGTACGCGTTGAGCGCGGTCGTCGAAAAGCGCTCGTACTCTCGATACTCGCGGACGACCTCCGCAGACGTCGCGACGAATGCGGCCGGCAGCGCCCGCTGCAGCACGGCCTTCGTTGCGCGCTCGTTGGCATCGTTGGCATACGAATGCAGATAGCACACGGCGATCGCCTCGATCCCGGCGTGCGCCAGACGTGCCGCGAGCGCCTCGATCTCCGCCGTGTCCACCGCGCGTGCGACCGTGCCGTCGAACAGCGTGCGCTCGTCCACCTCGAACCGGAGCGCACGCGCCACGAGCGCCGGCGGGCGCGTGGCCTTGACGTCGTAGAGCACCGTCCGGTTGCCGCGGCCGACCTCGAGCACGTCGCGAAAGCCGCGCGTCGTGAGCACCGCGGTCCGCGCCCCGCTGCGCTCGAGCACCGTGTTCGTCGCGACCGTCGTGCCATGCGCGACTCGGGTGACGTCGTGGAGATCCACGTCGAGCCGCGCGATGCCGGCCAGCATGCCGTCCGCATGATCGGCCGGCGTGGACGGCGTCTTGGCCAGTCGCATGAGGCCGGTGGCCTCGTCGTAGAGCACGAGGTCCGTGAATGTGCCGCCGACGTCGATGCCGAGCCACAGCATGCCGTCAGCGTCCCAGGTACGACTTGAGCACGTCCGGATTGTGCAGCAGATCGGCGGCCGGCGCCGAGAGCGCGATCTCGCCGTTCATCAGCACGTGCGCGTGCTGCGCCAGTGCGGCGGCCACGCCGACGTTCTGCTCGACGAGCAGAATCGTCAGTCCGCGTGCGTGAAGCCGGCGGATCGCCGCCACCATCGCCTGCACCGCCACCGGCGACAGACCGGCCGAGGGCTCGTCCATCAAGAGCAGCCGCGGGCGCGACATCAGCGCGCGGCCAATCGCGAGCATCTGCTGCTCGCCGCCCGACAGCGTCCCCGCTCGCGCCGCGTGGCGCTCGCGGAGCACGGGGAACAGCGCGAACACGTCATCCAACTCGGCGCGGATGGCCGCACGGTCGCGTCGGGTGACCGCGCCCAGCTGGAGATTGTCGCCCACGCTCATGCCCGCCCACACTTCGCGCCCCTGCGGCACCTGCACCACCCCGCGTCCGACGATTTCGTGCGTGGACAGGCCGTGGATCGGCTCGCCGTCAAAAACCACCGCGCCGTCGCGCGGGACCAGCAGCCCGCTCAGCACGTTGAGCGTCGTCGTCTTGCCCGAGCCGTTGCCCCCGAGCAGCGCGACGATCGAGCCCGACGGGACGCCGAACGAGACGTCGCGCAGCACCTCCGTTGCGCCGTAGGAGACGCTAAGGCGTCGAATCTCGAGCATAGACCTCTCGTCCCAGGTAGGCCTCGATGACGGTCGGATCGGCGCGGATCTCGTCCGGCCGACCCTCGGCGATCCGCCGGCCGTAGTTCAGCACCGTAATCCGATCGCACACGTCCATGACGAGCCGGATCACGTGCTCGACGAGCAGGATCGCCACGCCGCGCTCGTCGCGGATGCGCCGCAGCAGCGTATCGACCTCGGTCACGCGATTGAGGCTGAGCCCGACCGCCGGCTCGTCGAGCAGGAGCACGCGCGGCTCGCTGATGAGCGCGCGCGCGATCTCGATGACCCGCTGCTGGCCGAACGACAGCTCCGTGGCCAGGCGGTCCTGGAACGCGTCCATTCCGACGAACGTCAGGATCGCACGCGCGCGGCGCGCCGCCTCGGCCTCGAGCGCGCGCAGGCGCGGCAGCCGCAGCGCGGCGCACAGCACGCCCTCGCGTAGGCGGCCGTGCAG
>JBKOUQ010000257.1:0-5766 GCA_046723475.1 Candidatus Methylomirabilota bacterium
GCTCAGTCCCCGATCTCCACGGCCACCGGTCTCGGCGCTCCCGCGGGCGGCCGAGCGCGCGTCATCGCAACCGGCGCGGTCCAGATCCGCGGTCCGCCGTCGCGCCGTTCGACCCGGACGCTGACCGGCGGCTCCGCGGAGAGCGCGGGAAAATCGCGGCGCCAGTGCGCGCCGCGACTTTCCCGCCGCGCGAGCGCGCTTGCGACGATCAGGCGCGCGGCCGTGAGCTGGCTGTCGAGGTTGAGCCAATCCTGCCACGCGGTGTTGAGCTGTGCGTGCCCGGGCACGCCGGCGGTCGTCAGCCGCTCTGTGAGCCGCTCGATCGTCGTCGCGGCGACGCCGAGACCGTCGGCGTCGCGCACGAGGCCGGCGCGATCCCACATCACGTCGCGCAGCTCGCGCTGGATCGTGTAGACGTCGCCCGCGTCGTCTCGACCGCGCGGTGCGGCCGCACGCGTGGCGACCGCCTCGAGACGTGACTCGCTCACGCGCGGCCGCGGCCGTCCGGCGACGAACGACGCCATCACATCGCCCGCGATCCCGCCGAACACCGTCGATTCCGCCACGCCGTTGCCGCCCAGGCGATTGGCGCCATGCACGCCTCCGGTATCCTCACCGGCGGCAAACAGGCCTTCCATCGCCGTGCGGCAATCGGGATCGATCACGACGCCGCCCATCATGAAATGCGCGGTCGGCGCGACCTCCACGGGCCCGCGCGCGAGGTCGCGGCCGAAATCCCGGCAGCGCCGGACCATGCCGCGGAAATTGCGCTCGACGACGTCGGCGCCGAGATGCGAGACGTCGATCCACACGCCGGCGTTCGGCGTGCCGCGTCCTTCGGCCACCTCGATGAACGAGGCGCGCGAGACGAGATCGCGCGTCGAACGCTCCAGACGCGCGGCATCGTAGCGTTGCATGAACCGCTCGCCGAGGCCGTTGCGTAGCTGCCCGCCGGCGCCGCGCAGCCCTTCCTCCAGCAGCGCGCCGGTCATCAGCGAGCCGGGAATGACGAGACCCGTCGGGTGGAACTGGATCATCTCCATGTCGCGCAACGGCAGCCCCGCGCGGTACGCGAGCGCGATGCCATCGGCCGCCTTGTCGGCCGAGCACGCGATCACGCGGTACATCGTCGGGCCACCGCCCATCGCCAGCAGCGTGGCGCGCGCACGGACGGCGACGAACCGGCCGGTGCGAATGTCGAGCACGAGCGCGCCCGCCGCACGGCCGGCGTCGTCGCACAGCAGCTCGATCGCGCGACACTCCTCGAGCGCGCGGATCGACGGCCGCGCCTGCGCCTGCTCGGTCAGCCGGTTCATGAGCTCGATGCCCGTGAGATCCCCGCGGTGCACGGTGCGGTCGTGGCTCTGCCCCGCGAACGGCTTCTGGTGGATACGCCCGGCGTCGTTGCGGTCGAAGAAGCAGCCATACCGGGATTCGAGCTCCAGCACGCGCCCGGGCGCCTCCGTGACGAGGCGCCAGACCAGCTCCTGGTCGTTGATCCAGCCGCCGCCGTTCAGCGTGTCGAGCAGATGCGCCTGGAGCGAATCGGGCGGGGTCAGCACCGCGTTATAGCCGCCTTGCACCATGCGCGTACAGCCGGCGCGGCCGAACAGTCCCTTCACGACGACGGCGATCGACAGCGTCGGCGACGCATCGGCCGCGTGCAGCGCCGCGCAGAGCCCCGCCCCACCGGCCCCGAGCACCACGATGTCGCAGTCGACGGCGTCGATCACGGCGCCACGAGCGCGTCCAGGAACGCGCGGCCCTCCGGCGCCGCCCACGCGCGGTTGCCGACGGCTCGCGCGATCAGCCGACCGTCGCGGCCCACCACGAACACCATCGGCGTGTAGGCGACGCCCCACGCGTTGTTGACCGCGCCGTTGGTGTCGAGCAGCACCTCCATGGTCATGCCGCGATCGTGCGTGTACGCGCTCACCTTGTCGCGCGGCTCTTCCATGTTGACAGCCAGAACGACGAGGCCGCGAGGGCCGTATTCACGGTGGATCTGCTCGATGGCCGAGGGCAACTCCCTCGCGCAGTACGGTCACCAGGTGGCCCAGAAATAGACGAGCACTGGCCGTCCGCGCAGGAATGCCAGCGAGACGACCTTACTGTCCGCGAGGCGCTCGAGCGCCATCGGCGGCGGCGCGGCCCCGTGCAGCGGCGCCAGGCTCAGCGCGGCGCCGAGCTCCTCCAGTGTGGCAGCGCCGGCCGGCGCGACGAGCACGAGTAGCGCCAGCGCTACGGCGAACGGTCGCAGCATGCCGCGTATGGTAGCATCGCGCTCCTTGCGCACGGTGCCCGCGCATCGCGCCACCATCTTGCCGACACGAGGAGGACACGACCCATGACGCGAGCATTCCGAAAGCCCACGGCCGTCCTTGTCACGATCGTGACCCTGGTGGCGTCACTCGGGCTCGCCGCAGCCGCGGATGGGCCGCCCGTCAGCGTGCTCGTCGTCTATCACTCGGCCAGCGGCAACACCGAGAAGATGGCGCAGGCCGTCGCCGACGGCGCGAAGGGTGTCGCTGGCACGACCGTCGTCGTCAAGCGTCCCGGGGAGGTGGCCGCCAATGACCTGGTGTCCTCGGACGCGCTGATCGTGGGATCGCCCGTGTATTTCGGCAACATGTCCGGCGAGGTGAAGACGTTCTTCGACAACTGGCTCACGAAGTTCGGGCTGTGGCAAGACCGGAAAATGCGGAACAAGATCGGAGCGGCGTTTACGACCGGCGGCGCGATCTCGAATGGGAAAGAAGTGACGATGTTGAGCATGCTGGCCGCCATGCTGGTCAATCAGATGGTCATCGTGGGCGGCGGCGGCGCCTTCGGCGCCAGCGCGACAACCGGCCCGGACTCCCCCGGCATCGACGACAAGGAGCTGGCCGAGGCGCGCGAGCTCGGCAAGCGCGTGGCGGAAATTGCCGCCGTGGTCAAGCGCGGGTCCCGAAACTAACAGGACGCTGTGGCGCCGGCGATGCGGTCGCGCTATCCTGCCCGCCGAGCTGGAGGCTAGGGTATGTACTCGCTGGTGATCGCGGTCGAGTAGTGGACTACGATCCCGGGCTCGAGGATAGCGAGCGGTATCGAGCTCTGGTCGAAGCGAGCCGCGCGCTCATCTGCGTTCACGATCTCGACGGAACGCTCCTGTCGGTGAACCCGGCCGCGGCGCAATGCCTCGGGTACGCACCGAGCGACCTCGTCGGGACGAATCTGCGTGACCTGTTGAGTCCGTCCGTTCGCGATCTGTTCGCGAACTATCTCAGGCGCATCCGCGAGGCGGAAGCCGACGAGGGGGTCATGCGCGTTGTGACGCGCACCGGCGAGGAACGCATTTGGGCGTACTGCAACGTGCGCGCAATGGACTCACGTCAGTCCGTGTACATCCTCGGACACGCGCAGGACATCACCGAGCTGAAGCGCGCCGAGCTCGTGGCACGCGAAGCCAAGGCGCTCCGTTCGGTCGCGGAATTGGCCAGGGCGGCCGCTCACGAAATCAACAATCCGCTTGCGATCATCGTCGCCCAGCTCGAGATGCTGAAGAACTCGATGCGCGAGAATGCGGACGTGGGCGAGCGCATCGACATCGCGTTCGAGGCGGCGCGGAGGATCACGGCGATCGTCGCGCACATGGCGAACATCACGCGACTCGAACGCGCCGACGTGTCGGCGCTGTCACCGATGCTCGACCTGCGCGGGTCGAGCGGTCGCGGTGAGGGGCCGGCGTAGCGGTCAGTGTCGGATGCCGGGCGTGCTGAGCGGTTTGCCGACGTCGAACGTCGTCAGATAGAGCTCGAGCTCCGCGTATTCGACCGCATCGGCGGGGAGCATGTTCGTCCCGAGCGGTGTCATGCACCACTGAAACCGCTTGCGCATGTCCCAGATCTCGTTCTGGCTTGTGCGCCAGGTCGGAAAGTGCCGCGTGAGTCCCTCGGTGACGTCGGCGAGAAACCGGCCGCCGAGGAACTTGTTCGCACCGCGCTCGGGCGTGTGGCAGTCCGCGCACGCGTGGTTGCGCTCCCCGACCCGCCGGTAGAACGTCGCGCGGCCGCGCGCGATCGCCGTGCGCGCGGCGGGACTCGTGGTGTCGATGGCGACTGGCAGACCGTTGGACGCCATCTTGATCATGACGGTGAGATTCAGGTTGTCGTCGCTCTCGAGCGGCAGCGGACGCCCGGTCGTCGCGTCGGCGTGCACGGCCAGGAAATCCTCCACGCTCATCACGCGCCCCTGCTCGGCGACGATCCGCGGATACCGCGTCGCCACGCCACGCATCGCGCGTTCGGGAGGCCCCGCGTGGCAGTCCGCACACGCCTTGCCCGTCGGTCCGCGCGACTGCCACAGCGCTTGCGCGTCCTCGGCGCGGATCACCGCGGGATTGTTCGTCGGATCCAGGTTGTCGCCGAAACCCGTCGGCCGCCGGCGCGTGGACGGGTTGCGATCGGGATCGGAGTCGGGCGCGGGTGGGCCATGCAGCGTCTGCAGATACGTGACCAGGTCGACGACTTCTTGCGGCGTGAAGATGTGCTGGGCGCCCCACGCCGGCATGACCGTCGCGGGATACGTCAGGCGCGGATCCCACAGCTGCTGATAGAGCCACGCGTCGGACAGCTTTCGGTCGCCGAGCGTGGAGAGATCGGGACCGACGTTGCCGGCCGGCCAGACGTCGGCGCCCGGCACGAGGTGACAGCCGGTGCACGGACCTTTTGCGCGATCGAGAAACAGCAATCGGCCCTTCGTGGCGTCGCCGGCGATGCCCGCCGGCATCGTCGCCGTCTGCACGGCCGGCTCGGGCCGGCCGTCGTCGTAGGCGTAGGTGCGAAACGCGCCGAAGTCTCGCGTCGTCCAGCCCGCGTAGCGCACCGCCGAGCGCGTCCCGTCGGCCGCCACGCTGATCTCACCGCGCGCCTCGCGAATGGCACGCGAGGCGGGCGCCGCGCTACCCGGCGCAGACTCGCGCGCGCCCACGGCGCAGCCCGCAACGATGACGACGATGGGCACCCAGCCGAGCGGCAAGCGTCGCATCGGACGCTCAGGCAAACGCGATGTCGGCCGCGCCCTCGTACTTACCGCCGTGCGTGTCGACGAACGTGACCTTCACCGGTCCCGGCGCCGTCGCCTTGAGCGCGAACGAGAATGCGGGATTCTCGCTCACGCTCTGCGTGAGGTCGAAAGCGACGACGGGCTTGCCGAGGTACGTGGCGGTGACACGCGTGATGTAGTTGTAGTTGCGGTCGACGATCTTCCCCTGCGCGTCGCGCTCGATGCGCTCCATCGGATGGATTACCAGACAGCGGACGCGGACGACGTCGCCCGGCTTGACGCTCGACGGCACCCGGATGCGGATCTTGCCGATGTCGTTCACGGTCAGCCCCCGCACCCGCCGACGGTCACCTTCACCTCCCGCTTCGTGGTGAGCAGGGTCCCGTCGCTCTGCTCGACGACCGCGCGCACGTCGGTCGTTTCGCCGAGACGGATGTTGGCCCCGACGAACGCCTGGCCCGCGTCGGGTGTGAGACTGGCCCGCGCGACGATCGGAATGCGGTTCTTGTCCGCCACGATCCAGATGTTCTTGACGTACGAGGTCGGCGTCATCGGCGCGGCGACCTCGACGCTGACGGGCACCACGGCACCGTTTTCGGCGATCGGGGGAACCTCGAGCTTGATGACACCGGCGCCGTCCTTCATCGGGCGGCCGGCGAACACGCGTTTGAGGCCGTCCTGAACGGACTCGTGGCGGCCGAGCGCCGCCGGCGCGTCCTGGGC
>JBKOUQ010000081.1:0-12219 GCA_046723475.1 Candidatus Methylomirabilota bacterium
GCCGACGACCGCGTTGATGTCTTCGCCTTCCTCGGCGATCACCGCGATGAGGGAGCCGACGGAGGCCTTGTCGCCCGCGGAGACGAGGATCTTTCGGAGCACGCCGGCGCCGAACGCCTCCATCTCGACGTCGGCTTTGTCGGTTTCGATCTCGGCGACGATGTCGCCCGCGTTGATCCGATCGCCTTCCTTCTTGAGCCACTTGATGATCTTGCCGCTCTCCATCTGGTCGGAGAGCTTCGGCATCACCACTTTCGTGACCGCCATCTCAGCGGCCTCCGTTCGCGTAACAGACCCTGCGCACGGCGTCCATGATCTTTTCTTTGGTCGGGGTCTTGGCGCGCTCGAGGTTGCGCGCATACGGCATCGGCGCCTGCGCGCCCGTCACGCGCTCCACCGGCGCGTCGAGATCGTCGAATGCCTCCTCGGTGATCTCGGTGGCGATCTCCGAGCCCATGCCGGCGAACCCCGCGCCCGCCTCCACCACGACCGCGCGGTGGGTCTTGCGCACCGAGCCGAGGATCGTGTCCTTGTCCATCGGCTGCAGCGTGCGCGGGTCGACGATCTCGACGGAGATGCCGTCTTGGGCCAGCTCCTCGGCCGCCTCCATCGCGCGATACATCATGCCCGTGTAGGCCACGATGGTGACGTCGGTACCCTCGCGCCGGACGACGGCCTGCCCGAGCGGAATGACGAAGTCAGGGTCCTCCGGAACTTCGCCTTTGACGTTATAGAGCGTCTCGGACTCGATGAAGATCACGGGATTATCGTCGCGGATCGCGGATTTCAGCAGACCCTTGGCGTCCATCGGCGTGGACGGTCGCACGACCTTCAGGCCGGGCACGTGGTAGAAGTACACCTCCATCGACTGCGAGTGCTGCGCCGCGAGCTGGTGCGCGGGGCCGCCGGGCCCGCGGATCACGATCGGCACGTTGAACTGGCCGCCCGACATGTAGCTCAGCTTCGCCGCGGAGTTCACGATCTGGTCGAGCGCCAGCAGCGCGAAGTTGAACGTCATCATCTCCACGACCGGCCGCAGCCCGACCATGGCCGCGCCGATGCCGACGCCGGTGAACCCGGACTCGGCGATCGGGGTGTCGACGATGCGCTTGGGTCCGAACTCCTTCAGCAGGCCCTGCGTGACCTTGTACGCGCCCTCGTAGAGACCGACCTCTTCCCCGATCACGAACACGTCGGGGTCGCGGCGCATCTCCTCGCGCAGCGCCAGGTTCAGCGCCTCGCGGTACGTCATGACGGCCATGTCAGGCGCGCTCGCGGAAGATGTCGGTGAACAGCTCCGACGCCGGCGGCTCGGGTGAGGCGTCGGCGAACGCGACGGCCTCGTCCACGAGATCGTTGACGTCCTTCTCGATCTGCTTGGCGTCGTCCTCGGACAGCCCGCCGGCCTTCACGGCACGGTCGCGGAAGAGCACGATCGGGTCGCGGAGCTTCTCCCGCTCGACCTCTTCCTTCGTGCGATACACGGCCCCGGCGGGGTCGCGCATGCTGTGGCCGCGGAAGCGGTACGTACGCGCCTCGAGGAGCGACGGCGTCTTGTCGCGGCGGGCGCGCTCGACGGCGCGGCCGACCGCGTCCCGCACGGCCACGACGTCCATGCCGTCCACCGGCTCACACGGGACGCCGTACGCCTGCCCGAACTTGTAGATCTCCGTCTGCGCCAGCGCGCGCTCGAGCGAGGTGCCCATCGCGTAGCGGTTGTTCTCGCAGATCCAGATGACGGGCAGCTTCCACAGCGCGGAGAGATTGAGCGCCTCGTGGAATTCGCCTTCGGGCACCGCGCCGTCGCCGAAGTAGCACAACACGACCTGGTCGCCGCCGCGATACTTGATCGCGAACCCGACGCCGGCCGCAAGCGGCAAATGCGCCCCGACGATCGCGTGCCCGCCGAGGAAATTGTGCTCCTTGTCGAACAGGTGCATCGACCCGCCCTTGCCCTTGCTCAGGCCGTCGATGCGCCCGAACAGCTCGGCCATGACGCGGCGGGGATCGGACCCCTTCACCAGACAATGGCCGTGCTCGCGGTACGTCGAGATCGCGTAATCGTCGCGGCGCAGCACCGAGGTCGCGCCGGCGGCGACGGCTTCCTCGCCGATCGACAGATGCAGGAACCCGCCGATCTTGCCGAGGGCATACGCCTCCGCCGCCTTTTCTTCGAAGCGGCGGACGAGAATCATGTCGCGCAGGAGCTTGTGCACGAGGGCGGTGTCCAGCGCGAGCGCAGGCGCCGCCTTCTGCGTCATTGTCTTGGCCATGCCGCTACCCCCTGCCCCTTACTATATCCATAGGCTCGCCTCGCACGGCAGAGCCCCAGCCCCGCGACGTGCTGCGGCTCGTACTACCAGCGCATCAGACTCAGGTCGTCCACCGAGAGGCGGTGACGGAGGCGGAAGATCGCGACGATGATGCCCAGTCCGACCGCGACCTCGGCGGCGGCCACGGCCATCACGAAGAAAACGACGGCCTGGCCGTCCGCGGTGCCAAGCCGGTGTCCGAAGGCCACGAACGCGAGATTCGCGGCGTTGAGCATCAGCTCGATGGACATGAAGATCACGAGCGGGTTGCGACGCACGATGACGCCCACCACGCCGATTGCAAACAATACCGCGGACACCGTGAGGTACCAGGACTCGGGCGCGGGTGCCATCTAGCCCTCCCCTCGTCGCGACAAGAGCATCACGCCGACCATGGCGACCAGCAGGAGCACGGACGTGACCTCGAACGGCAGCAGGTAATCCGTGAAGAGCAGCTGCGCGATCCCTTGCACGCCGTCGGGCGCCGTCCCGGACGGCCGTCCCCGTGTTCCCAGCACGATCACGATGACGAGCAAGACGAGGAGCGCTCCGCCCACCGGCAGCGCAAGCACGCGGATGGGTCGGTGCGGGTCGGGCGTCGTCTCCTCGCGAACGGGGATCAGCACGAAGATCGCGAAGAGGAAGAGCACCATGATCGCGCCCGCGTAGACGGCGACCTGGGCGACCGCCAGGAACTCGGCGCCGAGGGTCAGGTACAGCACCGCGACGGCCCCGAGGTTGACGACGAGGAACAGCGCGGCGTGAATCGGGTTGCGGCGAAACACCATGCCGAGCGCCGCCGCCACGGCGATGGCCGCGACGATCGCGAACACGACGACGCCCATCACGCCGTGCGGTCGGGCGGAATCGGGACCGGCGAGCGAGGCACGCCGTCCGCTCCGGCCGGCTCGAGGGCCAGCAGCATCTCCTTCGTGTAGATCATCCCGCGCCGGCTGTAGGACGAGAACTCCAGGATGCCGGTATCCATGCGAATGGCGTCCTCCGGGCACGCCTCCACGCAAAAGCCACAGAAGACGCACTTGCCGAGGTCGATGTCGAAGCGCGACGGCATCTTCTCGATCTCGGGGTTCGGATGCTCGTCGGCGACGATGTAGATGCACCGCGCCGGGCACACGGTCTCGCACATCATGCACGCCACGCAGCGCGGCGAGCCGTCCTCGCGACGCACCAGGCGGTGCAGCGAGCGCAGCCGCGGCGCCAGCGGTCGCCGTTCCTCCGGGTACTGGATCGTCACCGCCCCGCGGGCGTTCTTGCTTCCGAATGCATGCGCGAGATGCTTGCCCATGTTCGCGAAGAAATGCCGGTTGGTGAGCACGAGCCCCGAGATCACCTCCAGCAGGTAGAAGCGCTGGCGCAGCTTCATGCGCGCGACTGCCAGGCGAGCAAGATCGCGCCGGTGATCACGATGTTCAGGATCGCGAGCGGGAACAGCCCCAGCCACCCCAGACGCATGGCCTGATCGTAGCGGAACCGCGGCAGCGTCCAGCGAATGAGCATGAGGATGAAGATCATGACCGCCACCTTCGTGACGAAGGCGCCGATCTGTAGCAGCGTCACCAGGAGCGCGGGCAGCGTGACCACCGCGCCCCAGGGGAAGTGAAAGCCGTCCGCGAGCAGGTAGGGCACCTGCCAGCCGCCGAGAAACAGCGAGGTGCACAGGCCGGCGATGACGGTCGTCTCGACCATGTCGGTCATGAGAAACATGCCGAATTTCATGCCGCTATACTCGACGAAGTACCCGATGATCTCCGACTCGCCCTCGGGCATGTCGAACGGGATGCGCTTGGTGGCCGCGATGCCCGCCGTGACGAACAGGATGAACGCCAGCGGCTGCGTGATAATGCCCCACTTCGGAATCCAGCCGAAGAGTAGCTCGCCCTGCGCGCGGACGATGTCTTGCAGGTTCAGCGAGCCATACCACATGACCACGCCCATGATCGACGCGCCGATGGCGATCTCCGCCGAGATCATCAGCGCGGCGGCACGCTGACCGCCGAGCAGCGCGTAGTTGTTGGCCGACGACCAGCCGGCCATCATGACGCCGTACACCCCGAGCGAGAGCATCGCGAACACGTAGAGCAACCCGACATTGAGCGTGATGGCCTGCAGCGGAATGACGCGATCGCCGATGCGCAGCGTGTCGCCGAACGGAATCGACGCGAAGGCGACCAGGGAAAAGAGCACCGAAACGAACGGCGCCAGCACGAACATCAGACGGTCGGCACGCGCCGGCAAGAAGTCTTCCTTGGTGAGCATCTTCAGCGTGTCGGCGAGCGGGTGGAAGAGGCCCATCACGCGCAGGCCGAAGATCGACGCGCGGTTGGCACCGATGCGGTCCTGCATGATCGCGGACTGCTTGCGCTCGACCCAGCCCAATATGGCCGCGACGTTGAGGACGAACACCATCACGAACGCCACGCGCCCGAACACGATGCCGAAGTCGAGGATCACAGCCCTGCCACGAGGGCCGCGGTCACGTCGTCACCGGCGTGCGGCGTCCCGGTGGGTCGGGGGCCGTCGTGGGCGCCGCACCGGCGAGCATCGCGCCGGCGTCGCCGATCGCCTGATACGTGAGCCCCGCGAAGGCGGGCACCGCGCGCGCGAGCTCGCGGAACCACAGCTCGGCCCGGCCGCCGGCCACCGTTCCGCCGAGTGCCGCGAGCACGCCGCCGAACAGGTCCCAGCCCGCGAGCGCGTCGCCGAGCGGCTCGACCGCCGCGCGGAAGCGCTGTACACGTCCGAGAAAGTTCGTGAACGTGCCGTCGCGCTCGACCCACGCCGCGAGCGGAAGCACCAGCGACGCGAGGGTGCTCGTACCGTTTTCGCTCGTGCCGCTATAGATGACGGTCGCGACGCGCTCGAGCGCCTGCGTGACGTCGCCGGCGGGCCATCCGCACGCGGTGAGATCGTGACCGATCACCCAGAGGACGCTCACGCTGCCCGCGCGGGCGCGGTTCAAGATCGCGGCGGCATCACCGTCGAGGCCGATCGCCTCGGCGCCGCGCGAGTTCGGATGGCGATCGGCGCGCAGCAGGAAGTCGTCATCTGCACCCGGCACGGCGGGCGGCACGCGGAATGCCAGCTGGCGGATCCCGCGGTGGTCGGCCAGCCGTTTCAGCGCGAACAGATCCTCGTTCGAGAGATCCGCGGAGGCGAGGATCGCGATCCGGTCCGGCTCGTGGTCACGCAGCGCGGCGGCCAGCACCGAGAGCGCCTCGTCGCGCGTGACGTCCACCCCCCGGTGGCGTGCGAAGCGGATCCGGTGCGGGTCGTCGACGGCGTCGAAGCCGTAGCGGCCGACGTCGCAGATCCACCAGGCGTTGACGGCGGCGTTGAACCGCGGCTTGAGCCGCGCCACCCGGCGGCCGCCCGCGTGGTGCGGACGCTTGCGGTTGACGTGCACGTCGATGTTGCAGCCGCGCGCGCAGCCGGGACAGATCGACTTCGTCGTGTCGAGATACCAGACGCGCACCTGGAAGCGGAAGTCGCGGTCGGTGAGCGCGCCGACGGGGCAGATGTCCACGACGTTCGCCGAGTAGTTGTTCTCGAGATCCTGGCCCGGGAACAGACCGATCTCCGAATGGTCGCCGCGGCTGAAAATGCCGAGCTCACCGGTGCCCGTGACCTCGTCGCAGAAGCGGACGCAGCGCGAACACAGGATGCAGCGCTCGGCATCGAGCATCACGTACGGCCCGAGCGGCACCGCTTTCGGCTTGTGCACCTTCGCATCGACCATCCGCGGGTCGTAGAGGCCGTGCTTCATGTAGTAGATCTGCAGCCAGCACTCACCGGCCTGGTCGCACACGGGACAGTCGAGCGGATGATTGATGAGATGGAATTCCATGATCGAGCGGCGCGTCTCCTTCACGCGGTCGCTCTCGGTGTGGATCACCATGCCGTCCGCCGCCAGCGTGTTGCACGCGATGGTCGGGCGCGGCGTCTTCTCGATGTCCACCATGCAGAGGCGGCATTGGCCGGCGATCGACAGCCCGGGGTGGTAGCAATAATGCGGAATCTCGATGCCGAGGCGGCTCGCCGCCTCGATGAGGTTCGTGCCCGGCTCGACCTCGATCTCCTTGCCGTTGATCGTTACTTTTGGCACAGGGCCTCGAACTCCGCGCGGAACTTCTCGATGTACGAGATGTACGGGCCGATGGCGCCGTCGTAGAACGCGCAGATCGTCGTCCCGCCGCCGCGCTTGGCGACATCCAGGATCGTGTCCAGATCGTCCTTGCGTCCGTGTCCCTCGACGATGCGGTGCACCATCTTCTCGATCCATCCCGTCGATTCGCGGCACGGCGTGCACTGACCGCACGACTCGTGCGCGTAGAAGCGCGCGAGGACGAGCAGCGATTCGGGGATCGAGACGCTCTCGTCCATGACGATCACGCCGGCCGAGCCGATCATCGTGCCCGCGGCCCGGCAGCCGTCGACGTCCATCGTGATGTCGATCTCGTCGGCGGTGAGAATCGGCGCCGAGCCGCCGCCTGGCACGACGGCCTTGAGCCGGCCTGTGCCGCTCACGCCTCCCGCACGTTCGATGAGCTGGCGCAGCGTGATCGACACCGACTCCTCGTAGACCGCGGGCCGCTTGACGCGGCCTGACACCGAATACATCCGCGTGCCACCCTGCGTCTTGCTGCCGAGCCCGGCGAACCAGGCCGCACCGCGCTCGATGATCGGCGGCACGCAGCAGAGCGTCTCGACGTTGTTGACGATCGTCGGCTGCCCGAACGCGCCCTTGATGGCCGGGAACGGAGGCTTGATCTTCGGCCAGCCCTTCTTGCCCTCCAGCGACGACAGCAGTCCTGTCTCTTCCCCGCAGATGTACGCCCCCGCGCCGCGGTGCACCACCAGCTCGAACCCGCGGCCGAGCAAGCCTGCCTCGTACGCCTCTTTCACCGCGGCGCTGAAGCGCCGCCACGGCTGGACGTATTCGCCGCGGATGTAGATGAAGCCGAGCGCCGAGCGAATCGCGCGCGCCGTAATGAGCATGCCCTCGATCAAAGCGTGAGGATCGCGCTCGAGCAGATAGCGATCCTTGAACGTGCCGGGCTCGCCCTCGTCGGCGTTGACGACCAGATATACAGGGCCGGTGTGCGTCTTCGGGATGAACGACCACTTCATCCCCGTCGGAAATCCGGCGCCGCCCAGGCCGCGGAGGTTCGACTTCTTGACTTCCTCGACGATGGCGGCGGGCTCCATCGCCTTGGCCTTCTCCCACGCGGCGTAGCCGCCCGCGCTGCGATACGACGCGAGCGTGTGAGAGTCGGGACGCGCGAAGTTGCGCATGAGCACCGTCTCTGCCATCAGGACAAACCTTCGAGGATGCGATCGAGCTTGTCGGCCGTGAGGTTGAGCTCGTAGCGGTCGTCGACCTGCGCCATCGGCGCGGCCTCGCACGCGCAGAGACACTCGACGGCCTGCAGCGTCACGCGGCCATCCTCGGTGGTCTCACCCCGCTGGATGCCGAGCCGGCGCTCGAGATGGCAGAGCAGATCTTGCGCGCCCGCGAGATGACACGAAAGGTTGTGACACACCGCCACGACGTGGCGGCCCTTGGGCTCTTTGAAGTAGAGCGTGTAGAACGTCGCCACCTCGTGCACGTGCGCGGGCGACAGCCCGAACAGTCCGGCGACGTAGGCCTCGGCCTCGAGCGAGATGTAGCCGAACGTCTCCTGCGCCATGTGCAGCACGGGTAGCAGCGCGCCGCGCTTGTCGGGGTAGAGGCTTTGCAGGCGACGGACTTCCGCGAGTTGCTCCGGCGTGAACGCGATCGTCATCGATCCAGCTCGCCCCCGATCATGTTCACGGAGCCGAAGGTCGGAATGAGGTCGGCGACCATCTCGTCCTGGATCATCCGGTGCAGCGCCGCCATCGGCGGCAGACACGGCGGACGGCATCGCACGCGATACGGCCGATCACCGCCGTCGGAGACGACGTAGAAGCCGAGCTCGCCGTTGGCGCCTTCGGACGCGAAGTATGCCTCGCCCTGGGGCGGCCGGATTCCGTAGCCTTCCATGATCAGCATGAAGTGGTTCATCAATCCTTCGATCGAGCCGTACGCCGTTTCCTTGGGCGGCAGCACGACGCGCTTGTCGTGCGTGGCCACCCGCTCGAGCGCCTCTCGGTTCTGCCCCTCCAGATTCGGCGACAGCCGGATCGGCAGCAGCAGGAGCCCTTCCGTCTTTCCCTGCTTGCCCTGATCGACATAGCTCGCCGGATCCAGCGGCCGTCCCTGGAAATCCACGTTGATCGGCCCGCCCGGGATGGCGGCGAGCGCCTGCTCGGCGATGCGCATCGACTGCTCCATCTCGGCCATGCGGACGAGATAGCGTGCGTAGTTGTCGCCATCGGTCTGCGTCGGCACTTCCCACTCGACGCGGTCATACGCCCAGTGCGGCGCCGCGCGGCGCACGTCGTATCCGACGCCGACGGCGCGGAGCAGCGGCCCGGTGATCGCGTAGGCGATCGTCTCCTCGCGCGAGAGCGCGCCGACGCCGACCATGCGGTCCATGAAGATCCGGTTGCCGGTGAGCAGCCGGTGCACTTCCGCGAGCACCTCGCGCGTCTCTTTGAACGCGGCGCGGACCTTCGCCTCGAAGCCGTCCGGCAGATCCGCCTTCACGCCGCCCACGCGGCCGTACGAGATCGTCAGCCGCGCGCCGGTCACGTCCTCCACGAGCTCCCACAAGAATTCGCGGGCCTTGATCATGTAGAGGAAGACCGTGAACGCGCCCAGCTCCATGGCGGACGCGCCGATGCACGTCAGGTGATCGCACACGCGCGAGATCTCCGACATGATCGTGCGGATGTACTTGCAGCGTTCGGTTACGTCGATGCCGAGGAGCTTCTCGACCGCGTTGGCGTACGCGAAGTTGTTGATCAGCGGCGAGACGTAGTTCAGGCGGTCGGTGTACGGAATGGCGTTGTTCCAGCCGCCGACCTCGCAGTCCTTCTCGAACGCACGGTGCAGGTAGCCGATCTCGACGTCGGCGCCCCGGATGATCTCGCCGTCGAGCTCGGCGATGATCCGAATGATCCCGTGCATGGCCGGGTGCGCGGGACCCATGCCGACCTTGAGATTTTGGCCGGTCCCCGTCCCGCTGCCCTCGCCGAGCATGATCTCGCGACGCGTCGTCGCTGCCATCGTCAGATCCGTGGCCCGATCAGCGGCTGGCGGCGGTTGATCGGGTAGTCCTTGCGCAGCGGGTGACCGACGAACTCCTCGTACATCAAGAGTCGGCGCAGGTCGGGATGGCCATCGAAGCGGATGCCGAACATGTCCCACACCTCGCGCTCGAACCAGTTTGCGATCGGCCACAGCGGGACCGCGGTCGGCACGACGGGATCGTCCTCGTCGACGCGCACCTTGATCCGCACGCGGTGGTTGGCCCGGACCGAATACAGATGGTAGACGACCTCGAAGCGCGGGCCATCTTCCCGGCCGGGATACTTCTGATAGTCGACGGCCGTGAGGTCCATGAGCATGTCGAAGGCGAGCTCGCCGTCCTCGCGACAGAACCGCAGCGCGGCGGGCAGCGCGGCACGCTCGATCACGGCCGTGGGATCGCCGTGCTGCGCATGGGAGTCGACGACGGCCGCGCCGAGCTGCGCGCGGAGACGCTCCAGGATTGCCGCGCCGTGCACGCTCAGAACCTCTGTGTCCCGGCCGCGATCTTGTCCTGAAGCTTCATGAGCCCGTCGATGACCGATTCCGGACGCGGCGGGCAGCCCGGAATGTACACGTCCACGGGAAGGATCGTGTCGATGCCCTGCACGGTGGCGTAGTTGTCGTAGAAGCCGCCCGTGCACGTGCAGACGCCGAACGCGACGACCCACTTCGGCTCGGTCATCTGCTCGTAGATGCGCTTGAGGACGGGCGCCATCTTGTGCGAGATCGTGCCGACGACGAACAGCACGTCGGCCTGGCGCGGCGAAAAGCGCGGGAGACCGGCGCCGAACCGGTCGACATCGTAGTGCGAGCACGCCGTCGCCATGTATTCCATGCCGCAGCAGGCTGTCACGAACGGGTACTGGAAGATGGAGTACTTGCGCGCCCAGCCGATGGCCTCGTCGAGTCGCGACGTGAAGAAGCTGCCTACTCCCACTCGAGCCCCCCCTTACGCCAGATGTACAGATAGCCGAGCATCAGGATCGCGAGAAACACGAGCATCTCGACGAAGCCGAACCAGCCGAGGCGTCGGAAAAGCATCGCCCAGAGCCACAGGAAGAACAGCTCGATGTCGAACAGGATGAAGAGAATCGCCACCGTCGAGAACTTGATCGGAAAGCGTCCCTCGCTCACCGCGATGGGGTCCTTGCCGCACTCGAACGGCTCCAGCTTCACCGGCGTCAGACGTCGCGGCGCGAGGAGTCCCGGAATCCAGAGCAGCGCGCCGGCGACCGCGCCCGCGAACGCAAACGTCAGGATGATCGGCAGGAATTCCATTTATAGGAGGTCGGAGGTCGGTTCGGACCGTGGGTGGCCTGCCGTAGATGCGCGTGGCTCCGCTCCGCGGACATCCGTCGAAGCGCGTGGCTCCGCTCCGCGGACATCCGTCGAAGCGCGTGGCTCCGCTCCGCGGACATCCGTGGCCGCGCGTGGCTCCGCTCCGCGGACATCCGTGGCCGCGCGTGGCTCCGCTCCGCGGACATCCGTGGCCGCGGTGTCAGCTTGCTTTTTGGCGTGATATGAGCTGCGCACGAGCGGCCCGGCCTCGACGTGCGTGAAGCCCAGCGCGCGTCCGGCCTCTGCCAGCTCGGCGAATTCCTCCGGCGGATAGTAGCGCGCCACCGGCAGATGCTGGGCCGACGGCCGCAGGTACTGGCCGAGCGTGAGGATCGACACCCCGACGTCCACGAGATCGCGCATCGTGCCCAGCAGCTCGTCACGCTCTTCGCCGAGGCCCAGGATGATGCCGGATTTCGTCGGCAGCGCGGGCGCCGTCGTCCGCGCGCGACGGAACAGCTCGAGCGTCCGCGCGTAGCGTCCGCCGTGCCGCGCGACCCGATACAGCCGCGGCACCGTCTCCGTGTTGTGGTTCAGTATGTCGGGCGCCGTCTCGATGACGGTGGCGAGCGCGGCGGCATCGCCCTGGAAGTCCGGGATCAAGACCTCGACGCGACAGCCCGGCGCATGGCGCCGCACGGCGCGAACCGTCGCGGCCCAGTGCGCGGCGCCGCCGTCGGCGAGATCGTCGCGGTTCACGGACGTGATCACAACGTACTCGAGGCCGAGGTCGCGTATCGCACGCGCGACGCGCTCCGGCTCTTCGCGGTCCTCCCACGTCGGACGGCCGTGTGCGATCGCGCAGTAGCCGCAATTACGCGTGCAGACGTCGCCGAGGATCATAAATGTCGCGGTCGCGTCTTCCCAGCACTCGCCAATGTTCGGACAGCGCGCCTCCTCGCAGACCGAGTGGAGGTTCGCGCCGCGCATCAAGCGCTTGAGACGCAGATAATTCGGGCCGCCCGGCGCGCGGACTTTGAGCCACGGCGGCTTGCGCTCGCGGTTTTCCAGGACGGGAAGTTCCATCCGCATTTTCAAAACCGAATCATTATGCCACGCCGGTTTCCGCACCGCACAAGGCCGCCGCGCGTACGACGGGCACGGTGGCATTGCCATTGCTCTTCACCGGCTGCGAATGTTCAGGTTGGTCCCAGGAGGGCGTCGATGAAGAAGATAGCGTTCGTTTTTTCTCTCGTTCTTGTCGCGGCGCTGTTGCTTGCGCCGATGATGGCTACGCTCGCGATGGCGGGCGGCGGTAGCGGCGGTGCGGGCGGTGGTGCGGGTGCAGGTGGGAGTGGCGGCGCCAGCGCCGGCACGAGCGGCGCGGGTGCGAGCGGTGGCGTAAGCGCCGGCGGCGGCGCATCGGCGGGCTCA
>JBKOUQ010000112.1:0-9352 GCA_046723475.1 Candidatus Methylomirabilota bacterium
ATCTTCCACCACGAGTAGGCGGTGTCTTTCACGGACCTGCGCGAGTTCGTCGCGCAGCTCGAGCGTCGCGGCCGGCTGCGCCGTGTGCGCGCGCCCGTGTCGCGCGATCTCGAGATCACCGAAATCGTCGATCGGGTCAGCAAGCGACGGGGCGCGGACAACGTCGCGCTGCTGTTCGAGCACGTACAGGGGTTCGACATGCCCGTGCTCGCGAACGCGTTCGGCAGTGACGACCGCATGGCGATGGCGCTCGGTGTCGACAAGCTTGACGATCTCGGCGCGCGCATCGCGAAATTACTCGATCTCAAGATGCCGGGGTCGTTTCTGGACAAGGTGCGAAAGCTCGGTACGCTGCTGGACGTCGCCAAGGCGGGTCCGCGCCGCACGAGCAATGCGCCGTGCCAGGAGATCGTCGAAACTACCAATCCGTCGCTGTCGACGCTGCCGATCCTGACATGCTGGCCGCACGATGGCGGTCGCTACATCACGCTGCCCGCCGTGTTCACACGCGATCCGCTCACCGGCGCGCGTAATGTCGGGATGTATCGTCTGCAACTGTTCGACGACCGTACGCTCGGAATGCACTGGCAGACGCACAAGGGCGGCGCCGAGCACGAGCACCGTGCGACCTCGCGCATGCCGGTGGCCATCGCACTGGGCGGCGATCCCGCGATGATCTACGCCGCTTCTGCTCCGCTGCCGCCGGGCATCGATGAGGTCGTGTTCGCCGGATGGCTGCGCGGCCAGGGGGTAGAGCTCGTTGCGTGCCGGACCATCGATCTCGAGGTGCCGGCCCAGGCAGAGATCATCCTCGAGGGCTATGTCGATCCCTCGGAGCGTCGCCTGGAGGGTCCATTCGGCGACCATACCGGCTATTACTCGCTGGCTCGCGAGTACCCGGTGTTTCACCTCACGGCGGTCACGCGCCGGGCGCGCCCGATCTATCCGACGACGATCGTCGGCCGCCCGCCGCAAGAAGACTACTGGCTCGGCAAGGCGACCGAGCGCATCTTCCTGCCCATCATGAAGCTGATGCTGCCCGAGATCGTCGACGTCAACATGCCTGCCGAGGGCGTGTTCCACAACCTCGTCATCGTGTCGATCCGCAAGCGCTACCCGGGACAGGCACGCAAGGTGATGCAGGCGCTCTGGGGCATGGGGCTCATGATGCTCGCCAAGACGATCGTCGTGGTCAGCGAGCACGTCAACGTCCACGATCTCTCGGAAGTGGCCTGGCGCGCCACCGGCAACATCGACCCCAAGCGCGACCTCGTCGTGCTCGAAGGGCCGATGGACGACCTCGACCACGCCGCGCTTCGGCATCGCTACGGCGGCAAGCTCGGCGTCGACGCCACCGAGAAGGGGCCGCTGGACGATGTCGCGCAGCCGTGGCCCGAGGAGATCCGGATGACCGACGAGGTGCGCGAGCGCGTCGCGCAGCGCTGGAAGGAGTACGGATTGTGAGCGCGCCGGCGACGACGCTCGGGCGCACGCGCCTGCTGCTCGACGCGATCAAGTTCGAGCACACCGTGTTCGCGCTCCCGTTTGCCTACATTGCCATGGTCCTGGCGGCGGGCGGGTGGCCGGGCTGGCGCACGGTGGCGTGGGTCACCGCCGCGATGGTCGGCGCGCGGACGTGCGCGATGGCGGCGAACCGTGTGGTCGACCGCTGGATCGACGCGGCCAACCCGCGCACCGCGGGCCGGCATCTACCGCGCGGGCTGCTCGGCGTCGGGGAGCTGCGCGCGCTCGCGCTCGGCGGCGCCGCGCTGATGCTCGTCGCCGCATGGCGCCTGAATCCCCTGTGCCTGGCCCTGGCGCCGGTCGCGCTCGTGTTCCTGGTCGGCTACAACTACACGAAGCGCTTCACGTGGACGTCGCATTGGATTCTCGGCTTTACCGATGGCATCGCGGCCGCAGGCGGCTGGATCGCGGTGCGCGCGGTGTTCGATCCGCCGGTGTTCGTGCTGTGGTTCGCGCTCACCGTCTGGATCGCGGGCTTCGATCTCATCTATGCGTGTCAGGACGTCGGGTTCGATCGCGCCCACGGATTGCATTCGCTCCCCGCGCGCTTCGGCATTCGGGCCGCGCTGCGGATCGCGCGCGCGTGTCACGCGTTGACGGCGGTGGCGTTTGCCACGCTCGGGCTGATGCTGGGACTCGGTCCGCTGTACTGGGTCGGCTGGGTCGTGGTGGTCGCGCTGCTTATCTACGAGCATTCGCTCGTGAGCCCCGATGATCTTTCGCGGCTGGGCGTCGCGTTCTTCAACGTGAACGGCTACATCGCGGTCATCGTGCTGGTGTCGGTGGTCGGCGGCCTCTGGTGGTAGCGGCCGCGGACGCCGGCACGGTCCGCGAGATGTTCACGCGGATCGCGCGGCGGTACGACGTCATGAACACACTGATGACTGGCGGCCGCCACCATGCGTGGCGACGCCTCGCCGCGCGAGCGTTGAGCGCGGCGCCCGCGGGCCCGGTCCTCGATCTCGCCACCGGCACGGGTGACCTGGCCTTCGCCGTCCACGACGTGCGACCGTCGGCGATGGTCGTCGGTGCGGACTTCTCCGAGGCGATGCTCCAGCACGCCGGGTCCAAGCTGCGCCGTCGCGGCATGACGCGGGTCGCACTGCTCGGCGCCGACGCGCTCGCGCTGCCCTTCCGCGATCGCGTGTTCGCTGCCGTCACCTCCGCGTTCCTCGTGCGCAACCTCGCGGATCTCAGCGGCGGCCTGGCCGAGATGCGGCGGGTGACGCAGCCCGGCGGGCTCGTCATCACGCTCGACATCACGCGGCCGAGCGTGCCCGGCTGGGACCGTGTGTTCGCCGTGTACTTCAGCCGCGTCGTTCCGCTCGTCGGCGCGCTCGTCGCGGGCGATCGCGCGGCGTATACGTACCTGCCCGAGTCGGTCGGCCGGTTCACGAGCCCATCGGGCCTCGCGGACGCCATGCGCCGGGTCGGGCTGCGCGACGTGCACTACCGCCGGGTCGGCCTCGGCACGATCGCGCTGCACGTCGGCATCGCGTAGCCGAGCGTCCACGTAGACGCCCGGGGCGGGGTGGCGCCGGTGCACCAAACCGGCGCCAGGCCCCTGGCTGCGGTCGTCTACGCGGACGATCGCCTAGCGACGGTGTTAGGCTGACCGGCACATGCCTGTTCGCGAAGCCGTATCGCACTTTCCGCGCGAGCGCACGTGGCTCCTGCCCGCGCTGCACGCGGCGCAACGCATCGAGGGCTGGCTCTCGGCGGAGACGCTCGCCATCGTCGCGGCGCATCTGCGCGTGCCGAAGAGCGAGGTGTGGGGCGTCGCGTCGCACTACCCGGAGCTGCGCCTTGCGCGGCCCGGCCGTCGTATCGTGCGGATCTGCACCGGTGTCGCATGCGTCGCACGCGGCGGACGGCAGCTGCTCGAGCGCTGCGAGCGCCGGCTCGGCATGCGCGCCGGCGACACGACCGGCGACGGCGCGCTGACGCTCGAGCCACTGGACTGCGCCTTCGCGTGCGCGGTCGCGCCGGTGGTCGAGATCGATCATGTGCGTCGGGGCCGCGTCACGACCGCGATGCTCGACGCGCTCCTCGACACGCCGCCCGTACACCGCGCGCGCGTGCCGATCGCGACCCGCACGGATCCGCCGCCGATGGTGCCGACGGCGGGCTCGCCTGGCGCACGGTTCACGATGCTTCGCCGCGAAGCCGAGCGCCGGCGCACCGGCGCGCGACTCGCCGTCGGTGTCGGCGGCTGCGGCCTCGCCGTCGGTGCGGGCGAGACGTTGGAGGCGCTGCGAAGCGAAGTGCAGCGCCGCGGCCTGCCGTGGACGGTCGTCGCGGCCGGCTGCAGCGGCATGTGCTGGGGCGCGCCGGTTGTCGAGGCGTTGCGCGACGGCAAGCCGAGCATCACCGCGGCGCACGTGACCGCGGACGCGGTGCCGCGTCTGCTCAACGCGCTGGGCGCCGGCGTGAGCGAGCGCGAGTTCGCCGTCCCGTCCGAGTGGACGACCCCGCAGCGCCGCGTGCTGAGCGAGCGCTGCGGGCTGGCCGATCCGTACGACATCGCCGACGCGCTTCGCCATGGCACCTACACGACGCTCGCGCGGGTGCTCGAAGAAGGCCGGCCCGAAGCGGTCGTCGACGAGGTGCGTATCGCCGGGCTTGCCGGGCGCGGCGGCGCATACTTTCAGACCGCGGTGAAGTGGGCGGCGTGCCGCGCGGCCACGGGCGCGCCGAAATACGTGGTCGTCAACGGCGAAGAGGGCGAGCCCGGCATCTTCAAGGACCGCCATCTCCTCGAGGGCGATCCACACCGGCTGCTCGAAGCAACCCTGCTCGCGGCCTACGCCACCGGCGCCTCGCGCGCCATCCTTTATATCCATGGCGAGGCCGACCTGGCGGCCGAGCGCGTGGGCGTGGCCGTCGACCAGGCACGCCAGTGGGGACTGCTCGGCGAGCGTATCCTGGGCTCCGATCTGTCGCTGGCGGTGGAGCTCCGGCGCGGCGCCGGCGGCTTCGTGCTCGGCGAGGAAACGGCGCTGCTGGAGTCGATCGAGGGTCGGCGCGCGATGCCGCGAACCCGCCCGCCGTTTCCGGTCGACGCCGGGCTGTTCGGCAAGCCGACCGCGATCAACAACGTCGAGACGCTGTTCGCGGTCGTCCCGATCGTGGCGCGCGGTGGCGCGGCGTTCACCGCGCTCGGCGGCGGCCGCGGCACGAAGCTGTTCGGACTGTCCGGCAATGTGCGGCGGCCCGGCGTGGTCGAGATGGAAATGGGCTGCACGCTGCGCACCCTCCTCGAAGACCTGGGCGGGGGCGGGGACGGCGAGCGCATCGGCGCCGTCGTGCTCGGCGGTCCGTCCGGAATCGTCGTGCACCCGCGTCAGCTCGACGAGCCGCTGATCCCGCGCGGCGCGGTGAATCCGGGCACCGGGGGCGTGGTCGCGCTGGGTGATGCGGCCGCGGTCCGCGCCGCGGTGCGCACGCTGCTGGCGTTCAACGCGCGCGAGTCGTGCGGCAAATGCACGCCTTGCCGCGAGGGCACCGCACGGCTGTTGACGCTGCTGGACGACAGCCCGCCGGACATCGCGCGGGTGAAACAGCTCGCGGAAACGGTGCAGCTCGCGTCGCTGTGCGGGCTCGGCCAGGCGGCGCCGTTCGCGGTGCTGTCGGGGCTCGCCGAGTTCCCGGAGGCGTTCGGCGGCGTATCATGAAGCGCGCATGATCGTCAGCGTCGACGGACGCCGCGTCGAGGTGCGCGAGGGCGCCACCGTGCTGGATGCGGTGAATCGCCTCGGGATCCCGCTGCCGCAGCTCTGTAAGGATCCGGACCGTGCGCCGCTCGGCGCGTGCCGCACCTGTCTCGTCCACGTCGAAGGACAGCGAGGGACGCCGGCCGCCTGCCACCTGCCCGCGCGCGACGGCATGGTCGTCGACACTCAGCATCCCGAAGCGGTGCGCGTACGGTCCACTGTGCTCGACCTCACGCTCTCGATGCTGACGGCCGCCGACGATCGCGACGGCTTCGGACAGCTCGCAGAGGCGGCAGCGCGTCATGCGCGGCTGGAGCCATCGTGGGCGCCGCTGCACCACTACGACACGGACGCGAGCAAGTCGTTCTTCGTGCTCGACCGCGATGCCTGCATCCTGTGCGGCCGCTGCGCGGTCGCGTGCGACGACGTCCAGCAGATTGGCGCCATCGCGCTGCTCGGGCGTAGCCACGCCACGAAGGTCGGGGTGTTCGAAGACGGGCCGATGTCCTCGTCGGTGTGCACGTCGTGTGGTCAGTGCGTCGCGACGTGTCCGACCGGAGCGCTCCGGCCCAAGGACACGCCCGCGAAGATCGCGCGCACCGTCGAGACGACGTGCCCGTACTGCGGCGTCGGGTGCGGCATCGATCTCAAGGTTCGTGAGGACGGCCAGCTCGCTGTGATGGCCGACGACGTGCCGCGCAATCGCTCGAGCCTGGGCATGCTGTGCGTGAAGGGCCGCTTCGCGACCGGCTTCGTGCACGCGCGCGACCGAATCACGCGGCCAATGGTCAAGCGCGACGGTCGCTGGCGGCAGGTCGGCTGGGACGAGGCGCTCGACGCGGCGGCCGACGGTCTCGCGAGACACCGCGGGCGATTCGGCGCGCTCGCGAGCGCGAAGGCCACCAACGAGGACGGCTACCTCGTGCAGAAGCTCTGCCGGGTCGTCATGGGGACCAACGACGTGGATCACTGCACGCGGCTCTGCCACTCACCGTCGGTGGAGGCGATGCTCGCGTCGATGGGCTCGGGTGCGACGTCGAACTCGTACCAGGACTACGAGGAGGCCGGCTGCTTGATGGTCGTGGGCGCCGATGCGTCGGCCAACCATCCGGTGATCGCGGTGCGGCTGCGGCGCGCGGTGAGCCGCGGCGCACGCCTGATCGTCGTCAATCCCAAGCGCGTCGAGCTGTGTGAGCAGGCCGATCTCTGGATCGCGCAGCGGCCGGGCACCGACGTCGCGCTGTTCAACGCGATGGCCCGCGTGATCCTCGACGAGGGTCTGGCCGACGAGCGTTTCGTCGAAACGCGCACCGAGGGCTTTCAGGCGTGGCGTGCCGCGCTCGACACGTACACGCTCGAGTACGCCGAGCGTGTCACCGGCGTCCCCGCACGCGACATCGCCCAGGCCGCGCGCTGGTACGCGCGTCCGCCGTTTTCAGGCTCGTGCCTCATCTGGGGCATGGGCATCACACAGCACGTCAACGGCATCCACAACGCCCATGCGCTGCTCAATCTCTCGCTGGTCGCCGGCCAGATGGGCCGGCCGGGCAGCGGCATCTCGCCCCTGCGAGGTCAGAACAACGTGCAGGGCTGCGGCGATGCGGGCTGCATTCCGACGAATCTGCCCGGCTATCAGCTCTACGAGCCCGACACGCTGGCACGCTTCGAGGCCCGATGGGGCGTCAGACCGCCCGGGCATCCGGGGCGCGTCGTCACCGAGATGGTCGAAGGCTGCCTCACAGGCGACACCCGCGCCATGTACGTCGTCGGCGAAAACCCGTTGCTGTCCGAGCCCGATCTGCATCACGCCGAGAAGGCGCTCGATCAGCTCGACTTCCTCGTCGTCCAGGATCTCTTTCTGCATGAGACCGCCGAGCGCGCGCACGTGTTCCTTCCCGCCGCCGCGTTCGCGGAGAAGGAGGGCACGTTCACCAACTCCGAGCGCCGCGTGCAGCGCGTGCGCGCCGCGCTGGCACCTCCCGGCGAGGCGCGACCGGATTGGTCGATCACCGCGGAGCTCGCCAAGCGGGTGGCGCGTCGGTGTGGCGTGGACGTCGGCCGTCAGTTCGACTACGCGAGCGCGGCGGAGATCTTCGACGAGATGGCGGGCCTCACGCCGTTTCTGGCTGGGCTCTCGCACGCGCGGCTCGACCGCGAGGGCGGGCTGCAGTGGCCGTGCCCGAGCGCGAACCATGAGGGCACGCGGTTCCTCTATGCCGACTCCTTTCCGCTCGGGCGCGCACGCTTCATACCGGCACGCCAGATCGAGACCGCCGCGGAGCTGCCGGACGCCGATTATCCGTTCGTGCTGAACACCGGCCGGCTGCTCTATCACTGGCACGGCGGCACGCTCACGCGTCGGGTGCCGGGCCTGCTCGAGATGGCGCCCCGGCTGGAGATCGCGGTGCACCCGAGCGACGCGCGCCGGCTCGGCGTCAACGATGGCGCGCGCCTGCGGGTGCTGAGCCGTCGCGGCGAGCTGACCGGCTATGCGCTCGTGACGGAGGCGGTGAAGCCGGGCGCGATCTTCATCCCGTTCGTGAAGCTCGGCGAGTCGGCCGCGAACTTCCTGACGAACTCGGCGTTCGACCCGTCGTCGAAAATCCCCGAGTACAAAGTCTGCGCCGTGAAGCTCGAACGCGCCTCGAGCCCGTCCGAGTAACGTCCGCTGCCGTCCGTGTAACGCCCGCAGCCAGGGCCTGTCGCCGGTTTGGTGCCGGTCCGGCGGGCTTCGTCACCCACGCGACCCACCCGCCGTTCTTCGAACGGCGAGGATCGCGGGGGTCCCACGTTCGCCCGCCTCCCGGCACCAGCACCGGCGCCACCCGGCTGCGGGCGTTACTCACGTGGCGGCGGACGTTACTGGGACGCGCTAATGCGCGGCGATCGCCTGGCCCGTCGGGCGCGCACGACGGAGTAGCAGCACCAGCGGCACGCACGCGAGCGCGAGCACCGCCATCAGACGGAAATTGTCGACGAAATCACACGGCTTCAGAAGCTCCGGTGCAAGAAGTCGTCGAGCGCGGCGCTGAAAGGCTCCGGGGCGTCGAGCGTCACGTGATGATAGGCGCCCGGAATTTCGAACAGCTCCGCGTTCGGAATCGTCTGCAGCATCGCGGCGGCCATGTCGAGCGGCAAGACGATGGAATGCTCGCCACGCACGATCAACGTCGGCGCCGTGATGCGTGGCAACAGCGGCCGGCAATCGACGGGGCGGCGCTCGGCATAGCACGCCGGATCGAAACGTAGCCTGAACCCGCCATCGGTGCGCGTGAGCCCCATCCGGGCGACATGCGCCAAGAGCTCGGGATCCGCGACCGTCTCGGGCGGCAGCAGGCGAAAGGCGGCGACGGCGGCGTCCTCCGATGCGTGCACGCGCGGAGCGCGACGGCCACGCTCACGCATGTGCTGCACGCGGTCGGCGGGCAGGTGCGGCCGCGCGTCGACGATGACCAGCGCCGCGACTCGCTCGGGATGCCACGCGGCGAACGCCATCGCATTGTGGCCGCCCATCGAGTGTCCGACCAGTGCCATCCGGGGCCAGCCGAGCTGGTCCATCAGCCGTTGCAAATCCGAGGCGAAATTTTCGGTGGCGTACGCGGGCGGGCTCGGCCAGTCGCTCTCGCCATGGCCGCGCTGGTCGAGCGAGATCACGCGACAGCCGCGCTGCAGGCGAGGGATCACGGCATCGAACCAGTGCGCGTGCGCCGCCCCGCCGTGGAGAAAGCAAATGGGCATTCCGTCGTCGGCGCCCGAGTGAAGGAAATGCAATCGCAGCCCGTTGACTGATTCGAAGCGAGGTTGCGAGGCCTCACATGCGAGTAGTTGACGCGTCATACGTCGCAATTGTACGGTGGTTGTGAAAGCGTAAAACGCGCTACGCAAAATTTTTCTTGGCGCGTGTGCAGCGCTTCGCTATTGTCGGAGCACCGAATGTTCGAAGCACCCGCGCAATCCGCAGCACGCCGCCCCCTCCTCGATGCTGGTTACGCGGTCGGCCTCCTCATGCTCGCAGTCATCTGCGGTTACGGCGTGCTTGCACCACACCGAGTCGGGCTGGCCACTGCGGCCCCGGCCCCGATTCGGGGTGCGGATTCCACGGCGGTGCCCGGAGC
>JBKOUQ010000111.1:0-16126 GCA_046723475.1 Candidatus Methylomirabilota bacterium
TGGGCATTCGCCGTCCCGATCGCTCGGCACGCGCGGTGTCGGTGGTCGAGACCGCGAATGTGTTTTCGACAATTCGGTTCCCAGCGAACAACGCGTGACCGTGTGGCGTCCAAGGCCCGGAGGCAGTTCATGCAGGACGAACAGCGCGATCCCACCGACGACGACCGCGACCGAATGGAACACTATCTGCGCTGGCGTGAAGAAACAGGACGCGCCGCCCCCCGCCGGTGGCAGTCGGGCGCGATCATCGTCGCGCACGGCGCCGCGATGCTGGCGGTCGTCGGGCTCGCGGCCTGGCTGGCGCTCGGACACCGCGCCGTTCGTGAGGCGTCGTCTCTGCAGCCTGCGACCCCGGCCGCCATTGCCGCGTCTGCCGCGACGACACCCGAGACATCGCCTCTGTCGGAGGCTGCGACGGTTCCGGCGGTGGAAGAGCGGCCTGCAGCGCCGGCGGTGAGCGAACCGCCGGCGGTGTCGCGCAGCACCGAGTTGCCCGCGCCGCCACGGGCTCGCGCGAGGCCGACCGCGTCCCGTCGCCATACTCGCCCGACTGCGGCCGGGCCGGCGTCGACGAAGACGCTGGAGGTCGCAGCGCTCGAGCCCAATCGCGACGAGGTGCTCGCATCGACGAACAACCCCTCCGCGGCGCCGGTCGTCGTCGCGGTCCCGGCGGACTCTTCGGCGGCGCCCGTCGTGGTCGCAGTGCCACGCGACTCGGTGCCCGGCGAACAGGCCCGCAACGATGCCGAGCCCGCGACGCCGCCGTCGGGGCAGGTCGCACCGAGCGTCGAACCCGCCCCCGGCAAGGCGGCCACGGCGCCCAGTCGGCGGTGCGGTGACGCAACCGCCGCCGACGGTACCCGATCGCAAGGCCGACGCGGCGTCGACTGCGTGGGCGGCTGGGTTCAGGGTCAGGCGCAAGAAGCGCGCGACGGTGTCCGCCGCGAGATCGACGACTTCCGCGACGGCGTGGATCGCGTGGGCCGCGCCCTGCAGTGGCTCGGCCGCAAGCTGCGCCGCCCGGAGTAGCCGCACATGGCTGGATCCGTCGGGTTCATCGGTCTCGGCAACATGGGGCGACCGATGGCACTGAACCTGGTCGCGCACGGCTTCGCACTGGTCGTCCACGACATCGACCCGGCCAAGCTCGGGGCGATGCGCGAGCGCGGCGCGACAGTCGTTGACACGCCGGCGCAGGTGGCCGAGGCGAGCGCACGCACGATCGTCATGGTCGAGACGACCGCGCAGGCCGAGTCGGTCATCGTTGGCGAGCGCGGTATCGCGAGCACCGCCGCGCGCGGCCACGTCGTGATGTGCATGAGCACGATCGACCCGTTCGTGCTGCGGCGCATCGCCGAGCCGCTCGCGGCGCGCGGCATTGCGATCGTCGACGCGCCGGTCAGCGGCGGGACCGAGCGTGCGAAGTCCGGCGAGCTCTCCATCATCGCCGGCGGCGACGCGAAAACCATCGACGCGTGCCGCGATCTGTTCACCGCGATGGGCACGAAGCTGTTCCACGTCGGCGGGCTCGGGCAGGGCCTCGCGATGAAGCTCGTCAACAACATGCTGATCCAGGTCAACCGCGTGGCGGTGGCCGAAGCGCTCGTGCTCGGCGTGAAGGCCGGTCTCGATCCGAAGACGATCTACGACGTCGTGCGGGTCAGCACGGGTACCAGCTTCGCGTTCGAGACGGGCGTGCCGAAGATCCTCGCGCGCGACTTTTCGCCGGGTGGCACCGTCGACATCACGTACAAGGACCAGGAGCTCGAGACCGCGTTCGCCAAGCAGCTCGGCGTGCCGCTGCTGCTGGCGAACGTCACGCAGCAGCTCTACCAGATGGCGCGCGCCGCCGGGCTCAACAAGGAGGACGGGCTCGCGGTGGTGAAGATCCTGGAGCGGCTGGCCGGCGTCCAGGTGAAAGGTTGACGGTCAGTCGATCACCTCATCCGCTTGCGCCAGCAGCGCTGGCGGGATGTTGAGGCCGAGCGCTTTAGCCGTCTTGAGATTGACGACGAATAGGAATTTTCTCGGCTGCTCCATGGGCAGGTCGGCCGGTCTGGCGCCCTTGAGGATCTTGTCGGCGAGGACGGCCGTACGCTGCCACTGGTCGTTCTCGTCGGCGCCATAGCTCATCAGGCCGCCGGCCGCTACGAGCTGACTTCCGCGGTCGAACATGCTCGGGATGCGCTTCTGCGTGACGAAGTCGACCGTCTCCTTTCCGTGCTGCAACGTGAGCTGATCGCCGATGAACAGGAGCGCGTCCGGACGCTCGCGCGTCATCACGGCGAAGATGCGGTCGAAATCCGACGGGGCGCGCACCTCTCTCGACTGCAGCTTGATGCTCATGATGTGAGCCGCCTCTTGGATCTCGCGCCACGAGCGCGCGTTCGCCGGGTTCGCCCCGTTCCACACCACGGCGACCGTCGAGACGTGCGGGATCGCCTGCACGAGCAGCTGCAGTCGTTTGGCGCTGACGTCGGGCGCCTGCTGCGTGGTGCCCGTGAAATTCCCGCCGGGCCGAGCCAGGCTCGCGACCAGTCCTGCACCTACCGGGTCGATCGAGTTCGGTTGAACGATCGGGATCGTCGTCGTGGCCTTCTTAGCCGCCAGAGCGGCCGGTGTCGTGGTGACGATGATCAGGTCGGGTCCGACCCGAACGAGCGCGGCCGCGAGCTCGGTAAATCGCTCGGCGCGTCCCTCCGAATAGCGTCGTTCCACGACAAGGTTCTGGCCCTCGACGTATCCGAGGGCCCGCAGCTGCTCGAAGAGGACGTCTTCCACCTTGGTATGGGTGACCGAGATGAAGCCGATCCGCCAGACCTTCCCTGCCTGCTGCGCATCGAGGGCGCCGGGCCAGGTGAGGGCGTGGACGACGAGCGCGACGACTAGAGCGCGAGCAGCGCCTCGAGATTGCGCCAGAGGATCTGCTCCTTCTCCTGTGGGCTCAGCGATGCGAGGTCCTGCACCCAGGCGACCGGCGAGGGGTGCCACGGCACGAACGGCCAGTCGCTGCCGAGCACGACGCGATCGGCGCCGACCTCGTCGAGCAAGAACCGCAGCGCCTTCTCGCTGCCGACGACCGTGTCGTAGTACAGCCGCCGCTGGTAGCGGCTCGGCGGCTGCGGAATCGTCCGGCGCTCCGACGGCATCCCGTGCCAGCTGCGGTCGATACGACCCATCGCAAAGCACGCCGGGCCGCCACCGTGCGCGACGCAGATCTTCAGATTCGGACACGCGTCGAGGATGCCGCCGTAGATCAGGACGGCGACGACGATCGCGTCCTCGACGATGACGCCGAGGCTGTTGGGCAGGCCGTGGCGCGCCGCGCGCTGCACCATGAAGTTGAGCTGCGGCTGCGGATGGAAGAACAGCACGGCCCCTATCGCCTCCGCGGCCTTGAAGAGCGGCAGGAACCGCGGCTCGTCCCAGTTTTCGCCGTTCACGATCGTGTCGAGCTCGGCGCCTTTGAGGCCGAGCACGGTCACCGCACGCTCGAGCTCGTCGATGGCGACCTTCACGTCCTGCACCGGCAGCGTGGCAAGGCCGGCGAAGCGCGTCGGCCATTGCTTCGTCATCGACGCGATCTCGTCGTTGACGTCGCGGGCGAGCTCGCGACCCTGCGCGGGGTCGAGGTGGTAGCCGAAGAACGGCGTGTGGATCGAGACGACCTGGACGTCCACCCCCTGAGCGTCCATATCGGCGAGGCGCTCCTCGGGCGTGAAGCGCACCTTGGGCGAATTGAACTGCGTGCGCTTGCCGTTGCCGATCACGGTGCCGAGCCCGTCACCGGGCTCGTGACGGAAACCGTGCCACTCACGCCGCGCCTCGACCGCGCGCCACAGCGAGCGCGGGACGAGGTGGGCGTGGATGTCGATGCTCTTCATGCGCGCGCTAGACGGTTTGCTCGATGCGCGCCGCGGTCGTCTCGGGCGTGAGGGCTCCACGCCAGTCGGCATCGCGCGGCAACACCGCGTCGACGGCGCGCAGGCCGTGATAGGGGCCGGCGACGCCGCGCGGCGCGCCGCCGTCGGTCACCGTCTTCACGGCCTGGAGCAGCAGCCGGCGCGCCTGGATCACCGCCTTGTCGGCCGGGCCGAGATGCTCCTTCGAGCGGTCGACGATGGGGCCCATGCTCTCCTGGACGGCGCGATCCTGCGTGTTGATGCCCTCGATGCCGGTGAAGCTCTCGGTCTTCTGCACCTGACGGTCGAGCATGTAGTTGTTGCGGCGATTCCGGATCGACCGGAACGTGCTCTGGTCGACGTCGAGCGGGCCGTTGCCCAGCCGGCGCTCCAGGCGATCGTCGTCGGTCAGCGGCGCGGTCTCGCTGTAGTCCCAGTTGAAGACCATCGTGGTCTCGTCGTCCATCGGCACCCAGATGTGGCCCGACATGATGGGGTGGCCGCCCTCGGACTGCGAGGGACGGATTTGATGGAACGGCAGGATGAAGTGGTATGTGCGGACGTGCACCTCGGCGTCGCCGAGCGGGCGAAGGCTCGCGTACTGATAGCCGTAATCGGTCACGTCTACGACGAGCGTCGGCGCCTTGCTGCGCACGAACGGATGCGTGGGCTTGAAGCCGGGGCGCGCGGAATCCGCCTTGAGCACGCGGTGCATGATCGGCGCGTGCGAGGTGTCGACGCCGCCCTCGAGGCCTTGCAGCCAGTTCGTCTCCTGCACGACCTTCGAGACGTGACGATGGCTGGCGGGGGCCTGCGTCCACGCGAACGTCGGCCGCGGCGGGCGGAGCGCGGCCGGGCCGAGATAGGCCCAGATGACGCCGCCGACCTCGACCGTCGGATACGAGACGACGGAGATCTTCTCCTTGAAGTGCAGGTTCTCGGGCTCGTTCATCATGTCGACGCAGCGGCCCTCGACGTCGAACTTCCAGCCGTGGTAGACGCACCGTAGCCCGCACTCCTCGTTGCGACCGAAGTAGAGCGACGCGCGGCGATGCGGACAGTACTCGTCGATCAGCCCGATCCGATCGTTCGTGTCGCGGAAGGCGACCAGCTCCTCGCCGAGCAGCTTCACGCGTACCGGCGGACAGTCCGGCCCGGGCAGCTCCCAGGCGAGCAGGACGGGAAGCCAGTAGCGGCGCATGGTTTCGCCCATGGCAGTCCCGCGGTCCACGCGCGTCAGCAGCTCGTTGTCTTCGCTTGAGAGCATGACGTGCTCCTCCTCACAACGGCCAGGCTGTGGGCGAAGCATACCACCGCTACAATTCCGGCCGATGAGGCTGCTGCTCGCGCTCGTGACGCTCGCGACGCTCACCGCGGGGTGCCGCGAATCGGTCGAGGCGCGCTTCATCTATTACCCGTCGCATAGGCTGCACGCCGACCCATCGAGCGTCGGCCTGGCTTTTCGCGACGTTCGCTTCACCGCGGCGGACGGCGTGCGGCTGCACGGCTGGCTGATTCCCGGCCGGACCGCGACGACGCTGCTCTACTCTCATGGCAACGCCGGGAACATCGGCGGCCGTCTGGCGATCGCACGTCTGCTCGTCGATCAGCTCGGCGTCGGTGTGTTCCTCTACGACTATCGCGGCTATGGACGCAGCGAGGGCGTTCCCTCCGAGGCCGGGCTCGTGAAGGACGCCTTCGGCGCGCGGGCGGCGCTGGTGCACGAGGGCATCGCTGCCGATGACATCGTGTACTTAGGCCGCTCGCTCGGCGCCGCCGTCACCGTCGATCTGGCGCTCGCATACCCGCCGCCCGGCGTCGTGCTCGAAGCCCCATTCGCCTCGGTGCCTGCGATGGCGGCCAGGCTGATGCCGGGCGCACGGCGATTCTTCCACACGCGCTGGGATTCGCTGGGCAAGATCGGCAAGCTGCGCGCACCGCTGCTCGTGATGCACAGCGACGTCGACGAGACGGTTCCTTACGCGCAGGGGCGCGCGGTGTTCGCGGCCGCGCCGGAGCCCAAGACGTTCTTTACCATCCGCGGCGGCCGGCACTACGACATGAACGCCGCGTGGACCGACTACTGGGCGGCGTGGCGAGCGTTCCTCGCCGGCGTGCGCACGACGACACTCGCCCGGCCGCACTAGGCTTTCCCGGCGTCGCGGCCGGAGGGGCGAAAGCGTTTAGGTCGAGCGGCGCGAGTGCGCTACGGTGAATCATGTCTGTACGCGCGGGCGGGGAAGCCCGGCTCCTGCAGGATCCCTTCCTTTATATAGCGCCCGCGGTCGTAATCCTGTTATGCGGGCCGATCTTTCGCTGGCTGTCGTGGCTCGGCGACGAGGGGTTCCTGCTGCACGGCGCCGTGCGCATGCTGAACGGCCAGCGCCTCTATGGCGACTTCTTCGAGTTCCTGCCGCCCGGCGGGTTCGTCCTCGTCGCGCTCTGGATGAAGCTGTTCGGCGCCTCGTTCGCGGCTGCGCGCGTGCTGGCGATCGGCGTGCTCGCGCTCGTCGCGGCACTGCTGTACGTCGCGGCGCGGCTTTCGTCCGGGCATCGCGGCCTCGCCGCTGCCGTCACGCTCGTGTGGGTCGTGCGAGCGCCGTTCGAGCTGAGCCACCACTGGCTCACGACGGCCGCCTCGCTGGCCGCGGCGGTGGCGCTGCTGATCGCCGTCGGTCGCGTCGACCGATATCGGACCGCGCATTTCCTCGCCGGGCTCTTCGCCGGTGTCGCGCTGGCGATCACCCAAAGTCGAGGCGCTCTGATCTGCGCGGCAACGCTCGCCGTGATCCCGGGCCTGTGTCGGCCGTGGTCGCGGCTGCGCTCAACGGCGCTCGGCATCGTGCTCGTTCCAGTCGCGCTGTTGTCCGGGCTCGCCGTCAGCGGCAATCTGACTCGCGCGTTCGACGACATCGTCCGCTATCCGGCGGCGACCTACGCGGCCACGCATTCGGTCGCGTTCGGCCGCTCCACAACACTGGCCGACGCGCTGCTCGTGGTGCTGATGCCCGTGGTGCTCGCCGGCGCCGCGGTCATCGGGGCGCGCGACCACTGGGGCCGCGAGCGCGATGCGCTCGCGTGGCACGATCCCATGGTGCGCACCGCGGTCGTCCTGGCGCTCGTCGCGCTCATCGGGACGTACCCCCGGCCGGACGTCGCCCACATTGTCTTCGCCGTCCCGCTGGCGTGTCCGCTCGTCGCTCTCGTGACCAGGCGGGGCTTGGCGGCGTTCCGTGGACGGACACGGCTCGCCGTCGCCGGCGTGGTGGCGACCATCGCGCTCGCGCACGTCGCGTACGCCGTCGTTCTGCGGCAGGGCATTCTGTTCGGCCCGAAGCAGACGATCACGACCGAGCGCGGGCCTGCCGTACGGCGACCCGGGAGCTGGACGGACAACGTCGGCTCACTGATGGCACGAATCCACGATGTCCCGCCCCAGGAGCCGTTCTTCTTCTATCCCTACATGCCGATGGCGCCGTACCTCACGGCGCGCCGGCACGTCGCGGCTTTCGACATGATCATGCCCGGGCATACGACGCCGACCCAGTACCACGCGGCGTGCGTTCAGGTCCTGAGCGATGCGGACTGGGTCGTCGTCGATCGTGCGTGGACCGACCCGCAGCGGCTGCGCGCGATCTTTCCCAGCGTGCGCGAGCCCCGACCCGCGGAAACGCTCGCGTTCGAGGCGGCGCTGGCCGAAGGCTTCGAGCTCGTGCAGCGCTCGGGGACGTTCGAGCTCAGGCGGCGAACCGCCACGGCATCGCCGCGAATGTGCGACGCCGTCGCTCGGGGCTCCGCCGCGCGCGATGCCGTGTAAGCGTCAGGACCGCGCACGCGCGATGCCGTGTAAGCGTCAGGACCGCGCACGCGCGATGCCGTGTAAGCGTCAGGACCGCGCACGCGCGATGCCGCGTAAGCGTCAGGGACCGCGCACGACGCCCGTGTAAGCGTCAGTGGCCGCGCGCGATGTGCGCGGCCGTCCCGGTCAGTCGCACGATGTGCAGTCCGGTGTTCGCGCGATCCGCGAGATAGATCAGACCGCGGTCGTCGGCTTCCACGTTGTTCGTCTGGATCGCCACCTTGCAGCTGCGCGGGCCGTTCGTCACGCAGCGATCGGCCGTGCGCTCGGTGGTCGCGGGAATGTAGTACGCCACCTCACGCGGCGCGTACGGATCGCGCACGTCGACAGCGCGCACGCCCGCATTGAAGTACGCGACGAACACGAGCTTGCGATAGAAGATCCCCGCGAAGCTCTCGCTGCTCGAGTGCGGCCCGAACCGCCCGCCGCGCCGACAGAACCCGCCTTTCGCCTCGGGCACCTGGAACGTCGCCACCGAGAACGGCCGCATCTCCGTCGTGATGTCGACCACGAACGAGGCATGACGCGACTCGTGGCACTCGTTCGCAATCGCCTCGGACACCAGGAACACGAAGTCGCGCACGCCGTCCTTCGTGTTGGGCGCCCAGTCGGCGATCGGCACGCGCAGGATCGGAAACGCGGTATGCCCGCCCCAGTTCGGCGACATGTAGAGCCGGCTGATCTCGGGCGCGTTCAGATTCGCCGCCGTCGGCTCCTTCGGGCCCCCTAGCAGCTTGTCGCGATCGACGATCTGCAGCATGCCGTCGGCGCTCGTGCCGTAGGCGAAATACACGCGATTGCCCAGGGCGATCGGTCCGTGCACGCCCTGCTTGATCGGAATCGGTCCCGTCGATCCGGGCTCTTGGCCGGCGAGTCCGAAGTCGCGGATGAAGACGGGCTTGGCGGGATCGCTCAGGTCGTAGATCTTGGTCATGCGTCCGGTGCGCCAGCCGGATGGGCCGGGCTGCACCGGCTCCGCGCTGACGAGGTCGCCGGACACGAGGTACGCGATGCCCGTGTCGCATTCCCAATAATTCTTGTGCGTCGAGTTCAGTCTCGTCACGATCGTGCCGACCTTGCGCGGCTTCGCCGGGTCGCTGACGTCCCACAGCTCGTGGCCGGCGTTCGGAACGGCGTTGCCGAACGTGCGCAGCAAGTACGTCCGTCCGCCGCGATCGCACACGCGCGCCATCTGCGCGCCGCCCTGCTCGGCGCCGCCCACCGCGCCCGGGATGTGCGCGAGGTATCGCGGGCGCGCCGGATCGGTGACGTCCACGATCGAGGTGCCGTTGTCCTCGTCGACGCCCGTCAGAGGATTGCGCGCGCGGCCGCCGTGATGGCCGACGTAGGCGATGACGCGCCCGCCCTGCTCGTGGATGGTCGGCTGATAGGCCGCGCGACCCTGCAGCTCGTCGTGCCCGACCAGCTCCATGTCGTGCGCCTCAGCGCCGTGACCACGCGCTGGGGTCGTTTGTGATGATGCCGGCACCGCGACGAGGAGCAGGCCGAGCAGCCCGATGAGCGAAAGGCAGCGTGTCATGGGATCCTCCTGGGCGCCGCCGAGTATACCGCTCAGTCGCTCACGGCCGGCGCCGCCGGACGTGAGCGTGCACGAACACCGCGATGTCGGCCTTGCCCAGCCTGCCTTCCGCCACACCGAGAACGAGGTCCGTGAGCTCATCGGCGGAGGGCAACCCCGCCGTCCGCACGCGTCAGCCCTTGACGGAGCCCGCCGTCAGCCCCTGCACCATGTACTTCTGGAACAGCAGTACCAGGACGACGGCGGGGAGCGCGCCGAGGAAGCCGGTGGCGGCAATCACGGAGTAGTCGATGTTGATCTGGCCGTTCATGCCCGCGATCACCGGAGGCAGCGTCGTGGTCCCGGGTCGCGTGTTGAGGACCTGCGCGACGACGAACTCGTTCCAGCACAGCATGAACGTGAACGCGCCACCGGCCACCAGGCCTGGCCCCGAGACCGGCAGCACGACGCGCCGGTACGCCTGCCAACGGTTGCAGCCGTCGACGAGCGCACTCTTGTCGAGATCGGCGGGAATCGTCTCGAAGTACGCTTTCATGATCCACACGGTGAACGGCAGTGTGAACGAGCAGTACGCGAGGACGAGCCCGCTGAGCGAGTTCTGCAGCCCGAGCGCCCGAAAGACGAGGAAGTAGGCGGGGATCAGTACGACCGTGGGCAGCATCCGGGTGAACAGCAGCGCGAACAACGACAAGGTCTTGAGCGGAAACGCGAAGCGCGCGTACGCGTAGCCGGCGGTGGTGCCGACGAGCAGGTTCACCACCGTTACGATCGCGGCGACGAGCAGGCTGTTCCACATCGAGCTCAGGATCTTGCTCGCCTGCCCCTCGGCGTGGAAGCGCACAAGGCCCAGGATCATGCGGTAGTTGTCGAGCGTGATCTCGGGCGGCACCGGCGTGAACGGCCGCGCGAGCAGATGCTTCTGATACGAGATGCTCGTCACGAACAGCCAGACGAACGGTCCGATGAGCCACAGCGTCACGACCATCAGCGTCGCGTAGAGCAGGAGGCGGCTGCCGAGCGGGCGCGACCGCCGCCGGGCCGTACGGGCGTGCGGGCGCAGCGCCATGGCGCTCACGCCTCCGCCTCGAATCGCGCGAGCACGAGCTTGTGGTAGACGACCGTCAACAACAAGCACAGTGCGGTCAGGGTGTACAGAATCGCCGTGCCCGGGCCAAACTTGAAGAACGTGAAGCTCGTCTTGAAGCCATGCCAGGAAATCGTCGTCGTGTCGTAGCCCGGGCCGCCCATCGTGAGCACGTAAATCAGATCGAGCATCAGGAAGCCATTCACCGTCGCGAGCACGAGCACCAGGAAGACGATCGGGCGCAGCGCGGGCAGCGTGACGTACCAGAGGCGACGCCAGTAGCCGGCGCCATCGACTTCCGCGGCGGCGTACAGATCCTCCGAAATCGACTGCATGCCGGCCAGGAACAGCAGCGTGGCGAAGGGCGCCTGGTTCCACATGTAGACCGCGACCAGCACATTGAGCGCGCTCCAGCCGTTCTTGAAGAACGCGATCGCACTGTCGATGACACCGGCGCGCAGGAGCAGCCCGTTCAGCGCGCCGAACTCGAAGTCGAGGATGCCGATCCAGAGCAGGCCGACCACGATGCGGGAGAGCGACCACGGGATCAGGAGCAGGCTGCGCATCAGGGGCCGGCCCGGGAAGCGCTCGTTGAGGACGAGGGCCATGCCGAGCCCCACCAGCGTCGCCTCGACCACGAACGCCCCGACGAAATAGAGTGTGCGCCAGAGCGAATCCCAGTAGAGGGGGTCCGTGAGCGCCTGGATGTAGTTGCGCGCGCCGATCCACCGAAAGAGCGGGATGCGCAGCGCGCCGAGCTCGAGCGCGGGGCCGGTGGCGCGCAGCAGGTTGACGTCGGTGAACGACAGCCACAGCGAGTAGACGAGTGGAAAACCGACGACGAGCGCGATGCCGAGCAGCGCGGGGGCCACGAACAGCCCGGCCACGGCGCGCTCGGACAGCGCCCGCCGTCTCTTCACGCGCCGGCTACGCCACGGACTTCTGCAGGGCCGTCAGCTCCTTCAGCCCCTTGGGCACCGTGCTCGTGCCGCGGATGATGTTGTGCACGATCGCGATCGCCTTGCTGTCGAACTCGCTGAACCACGGCTCCTTGAACGCGTTGATCGGCCGGCCCTTCTTGTACTGCTCGCGCAGCAGCTTCAGGTCCACCCACCGGTCGTACGACTGCACGATGTCCGGGTGGTCGTACATCTCCGGATAGGCGTTGTCGAGGCCGGCGATGAGACACCACTGCCGCTGCACGTACCAGTCGCCGTTCAGGTTGCCGCCGAGGAACCTCGCGAACTTCCATGCGTCCTCGAGCACCTTCGTCTTCGCGTTGATCGTGTACCACTCCGTGAACATGTGCGTCTGCCCGTTGCCCGGGTACATCGTCATCTTGGCTTTCTTGGGCGCGAGCTTGCTGTTCTCGGGCTCGCCGGCGATGGTCTTGAGGTAGTAGGAGTGGTTCGTGTGATACGCATAGCGCCCGGTCCAGAACAGCCGATGCGTGTCCGTCGACGACGTCTTCGTCAGCACCTCGGGGTTCACGAGACCGTCGCGATAGGCCTTCTGCCAGCGCTCCATCGCCCGCGCGGCGCCCGGCTCCTGCTCGACGATCAGGCGATTCTTCGGGTCGAACACGTTGGCGCCTTCGGAGAAGCAGTCGCTCAGGAGCTGCGGCATCGTGCCCGAGCCGCTGTTGTTCCAGTTTGGCAGATACGGCGTGTCGCTGATCTTGTCGCGCTTGAGCTTGGCCGAGTGCTCCATCAGCTCGTCCCACGTCTTCGCCGGCGCCTTGATGCCGGCCTGCTGGAGCATCGGCTCGTTGTACATCAGGATGAAGATGCTCGTGAAGTACGGCAGGCCGACGACCTTGCTCCCGTCGCGGCTGCGCGCAGCCTCCAGATTGCCGGGCGCCATCTTTTTCTTGAGCTCGTCCATCCCGGGCAGGTCGTCGAGCGGCCTGATGAGGCCGTTGTCGACCCAGCGCTCGCGATTGGCGGAATTGCAGTACATCACGTCGACAACGTCGCCGGACAACGCGCGCGTTTCCATGGTCGGGTGATACGTCGCCCACGGCACGGCGTCGTATCTGACCTGGCCGCCATGCTTCTTGTTGTAGAAGTCGACGTAGTCCTTCACCGTGTCGGGCTTGAACACCCAGCCCGCAAAGTTCACGGGCTTGTCCGCCGCCGCCGACCGAAACGCACCTTCACCGATGAGGGTCGCGGCGGCCGACACCGCCGCGCCGCCGAGCAACGTACGCCGCGAGATGGTCATTGACGTTCTCCTGCGCTCGGGATCACGCATAGCCGGGAGGTGGAACGAAGGCCTGAAACTCGCGTTCGAGCAGCCGGGCGAACGCGAGGCAGGTGAGATCGCCGTACTGCGGGCCGATGATCTGCACGCCCACGGGCAGGCCGGTGGAGGTGAACCCACACGGCGCCGCCGTCGACGGCAGGTACGCGGCGCCGGAGTAGCCGGCCCAGAACAGGTGCTCCGTCACCGGCCGTTCGCGGCCGTTCACGAGCACGGTTCGCTCATGCCGCTCGCGCTTCTGATCGTGTGGGAACGCCGCCACGCCGGCCACCGGGCACAGCAGCAGGTCGAATCGCGTGAAGAACTCCGCCCACGCAAGGCGCATGCGCGTGCGCGCCTCGTTGGCGGCGAGCCAGTCGCGATGCGAAAGCACCGTCGCGCGCATGGCGCGCGCATAGTAGCTTTCGTCGTCGGGCGCGAGCGAGCCGACGATCTGCGCGTTGGTCTGGAAGTCGGCGTCGCTCTGACGATCGGACGTCGCCGAGCGCAGCAGGCGGGTGTAGACCGCGAAGGCCTCCGCGGTGTCGATCGCCGGTCGCGCGCGATCGTCGACCTTCGTTTTCTGGCGGCCGAGGAAGTCGCCGAGCGCCTGCAGCCGATCTTGCACGGCGCGGTCCACCGGCGCCTCGGGCACGTCGAGCATGAGCCCGACTTTGAAGTCTCGCAGTCGCTTGGCCTTCGGCGCGCGCAGACGAAGCTGCCAGCCCGCCGCCTCGATCGGCTCGGGCCCGGCCATGATCGACAGCGCCAGGGCGAGATCGTGGGCACCGCGCGCGAGCGGGCCCACGACATCGATGTCGACGGCGGCGCGCTGCCAGGGCAGGGCCTGTCCCGTGCGCGGCACGATGCCCCACGTCGGCTTGTGGCCGAACACACCGCAGAAGTGCGCCGGGTTGCGGATCGACGAGCCGATGTCGCTGCCCGCCTCGAGGCCGGTGAGACCGGCGGCGAGCGCGGTCGCCGAGCCGCCCGACGAGCCGCCGGGCGCGCGCGCGACGTCCCACGGATTGTTCGTCGTGCCGTAGATCTCGTTGAAGCTCTGCCAGTCCGCCAGGAACAGCGGCACGTTCGTTTTGCCGAAGATCACCGCGCCGGCCGCGAGCAGGCGATCGACCGCGACCGCGTTCGCCTTGGCGACGTTGTTTTTGTAGCCGGGCACGCCCCACGTCGTCGGCAGCCCGGCGACGTCGTACGACTCCTTCACGGTCATCGGCACGCCGTGCAGCGGACCCCACGCCTCGCCTTTCGCGAGTGCGCGGTCGGCGCGGCGCGCCCGCGTGCGTGCGCGCTCGACGTCGCGCACGACGATCGCGTTCAGCGCGCCGTCGTATTTGTCGACGCGGGACAGGTAGAGATCGAGCAGCTCGAGGCAGCCGAGCTTCTTGCGGCGGATCGCGGCCGCCAGCTCCTTCGCCGAGCGAAACGGGACGTCGAGCATCGCGGCCTCCTGCGGGGCGGCGCCCGCCTCGCGCGGTGAGTATACTCGCCTGACCAGGACGGCAGTGCGAGCTGCAGAGCGTCGCGGGGCTGCGGCCCCCGCCGTCCGAAGCGAGCTCATGAAGGAGCGTCGGCGCATGGCCATCACCGATCGCTACGGATTGCCGATCACCACGAACGCGGCCGCGGCCGCGCATTTTCAGCGCGGGATGGACGCGGTGCTGTCGTACGGTCCCGGCGCCGACGAGGCGTTCGTGGAAGCGCTGAAGGCGGACGAGGGGATGGCGGTCGCGCACGCGGGCCGAGCCCTCGTCGCCGTCGTCCAGGGCGACGCGTCGACCGCGCGGAGCGCGATCGAGCGCGCGCGCGAGTTGGTCGACGGGGCGACGCGGCGCGAGCGGCAGCACGTCGAGGCGCTCGGCGCGCTGATCGCCGGCGACACGACGCGCGGCCTCGCGCTGGTCGACGAGCACGTCGCGGAGTTTCCCCGCGACGCGCTCCTCGTCAACCAGGCGAGCAGCGCCATCGGCTTCGCCGGCGCGCACGATCGCGAGCAGCAGCGCATGGTCTTCCTCGAGCGCCTGGCGCCGGCCTACGGCGACGACTGGTGGTTCCAGTCGGCCTTGGCGTTTACCTATCACGAGGTCGACCGATTCGAGGAATCGCGACAGCTTTCCGAGCGATCGCTCGCGCAGTATCCGGGCAACGCCCACGCCAGCCACAACCTCGCGCACGTCTATTTCGAGACGCTCGACAACGACGGCGGGGCGGCGTTCCTCGAGCGCTGGCTCGCAACCTACGATCCGCGGGCGACGTTCCATTGTCACCTCGCGTGGCACCTGGCGATGTTCGAGCTGCACCGCGGCGATGTCGCGCGCGCGCGGGCGATCTTCGACCGCGATATCGTGCACGCGTGCAATCCGCGCATGGCGATGATCGACGGCGCGGCGCTGCTCTGGCGACTGCGCCTGGACGGTGAGCCGGACTCCGCGCCGGGGTGGCGATCGATGGCGGAGCTCGCGGCCAAGGTGTCCCGGCCGGGCTTCGTATTCGGCGAGGTGCACGCGGCGCTCGCCTACGCCGCGTGCGGCGACGAGCGCGCGCTCGCGCGCCTCATCGACGGTCTGCGGACACTCGATGCCAAGGGGCATCCGATCGCCGGGACGGTCGCGCTGCCGATGGTGCACGGGATCGCGGCCTTCGTGGCGGGCGACTATGCGGGGACGCTGGCGCATCTCGAGCCGGTCGCGAGCGAGTTTCACCGCGTGGGTGGCAGCCACGCCCAGTGGGAGCTGTTCGAGGAGACCATGATCGTGTGCTATCTCGAGCTCGGCCGGATCGACGAGGCGGCACGTCTGCTGCGGCAACGGCTGTCGCGCCGGGCGTCGCTGCGCGATCAGCGCTGGCTCGCGCGCGCCGATGCCGCGCGCGCATAGCGACACACGGAGAGGGCGCCCATGCCGAAAAAACAGATCATCGGTGTCGACACGAAGACCTCAAATCCGAACTTGTCGCCGGCCACGCGGTTCGGCAACCTCGTGTTCGTCTCGGGCCAGACCGGACGGCACCCCGTCACCGGCGAGGTCGGCAAGGATGTGCGCGAGCAGACCCGCAACATCCTCGAGCGCATCAAGGGGATCCTGACCGCGGCCGGCACCTCGCTCGACAACGTGCTCACGGCGACGACGTATCTCACCCGCGTGCAGGACGTCGGCGCCTACAACGAGGAGTACGCGAAGTACTTCCCGACCAACAAGCCCGCGCGCACGACCGTGACGGTCGCGGCGCTCAACTCCCCGGAGCTGGTGATTGAAATAACTGTCACCGCTTGCATTCCGGACTGAAAACCGCATCGGTGTCAGAGTGCCGTTAAAATTCCATAGGAAAAAACTTTCAGGGCTGGCTTCTGGGTGCTTCGTATACCTACGATGAGCGCGCATGAAGCAGATCCGGCCGCCGCTTGTTCTGATCGCGGACGACGACTCGGACATGTGCGAGATGTACGCCTCATACCTCAGGATTGCCGGCTACCGCGTTCAGAC
>JBKOUQ010000243.1:0-20242 GCA_046723475.1 Candidatus Methylomirabilota bacterium
ATCATGTAGCGCACCGCCTGTTGCGAGGAGGCGAACAGGTCCGGGCCGTGCGCGGTCGTCGCGTAGTGCGGGCCGCGATTGGTCGCGCTCGACGGCGGCGCCGGCGTGCGCAGCTGTGGCTCGGGCAGGCGGCGGCCCGACTGCAGGCCGAAGCGCAGCGTGAGCCGGCCGCACATCTCCACCGCGGTCACGCACACCTCGCCGTCGCCCTGGGCGGCGTGCGCATCGCCTACGCTGAAGAGCGCGCCGTCGACGAGCACGGGCAGAAACAGCGTCGCGCCCGCGACGAGCTGCTTGATGTCCATGTTGCCGCCCGCGCGGCGGGGCGGCATCGTGCTGTGACCGCCCGGCTCGTCGAGGGCCACGCCCATCACGCCCGGGAACGGCGCGATCGGCACGGCCACGCGATGATCCATCCGCGCGTGGCGGCCGTCGGAGAGATCCCAGATCTGCAAGAACGGCTTGGCGAAGTCCGTCTCGGGCAGCAGCCCGCGTCCCGGGCGGATCGCCGTCCAGCCCCAGTCCGCCCCGGGCTGCACGTCGAGGAGCTCGATGACGAGCGTGTCGCCCGGCGCGGCGCCGCGAATCTTCACGGGGCCGGTGAGCGGATGACCGCGGAACGGTCCGCGGCGCAGGACGTCGTCATGAGTCGACGCTTTGGAGTAAAAGCGGTTGGCCGCGTCGCGCGTGTCGAAAACGACCGTGTCGCCCGGGTCGATCTCGAGCCGCGGCGCCAGCGCGTTGTTCCACTCCTGGTGGATCTCCTCGTGGCCGAGATGGTGCGTCTTCATGCGGCCATCTCGTTCCACGCGACCATCCCGGTTCCCGAGCGCCACGCAACCGCGGGCATGTACGCGAGCACGTCCGCGGGCCCGCGCGTGAACGCCATCGCCACGATCCACGCGAGCAGCTCCGCGGTACCGCCGGAGCCGGCCTCCTCCATCCGTTCCAGCGTGCACTCGCGCAGCAGTCGCTGATGGTCACCGAGCTTGAGGAGGTCGAGGAACCAGCGATCGAATTCCTCGTCGACCCAGAAGTAGCGCGGGCCACCCGGCTCGTGCGAGAGCCCGCCGGTCGCGATGACCGCCACGCGCAGCGGCGCCGGATACGCGCGCACGATCGCACGCACCAGTGTGCCGACCTGATAGGCGCGTTCGGGACCCGGAATGGGCGGCACCGTACAGTTCATCGTGACGGGCACAAGGCGGAAACGCGCATCCGGGTTCAAATAGTGCGTCGGCACGGAGATGCCGTCGTCGAACTGCATCTCGGGGCCGAGGTGCGCTAGCGCCAGCCCGCGACGCGCGCCCTCGTTGACGAGAAACCGCGCCAGCCCCGGCTCGCCCGGCACGCGATACTTCTCCATGCCGAGCCACTCGTCGAACCAGTCGGCGGGCCCCACGTGCTCGCCCGCGACGCCGACGGTGTACTCGGGCACGTTGTTGATCGGCCAGTTCAGCAGGTGATCGTTGCTGAACATCAGCAGCGCGTCCGGGCGCGCGGCCACGAGCCGTCGCCGCATCTCCGCGGTGGCGATGCGGGCGAGCTCCTGATGCTCTTTCGGCGCCTGCTCGAACCAGCCGGTGAGGCCGGGGGAGTGGGTCATCGCCATGGCGGCCACGATCTCGGCCATAGCTCAGCTCCGCGGCGCGTCCGGCGCCGGGGCACGCGCGCCGGCCTGCAGCGCGAGCGCGCGCGCCGTCTCCTCGGGAAACGCGCGCTTGTAACATTCGAGCGCGGCGCTGGCGTTGCTGTTCTGCGCGGCGCCGAAGAACAATCGCAGGATCTGCGGCACGTAATACTGATGGACGCCGAGGTCCATGAGCCGTCGCGGGTCTTTCGCCTCCACGGCGGCGATCTCCTCGCGGCTCAGCCCGAACTCACGACCGAGCGCCGCGAAGTCCGTGCGCCAGCGCTCGCGCAGCCGCGCGTCGCGGCGCACCTCGAACATCAGCCGGTTCAGCGGCAGCGTCTTGTCGCAGCGCTCGACGTTACCCACGCAGCACCTTGGGGTTGACCTTCAGGAACATGATGACGCAGCGGTCCGTGCCGAGGTTGCGGACGTCGTGGGGCACGTTGTTGGGAAACTTCACGATCGACCCGGCCGGCACCACGACCTCGCGACCGTCGATCGACATCGTCGCGGTGCCCTCGAGGACGAAGATCGTTTCTTCTTCCTTCGGGTGCGAGTGCATCACCGTCGACTGGCCGGGCTCGTAGCAGGCGATCTCCGACCAGAGCTGGTCGGACTTGAAGAGCATCTTGCGGACGCGCTTGTCCGGTGCAAAGGCCTTCAGCGCGTGCAGGTCGAAGACCTGCGCCGCGCCGTCGGCGGACTCAGAGAAAATGGTGGCATGATCCTCGGGCGCCACGACCCCGGATCATACCACCGGGCCACACGGCGGAAAGCGCGAGGGCTGGAACGCCGCGTTCGGGTTGTCGGCGAGCTTAGCGTTCTCTCCAGGGGGCCGGCGACTGGCGCGTACCCGTTGCCGAGCAACGCCATCAGCGTCGGTGCCTTGTCGCCGTCGACGTAAGCCCGAGGTGCACACGATCGCATCCGCGACACTTTAAATTACTTTAAATTATGGAACCTGCAGGTCTCTCAGGACCCGCACCGAGCTGAGACCCTAACACATCGCGCGTTGAACGATCCGCGGAGCTCATCGCCCGCAATCCGGTTCTAGGGAACTCCTCCAATAGCCTCTCGAGTGGGTCAATACCCGCGTTCACGCCGCGCGCCTCGTACATGACCACACCGTTCCAGTTCCCCGTCTCTCTGTTGCATCTCGGGCCATTGACGCGACCTCGTGCGAGCCGGGCCGCGCAGCGCTGGGGCCAAGCGCCGCGCGGCCCGTGGGAACCCGCTTGCGTTAGCGTTCTCGCCAGGTCCCCGCGATCTTTCGATATCGGCCCGTAAAGTCCCACGGCATTCGTTTGAGCGCCTGATCGTTTTGAGCGCCTGATCGTAATGAATGCGCGCGCCACCTGATTCCGTGTCGAAGTCAGCGACGATCGCACCCCAGATATCGCTGCCGCCGGTGAGCGCCAGATTGTGGTTCGGGCAGGTTGATGTTCCTGCTGCCACCCATGACGGCTAGGTCTCCGGTGAGTGGGCGTATGAGCAGCCTGCGCACGGCAAACCGAGAGCGGCTACGAGACTGTAACCGTTAGTCGGACAGTCGACGCTCGGCATGTCGACTTGCGCGACGCCGGTCATCGTCGCGCCGGTGAAGTGGCCTGGTCCACCGAAAATCGTTCCTCCGGCTGCCCCATTTCCGTGAACGAGCGCCGAGCCGGACATCGCGACGTTTCCGTTGCTGAAGACGTCGCCACTGCTGCCAGCACTGCCCCAGCCCGGGTACGGGCCGGCCGCCGAGTCGTAGCTATCCGTACCGCTCGTCGACGCCATGTTGATACCGACGTCGGCCCAGATCGCACGCTGGAAGGGCGATGTCGCGCCGCGCCGAATCCAGACCTGCACCTGTCGGCACGCCCGATCGTCGGCCGCACAGTTGAGACCGGTCGCACTCGAGGCGCCTGGCAGTCGACCGGTGGACGTAAGAACGAGGATCCCGTCGGTATCCGTCGCGGCGCTGCCGGTGTCAGCAATAAAGCCGGCGCCCGCGACGGTATTGTTCGCGACCTGCACTGTGTACGTGAACCGGGCGGCTCCGAACGCTTGGCCGGTAAACAATGTCTGCGGCAGCGCCCCCACGACCGGCCCGTTCAACGTGTCGATGGCGCGCGCAATGCCGGGCTCGGCCACTGAGAGGGCGTTGGCGGCGTCGACGTGATTGCGTGCGACCGCCGTGTCCTGGCTCGTGACCGCGAGGATGGCGAGCAGCAGGCCGGCGAGAATCACCAGGACGAAGAACGTGAGCGGGAGCGCTGCTCCCCTCTCGCCACGAATGGCGCTGGTGCACGGTCTCATGCACGCCTCCTCACAGATTTCTCAAGCGAATCCGGTCGCACCGCGACGCGGGTCGATCCGTCCCGCCAGCTCGCGGGCACCGTGCCTTGCTGGAGGCCGACCTGGAAGTTCACGATCACGGGCCGGATGTTCGACTGATTGACGCTCGGGTTCGTGATCGGTGTCGCGAGCACGTTGCCGCCGGCGTCGAGGTACTGGAAGTATGGCTGCGGCACACCGCCGACGCTGCCCTGCGACACGTTGATGAGAGTGCTTTCGTTCCACGCCCTGGATCTGCTCGATGCGCTGCTCGGTCAGGAAGATCGCGGTCGACTGCCGGCGTCCCGTCTCGAGCCCTTGCTCGGCAAGGGGCAGCCAGCCCATCCCGAGGCGTTGTGGACGGTGAACGTGCCGGCGGTTTGCGCCGCGCCCAGCGGGTTGAAGACGACCTGCGGGTGGCTGGTGATCTGAATCGAGTTGTCGAGCGAGAACCAGCCGTTCGCATCGGTCCCCACGCCGACCCACGCTGCGCCCGCGCAGCCGCCCGTCAGCAGCCGCACGCGGTTGCCCGACTTGTCCATCCACACGAGCGTGTGGCGGGAAATCGACAGCGCCCGCGCCTGGTTGGCGATGGCCGCGAGCTCCTGCGCCCCACCCTTCAACGCGGCCGCGCGCCAGTACGAGAGCATCATCGGCGCGGTCACGGTCGTGATGATCGCGATGATGGCGAGAACGACGATGATTTCGGCCGACGCTGAATCCCCGGTTGTCGGTGATCCCTCTACGCTGGGACACGCGCTTCCTCCGACGAGCTGATCGCACCCGACGTGCGGGGAAACAACGTTCGGCAGGGGCTGGGCGCAAGCAGGGTGCCATGGCCCCGCCTGGCACGTGGAAGTGCCCCAACTATGCGTGAGTACGAGCCAAGTCCGCGAGCTACCGAGCCGCGAAAAGTGGCCACGACGGCATGGACGCTGATCAGCGATCGACCAAGAGCGTCACTCGCTGACCGCGCTTGCAGGCCGTCGACCCGCCCAGCGCGGAATCCATGGACGATTCCGCGGCGTCGATATTAATGGAGGTGAGAGCGAAATGATCGAGGCGCTGATCGCTCCGATGGTCCTGCTGGCGCTCATTGTGGTGCCGCTCGCCTGGCTGAAGCATCGCGAGCACGCGGCTGACCGCGCCCTGTCCGTGCGCGCGGAGATCCAGAGCGCGGTGGACCACGCCCTGGATGGTGAGTCGCTGCTCGCCGTGAACGTCGAGCCGGCGTCCACGTTCCATCCCGGCCGTGTGGTGCTGTCCACTCCCACCGGCTACGAGTGGCTCGTGCACGAGGCGTGGAGCCCGGTGATCGAGCACACTCCAAAGGAGTACGACGTCATTCTCCGCCACGTCGCCTGAGCGCTCGGCGACCGGTTTCTGATCAGCAAGCATGGTCAGAAACCGATCGCTGAGCGGTTCATCGAAGTCGTCGAATCCTGCCCGATCCGAGCGTTTTCAGAGCATTACATCCCTCCATTCGGCTCTGGTATCGCCCTTGCGATGAAGGGCCGGCATGGTCGACGTGATTGTGAAAATCACGGGTCTGGCGGTGCTGGCCGTTGCGGTGGTGAACGTGGCGCACGGCGCGCTGGTGACCGCGCGGTTGGTTGCGCACGTCACGCGACGTTACCCGCACCTCCGGCTCGACCTCTGGCTGCCGCGCTGGACGAAGGCGCGCGACGCGCGCGCGTGGCTCGCGACCTGGCGCGGAATTCTGTGGTCAGGCGATCCGATCATGGCGGCCATCCGCACGGATGGCCGAGTCGTCATAGTCCGCCACGTTCAGCTCATGCTTTCGTCGCATGCATGGGTGATCGCGGTGGCAACGATGGTGCCGCGGCTCTCGTAGCTTCGGTGCCAGCCCGGAGGCGGCCGGCGGTGGCGCGACCACGACCGTCTCCGGGCTCAATACACAGCTCGGTTTCCTTCGGCTTGCCGCGACGTCTTCAGTCCGTCGGGTTCACCATCAGGCGCACCGTCACGCGACGAAGCTTCGGATGCTCGCCGGCCGCTCCATTGAGCGGTCCCATCCCGATCGAGTGGATGCGGCCGAGGTCCGCGCCGTTCTCGACCAGGAAGCGACGCACCGCTTCCACGCGCCGCTGGCTCAGCCCCATGTTGTATTCCTTCGCGCCGGTTGGATCGGTGAAGCCTTCGAGATCCACGGTGAGGTCGCCGTTCGACTTCAGCTCCTTCACGATGCTCGCCAGCGCGGTCTGCGCGCCGTCGGAAAGGTCGCTACGATCGAACCCGAACTGGACGTGCACGGTCTCGACCACGTTGCGCTTGTTGCGCCCGCTCCACAGTCTCGACAGTCGGGAGTTGACGTCATCCGCGCGCGTAAAGGCGGCGTCCGCGCGACCCTGAGCAGAGTCGGCCTTCGTCTGCGCTTCCTCGGCCCGTCCGAACGCGGTGTCGGCGCGCTGCTGCGCGGTGTCGGCCTTCGTCTGTGCGGCGCGAGTCGCCTCGCCGACGCCCTGCACGGACGTGTCGACGCGCGAGAAGCGCTCGTCGATCTGTCCCTGCCGCTTGGTGAGGTTCTTGTCCACCCAGTCGCGCGTCGCGATGCAACCCGTGGACATCAGGGCGACGACGACGAGCGGTGCGGTCAACGTTAGGATTCGTCGCATTGAGGATCCTCCCTGTCCGAAGTGACACGTCAAGCGAGCCCCTGGTCGGGGCTCCGTTCGTGCAACGGGCGAGCCATACCGCGAAATGCGCGCAACGTACGCCGGGACGTCGGCGCAAGCGCCGTATGGCGGACAGTTGCGTCATTGCGCTGACGTCGGCGACACCGCGCGACGTGGAAGAAATGTTTTTCCCTGCGCACGGCGATCACGTATTTGTGGCGACCTGTCGTCTTTGTGGCGGCCTTGACATCGGCGCCCTTTGCGCGGACATTGACGCGCACCGATGTTCGGAACAGTTCGAACGCCTCGCGTATACGAGCAGATCGTCGCGCAGATCGAGCGCGCGATCTACGACGGCCGCCTCGCGCACGGCGACAAGCTGCCGCCCGAGCGCCAGCTCGTCCGTGAGTTCGGCGCCAGTCGCGTCGCGGTGCGCGAGGCGTTGCGTGCGCTCGAGCACCGCGGCCTCGTCGACGTGCGGCAGGGCTCGGCGGGCGGTTACTTCATTCGTGAAGTCGACGCCGCGCCGGTCGTGCGCGATCTTTCGACGCTGTTCCGTCTCGGGCGCGTGTCCCTCGCGCAGCTCGCGGAGGCGCGAGCGCTGCTCGAGCCGGATTCCGCGTGTCTCGCGGCGTCGCGCGCCACCGATCACGACATCAAGGCGCTCGGCGAATGTCTCGAAGCGCGCACCGAGACCGGCCTGGCGACGCGGCGGCGCCGCGGGCTCGACGCCGATTTCCATCGGCTCGTCGCGGCCGCCGCCCGCAATCCCGTCCATGCCGTCGTCACGCACGCCCTGACCTCGCTCGAGATCAAGGTGGTGGCCCGGCGTTCCGAGCTGACGCCGGACGACGACGCCGCCATCATCGCCGCGCATCTCGCCATCCACGACGCGATCGCCCGCCGCGACGGCGAGGCCGCGCGCGCGGCGATGCATGCCCACATCGTCGACGTTGAGCGTCGGCTCGACGCCGGCATGACCGCGCGCGCCGCGTCCTGACCCTCAGGAGGTCGTCATGAACGGTGTTCGTGCTCTTGCCGCGCTGCTCGTTTTCGGCGCGCTCGCCGCCGCCGCGCCCGCAGCCGCGCAGGCCCCGATTCGCATCGGGGAGATCAACTCGTTCAGTGGCATCGGCGCGCCCTTCACGGGGCCGTACCGGCAGGGTGTCGAGATGGCGGTGGACGAGATCAATACGAAGGGCGGCGTACTCGGCCGCAAGATCGAGGTGCTCTTTCGCGACGACAAGGGTCAGCCCGCCGAGGCGGTGAAGCACGCGCAGGAGCTCGTCGCGAGCGACAAGGTCAGCCTGATCGCCGGCACGTTCCTGTCCAACGTCGGCCTCGCCGTGTCCGACTGGGCCAAGCAGAACAACACGCTTTTCGTCGCCGCCGAGTGCTTGACGGAGGCGATCACGTGGTCCAAGGGGCACGATCACGTGTTCCGTGTGCGGCCCAACACCTACGAGCAGGGCCGCATGCTCGCCGAGAAGGCCGGCAAGATGAAGTACCAGAAGTGGGCGACGATCGGGCCCAACTACGAGTACGGCAAGCGCGCATGGGAGACGTTTCGTGACCGGCTCAAGGAGCTGAAGCCCGACGTCCAGGTCGTCGGCGAGCACTGGCCGACGCTCGGCAAGCTCGAGGCCGGGCCGTTCGTGACCGCGATCCTCAACCAGAATCCCGAGGCGCTGTACGTCTCGTTGTTCGGCAGCGACTGGATCGCGTTCGTGCGCGAGGCGAAGAAGCGCGGGCTGTTCGACAAGATGTTCGTCGTCGGCATCCTGCTGGGCGAGCCGGAGTACATCGATCCGCTCGGTCTCGAGGCGCCGGAAGGGATGCTCGTGACGGGCTATCCCTGGTACGACATCGCGGCGCCCGCTCACAAGGAGTTCGTCGCGCGCTTCCAGAAGAAGTACGACAAGAACCCCGTGCTCGGCTCGCTCGTCGGCTACGTGACGTATCTATCGATCGCCGAGGCGATCCGCAAGGCCAGCTCCGCCGATGGCGACAAGCTCGTGACCGCATTCCGCGGCCTGAAGGTCGACACACCGGTCGGGCCCATCACCTTCCGCGCCTCCGACGGCCAGTCGACGATGGGCGCCTGGGTCGGGACCACGAAGCTCGACGCCAAGCGTGGTGTCGGCATCATGGTGAATCACGAGTACGTGCCGGGTGAGAAAGTCCTGCCGTCCGACGACGAAGTGAAGAAGCTCCGAAGCGGCAGCTGAGCCCGTCTCTTCTCCTCGTCCAGCTCCTGGCGGGCCTCGCCCACGCGATGGTCCTGTTTCTCATCGCGTCGGGCCTGTCGCTCATCTTCGGTGTCACCCGCATCGTGAATTTCGCGCACGGCTCGTTCTACATGCTGGCGGCGTACCTCGCATACACGCTCACCGGCGTGCTGCCGCTCGGCGGCGCCGCGTTCTACGTCGCAGTGGTTCTGGCCGCGCTCGGCGCGGCGGCGCTCGGCACCGCGATCGAGGCGCTGCTGCTGCGCCGCGTGTATCGCGCGCCGGAGCTCTACCAGCTGCTGTTGACGTTTGCGCTGGTGCTGGTCGTATCCGACGTCGTCAAGCTCGTCTGGGGCAGCGAGAACAAGACCGGGCCGAGCGCGCCGGGGCTGGCGGGCGCGGTCCACTTCGCGGGCCAGCTCGTGCCGACCTACGATCTCGTGCTGATCGGTCTCGGCCCCTGCGTCGCGGCCGCGCTGTGGTGGCTCTTCTATCGAACCCGCTGGGGCGTGCTCATCCGCGCGGCCACGCTCGACCGTGAGATGGTCGCGCTCCTCGGTGTCGATCAGGCGCGCCTCTTCACGGCCGTCTTTGCGCTCGGCTGCGGCCTGGCTGGCCTGGCCGGCGCGCTCCAGGTGCCGCGGCAGGCGCTGACAACGGTGATGGACGCGGCCATCATCACCGAAGCGTTCGTCGTCGTCGTCATCGGCGGCATGGGCTCGGTCCCCGGGGCGTTGCTCGCGGCGATCGTCATCGGCGTCATCGACGCGTTCGGCGTGCTCGTGCTGCCGCGTGCTTCCTTGGTGCTGACGTTCGTCGTGATGGCCGTCGTCCTCGTCGTGCGGCCGTGGGGCCTGCTGGGACGACCCGAGGCGCAGGGGCGCTCGGCGGGCGGGGCGGTCGTCGCCGGACGCGGCGTCGCGATTCCGCGCACGGTGCTGCTCGCCGTCGCGCTGGTGCTCGTCGTCATCCCGCCGCTGCTGCCCACGTTCTACATCTGGGTGCTCATCGAGGTGCTCGCGTTCGCGCTGTTCGCCGCGAGCCTGCATCTCTTGATGGGGACGGGCGGCATGGTCTCGTTCGGCCACGCCGCGGCGTTCGGCCTCGGCGCGTACGGCGCGGCGCTGCTCGTGCACTGGGCGCATGCGCCGATGCCCGTCGCGTTCCTGGCCGCACCACTGGCGGCCGGCGTCGCCGCGGCCGTGACCGGCTTCTTCTGCGTGCGGCTGTCGTCGATCTACTTCGCGATGCTGACGCTGGCCTTCGCGCAGATCGCCTATGCCATCGTTCACCAGTGGTACGACGTGACGGGCGGCGACAACGGCCTGCTCGGAATCTGGCCCGCGCGGTGGCTGGCGTCGCCCGTGCGTTACTACTACGTCGCGCTGCTCGCGTGCGGGATCGGGCTGGTGCTCCTTGCCGCGGTCGACCGCGCGCCGTTCGGCCTGACACTCCGTGCCGCCCGCGACCACGCGCGGCGTGCGGAAGCGGTCGGCGTCAACGTCCGCGCGCATCAATGGCTGGCCTTCGTCGTTGCGGGCGTCTTCGGCGGTTTGGCGGGCGGTACGTTCGTCTTTCTCAAGGGCAGCGTGTTTCCCGAGTCACTCGCGGTGCCGATCTCTGTGGAGCCGCTCGTGATGGTCCTGCTCGGCGGCGTGCAGTCGCTGGCCGGTGCGCCGCTCGGCGCCGCGATCTACAAGATCCTCGACACCATCATCACGCGGTACACCGAATACTGGCAGCTCGTGCTCGGCCTGATCCTCATGCTGCTGGTGCTCGTGTTCCCGCGCGGAATTCTCGGCGTGCTGTCGGCACGCGGCCGTGGCTGACGCGGTGGCGATGCCCAGGGCTGACGCCGGCCCGGTGCTGGAAGTCCGCGACGTCCGCCGTGCCTTCGGCGGCGTGCGGGCCGTCGACGGCGTGTCGTTCGCGCTGGCGCGCGGCGAGATCCGCGCGCTCATCGGGCCCAACGGTGCCGGCAAGTCGACGTTCTTCAACATCCTCGGCGGGCAGTTGCGCGCCGACGACGGCGAAGTGCGCTGGCGCGGGCAGCCGATCACCGGGCTGTCCCCCGACGCGATCTGGCGTCTCGGTATCAGCCGCACGTTCCAGATCACCGCGACGTTCGCGACGCTCACCGCGCTCGAGAACGTGCAGGTCGCGAGGCTCTCGCACACCCGCCGCAGCCGCACACTGCTCACCCCGTCCGCGCGGCTCGAGGTGTCCGCGTCGCGCGCGCTGCTCGCGCAGGTCGGGCTCGTCGAGCAGGCCAGTCGCCCGGCCGGCGTGCTCGCCTACGGCGACCTCAAGAAGCTCGAGCTGGCGATCGCCCTGGCCAACGACCCCGCGCTGCTGCTGCTCGACGAGCCGACCGCGGGCATGGCGCCTGGCGAGCGCGGCGCGCTGATGTCGCTCACCGCGCGCATCGCGCGCGAGCGCGGGCTCACCGTGCTGTTCACCGAGCACGACATGGACGTCGTGTTCGCGGTCGCGGAGCGCATCATGGTGCTGCACCAGGGCCGCGTCATCGCGGACGGCGCGCCCGCCGACGTGCGCGGCGACCGCCAGGTGCAGGCGGTGTATCTCGGCGAGGAGGCGTGATGCTCGAGCTGCGCGACGTGCACGCGGTATACGGGCGCAGTCACGTCCTGCACGGCGTCAGCCTGCGCGCGGACGACCACGAGGTCGTTTGTCTCCTTGGCCGCAACGGCGCCGGCAAGTCGACCACGCTCAAAGCCATCGTCGGGCTCGTGGAGATCACGCGCGGCGAGGTCTTCTTCGAGGGCCGATCGCTTCGCGGGCTGGCCACGCACGCGGTCGCGCGACTCGGCATCGGCCTCGTGCCCGAAGACCGGCGGATCTTCGCCGACCTCAGCGTGCTCGAAAACCTGGCCGTCGGCGCACGCACGGGCAGCGGCTGGACGATCGAGCGTGTCTTCGCGCTGTTTCCGAAGCTCGCCGCGCTGGCGCGGCAGCGAGGCGGCAGCCTCTCGGGCGGCGAGCAGCAGATGCTGACAATCGCGCGGACGCTGATGGCGGGCCCCCGGCTCTTGCTACTGGACGAGCCGTCGGAGGGCCTGGCACCGGTCGTCGTCCAATCGCTGGCCGAAAACATCGCCGTGCTCAAGCGCGGCGGGCTGGCGATCGTGATGGCCGAGCAGAATCCGAAGTTCGCGCGCCGCCTTGCGGACCGCGCCTACATCATCGAGACGGGACAGATTCGCTTCGACGGCTCGATGGCGGCGCTCGATGCCGACGAATCGGTCCGGCGGGCGTATCTGTCGGTGTGACGCGCGCATCCACATGCGGTGACCGTGCAGTCCGGTGCGCATGCGCTCACCGCGCGTGCAGCCTCGTCAGCTCACCACGCGGGCGCGCGCCCGGCGCGCCACCACACGAAACGGGCTCGTCAACCGGCGCCACGCATACCGCCCGTGGCGCGGAAGGTGGCGGGCGTACACGGCCGCACGCCGCACCGCTTGGCGCCAGCGACGCTCCCGCACGTCCGTGCGAATGGCGTCGAGCAGGCGATCGTAATACCAGACTGCGTTTTCCCGCTCGCCGTACGCGGCGTGGTGGGCGGCCGGCGAGCCCCGTCGGGGCCGATGGCGGCTCAGCACCAGCAGGGTATGCACAAGCATGCGCTCGATGTTCCGGCTCAGCGTTCCGGCGTGCTGACGATATTCCGACACTTCGTTGTAGTGATCGACGATCGGGAACCGCATGGCCAGACGAAGGTAGAGGTCGTAGTCCTCGGCGAAGCGCAGAGTCGAATCGAACCCGCCGACCGTGACGAGCGCGTCGCGCCGGTAGATCGCGGTCGCGACGACGATCCAGCAGCGCCGTAGGAGCGCCGCATAGTGCTCGCGCTCCACGCGGGCGCGCCGGGGCGTCGGCAGCGGCGACCCGTCGGCCGCGATCCGCCGCTCGAGGCCGACGGCCATGCCCGCGTCGGGATGCGCCATGAGCGCTGCCACGCCGACGTCAACCGCGTGCGGCAGGAGCCGATCGTCGGCATCGAGGAAGATCACGAAGCGCCCGCGCCCCGCGCGCCAGCCGGCGTTGCGTGCCGCCGGCAAGCCCTGATTCGCCTGATGCAAGCAGCGCACGCTCGGATAGCGCGCGGCGACCTCCGCGGTGTCGTCGGTCGAGCCGTCGTTGACCACGATGACCTCGACCGAGGGATAGGTCTGTGCGAGCGCCGACTCGATCGCATCGGGAAGAAAGCATCCGTGGTTGTAGCAGGGGATCACGACCGTGACCAGCGCGTTCATGCCGTCGCACGCGCAGCAATTGCAAGGCCGTCGACTTCCTGAAACGCGGATGAAACTCCGACGACGCACCCACGACACGCGGACGACACAACGGTCGACGACTTGCGTGCAGGGTCGTGATTTGCCACACTCCCGCGACGGGGCATCGGCATGATCACTCTCGTGCACAACATCGGGGCGCTCGTGAGCGGCGATATCGCTCGACCGCTGGTCGATGCCGACTCGATCGTCATCCGCGACGGCCGGATCGCGGCGGTGGGCCACGGACTCGACGCCGACGCCGAGGTCGTCGTCGACGCACGTGGGACGACGGTGATGCCCGGACTGATCGATTCGCACGTCCACCCGGTGTTCGGGGATTTCACGCCGCGACAGCGCGCCGTCGACTTCATCGACTCGGGCATGCATGGCGGTGTCACCACCGCGATCTCTGCAGGCGAGGTCCACCTGCCCGGACGTCCCAAGGACATCGTCGGACTGAAAGCGCTGGCGGTCGTGGCGGCCAAGGCGTATGGCAACTTTCGCCCCGGCGGCGTCAAGGTGCATGCCGGGGCGCCGATCCTCGAGCTCGGCATGACGGAAGCCGACTTCGCGGAGATGGCGGCCGCGGGTGTGAAGCTCGTTGGCGAAATCGGTCTGGGCTCGGTCAAGACCGGCAAGGACGCCGCGCCGATGGTGCGCTGGGCCAAGGCGCACGGGATGACCGTCACGATTCACACGGGCGGTCCGTCGATCGCCGGCAGCAACCCGATCAACGCCGACGTCGTGCTCGAGGCGAACCCGGACGTCGTCGGCCACATCAACGGCGGGACGACCTCGATGACGCCGGCAGAGATCGACCGCCTCGTCGCGACGGAAATGGCGCTGGAGATCGTGCAGTGCGGCAACATGAAGACGGCGCTGCACACGTTGCGTGTGGCGCGCGACGCACGCGCCACGTCCCGGATCATCGTCGGCAACGACGCGCCGTCCGGCACCGGCGTCATCCCGCTTGGCGTGCTGCGCACGCTGAGCGTGCTGGCGGGGCTCGGCGGGATGCCGCCGGCCGAGGCGATCGCGTGCGCCACGGGTAACACGGCGCGTGTGTATCGGCTCGACTGCGGCGTGATTGCCGCCGGTCGTGCCGCAGATCTCGTCATCTGCGACGCGCCGACCGGCTCGATCGCGTCCGACGCGCTCGGCGCGCTCAGCGCGGGCGACTTGCCGGGGATCTCGATGGTGCTGATCGACGGCCGCATCACGATCGGCCGCAGTCGCAATACGCCGCCCGCGGCGCGCGCGGCGGAGGTCGTGAAGGGGCACGGGCCGGTCGGAGCCGGCCACTAGTGCGCGTGCGCCCGTTCCGCGGCTATCGCTACGCCATCGACCGCGAGCGCGAGATCAGCAAGGTCGTCGCGCCGCCCTACGACCAGATCAGTCCCGAGCAGCAAGACGCGCTGTACGCGATGAGCCCGGCGAACATCGTGCGCGTCTCGTATCCCAAGGACGAGGCCGACGACAAGTATGCTCGGGCGCGCGCGACGCTTCAGGCGTGGCTCGCCGAGGGCATCTGGTCGCGTGAGGCGGCACCGGCCATCTATCCGTATCACCAGATCTACCGCATCGATGACCGTGAGGCCACGCGCATGGGGCTCGTCGCGCTCGGGCAGGTGACCGACTACGCGCGCGGTGAGGTGCTGCCCCACGAGCGCACGCACGCGGGCCCCAAGGCCGATCGCATGCGGCTGCTCGAGGCGACCGGCGCGGACACCGGTCTGCTGTTCATGGTGGTCGCGGATCCCACCGGCGCGCTCCTCGACGCCTCGCGGCCGACCGGCGACCCGCTCGTCGAAGCGCGTGATCTGCGCGGTGAGCGCCACCGGCTCTGGCGGCTGACCGAGGCGTCGACGATCGCACGCGTGCAGCAGGCGTTGGCGACGGCGCGCGTCATCATCGCCGACGGGCATCACCGCTACGAGACGGCGGTCGCGTACGCGCGGCGGCACTCCGGGGCCGACGACAAGCTCATGGCGTTCTTCAGTCTGCAGGCGCCCGGCTTGACGATCCTGCCGAACCACCGGCTCGTGCACGGCGTGGACGGCTTCTCGTTGGCGCGCCTCGCCGAAGCGGCGCGCCGCTGGTTCGACGTGGCGACGCTGCGCGATCCGCTGGCGTTTCGGCCGACGAATCGCACGCTCGGCGTCGTCGCCTCGGACGGCGCCCTCACGCTCACGCTGCGCGCCGAGAGCTTCGACGCGGTGCCGTGGCCCGCCGGGACGTCGCGCGCGTGGCGGTCGCTCGCCGTCTCGGTCCTGCACGAAGGCGTGCTGAGGCCGCTTTGCGACATCACGGATGCCAAGCTCGACGCGAAGAGCCACGTCGACTACACCGCAGATGAGGCCGAGGCCGTGCACCTCGCGCGCACGGGACGCTATCAAGCGGCGTTCCTCATCGCGCCGACGACGCTGGAGGAGTTGTCAGCCGTGGTCCAGGGTGGCGAGGTGCTGCCGCAGAAGTCGACGCACTTCTATCCCAAGCTGCTCGACGGATTGGTGTTTTACCGGCTCGGAGACTGACATGGTCAAGATTCGCAAGATGGTCACGATCGTCGAAGAGATCCTGAGTGACGGCGGGCGCGAGGCCAAGCGGCCCGTACGCAAGGCGGCCGCGGTCGTCGTGCTCGAGAACCCGTTCGCCGGGCGCTTCGTCGATGACCTCTCCTCGCTGATCGACGCGGGGGAGGAGCTCGGCGCGCTGCTCGCGAAGAAAGCGACCGAGGCGCTCGGCGCTCCCGCCGAATCCTACGGCAAGGCCGCGATCGTTGGTGAGCACGGGGAGTACGAGCATGCGGCGGCCTTGTTGCACCCCAAGCTCGGGGCGCCGCTTCGCGCGGCGGTCGGGGGCGGCAAGGCGATCATTCCGTCGGCAAAAAAGCTCGGCGGACCGGGCACCGCGATCGACGTGCCGTTGCACTTCAAGGACGCGGCGTTCGTGCGCTCACATTACGACGCCATGGAGGTGCGGCTGCCAGACGCGCCGCGTGCCAACGAGATCGTGCTCGCGATCGTTCTCACCGACGGCGGCCGCCCGCACCCGCGTGTGGGCGGGTTGACGAAGGACGAGGCGAAGAAAGAGGACGGACAGCGATGAAGTACGGCCTGCGCATTCCGTCCTTCGCGCTCGGCTCCAAGACCGCAACGCTCGAAGACATGGGGCGCTATCTGCGGCGTGCGGAGGACCTTCGCTTCGAGGCCGCGGTCACGATCGATCACCTGCTGCTGACGCCGCCGGCGTATGCCACCACCTGGCTCGAGCCGCTCTCCATGCTGTCCGCGCTCGCCGGTGTGACGCGGACGATCAAGCTCGGGACCATGGTCCTCGTGCTGCCGCTGCGCAATCCCGTGTACTTCGCCAAGGAGTGGGCGACGCTCGACTTGCTCTCCGGCGGACGTTCGATCCTCGGGATCGGCGTCGGCTGGCACGAGGAGGAGTTCGAGCTGATGGGCGTGCCGTACAAAGAGCGCGGGCCGCGCATGAACGAGGCCATCGAAGCGGTGCGGGCGCTGTGGGCGGGCGACCGCGTGACCTATCGAGGCCGGTTCTATCGCTTCGAGAATCTCACGATCGATCCCAAGCCGACGCAGAAGCCGCACCCGCCGATCTGGATCGGGGGCGGAACCCAGCCGTCGGAAAAGGTCTACGGGCAGACGGTGCCGAACATCGACCCGGTGCTGCGTCGCATCGCCAAGTATGCGGACACGTGGGTGCCGCACTCGTCGGCGACACCCGAGATGGTGAAATCCGACTGGGACAAGGTCCAGCGTTTTGCGCGCGACGCCGGCCGCGATCCGGGCAAGATCGGACGCGTGTACTCCAATTTCGTGTGGGTCCTCAAGAAGGGCGAGCGACCGGAGTCGGCGATCCCGCACTTTTCCGTCTACTCAGGCATGGACCTCGACTACTGGAAGACGTACTACCTGCTCGGCACGGCCGAAGAGGTCGCCGACCGGATCAGTGAGCGCATCGCCGCGCTGGACCACGGCGTGGACTGGATCGTTCTGAACCCGCTCAACTGGGGGCTCGAGCAGTTGGAGCTCATCGCGGGCGACGTGTTGCCTCGCGTGAGGGCGTGATGACGGAGCGCGGCTGATCCGCTATACCGGCGCGCGCGTCAAACGCGTCGAAGATCCGCGGCTGCTGCGCGGCCAAGGCCGATACGTCGACGATATCGCGCTGCCGCGGATGGTCCACGCGGTGTTCGTTCGGAGCCCGCACGCCCACGCCGCCGTCCGTGCGATCGATACCGCGGCTGCGCGCCAGCTCGACGGCACGCTCGGCGTCTTTGGTCCCGACGACCTTGCAGCGGGCGCGCTCGCGCCGCGGGGGAGTGGCGACGGCTTCACGCGGACGGCGTGGCCCGCCCTCGCGCGCGAGCCGCGGTTCTGCGGCGAGGCCGTTCTCGTCGTTGCCGCGAGCTCGCCGTATGCCGCAGCCGACGCCGCCCATCACGTGGAGGTCGAGTACGACGTTCGTCCTGCGTGCGTTACGGTCGAGCAGGGCCTGCGCGATGGCGCCGTGCTCTATCGACGCACGCACCGGCACGGCGACGTCGACGCGGCGTTTGCGGCCGCGCCCGTGGTCGTTCGCGAGACGTTCTCCCACGGCCGGCTCACCGCGGTGCCGCTCGAGCCCCGCGGGATGCTCGCCGATTGGGACGGCGAGACGCTCACCATCTGGGCATCGAGCCAGACGCCGGCCATGCTTCGCACGGCCATTGCCGGCGCGCTCGGTCTCGACGAGGCGCGCGTGCGCGTCATCGCGCCGGACGTCGGCGGCGGCTTCGGGCTCAAGACGCACGTGTTCCCCGAGGACGTGGCGATCGCGGCGCTCGCACGCCGGCTGCGGCGCCCGGTCAAGTGGATCGAGACCCGGCGCGAAAACCTCGCCGCGGGATCGCAAGCCCGCGAGCAGCGCGTCGAGATCGAGGCCGCGGCAGATGCGGATGGTCGCATCCGCGCCCTCCGGGCCCGCCTCGTCTCTGACGCCGGCGCCTACCATATCTATCCGCTCACGGCGATGCTCGAGCCGCTCGGAAGTGCCAGTATCCTCCCCGGGCCGTATATCACGGCCGCGTATGCCTACGAGGCGATCGCGGTGGCTACGCACAAGCCGCCGGTCGGCGCGTACCGCGGTGTCGGCATGACGATGGGCGCCTTTGTGATGGAGCGTGTGGTCGACCTGCTCGCGGCGCGGGTGGGACTCGATCCCGCGGAGATCCGCCGCCGCAATCTGATTCCGCGTGACGCGTACCCGCACGTCTCGCCGAGCGGCATGCGGTACGACAGCGGCGACTTTCCCAAGGCGCTCGAGCAGGCGCTCGGCGCCGCGGATTACGACGGGATGCGCCGGGCGCAGCGCGAGGCGCGTGCCCACGGCCGCATCGTCGGCGTTGGCCTCGGCTGCTACACGGAGTACACCGGCATGGGGAGCGATGTGTTCCGCGGCCGCGGGATGGTCGACGTCCGCGCGGTCGAGGCGGCCAACGTCCGGGTCGATCCCGACGGGGGCGTGCGCTGCACCATGAGCTTCCCTTCGCAGGGCCAGGGGCACGCCACGACGATCGCGCAAGTGCTTGCCGACCGGCTCGGTGTGCCACTCGAGCGCGTGCGTGTGGACCCCACGGACACGCGCGTCGGCCCATTGGGCAGTGGCACGTTCGGCAGCCGAGGCGCTGTCGCCATCGCCGGCACGGTCACAATCGCCGCGGAGCGCCTGCGGCGCAGGCTTCAAACGCTCGCCGCGCATCTGCTCGAAGCATCGCCCGCCGACGTCGTGCTCGAAGACGGCCGCGCATACGTCCGCGGCTTTCCCGAGCGCGCCGTCGTGCTTGCCGACGTCGCGCGCACGGCGTACGCGCCGCCGTCAGAGCTCGGCGCGGACTTCGAGCCCGGACTCGACGCGACCGTGTATTTCGACCCGCGCGGCGCGACGTTCTCGGGCGCGGTTCACGTCGTCATGGTCGACATCGACCCCGAAACCGGACGCGTCACAATCCCGCGCTATGTCGTCGTCGAGGACTGCGGGCCGGTCGTCAACCCGACGATCGTCGAGGGCCAGGTGCACGGGGCGGTGGCCCAGGGCATCGGCGAGGCGCTGCTCGAGCAGATCGTGCACGACGAGGCTGGCCAGCTCGTGACCGGCACGCTCATGGACTATGCGCTGCCGAAGGCCGACGGCGTGCCGTCGTTCGAGATCGGTCATCTCGAGACACCGTCACGGGGGATGCCGGGCGGCGTCAAAGGCATGGGGGAGGGCGGCACGATCGGCGCGCCGGCCGCGATCGCCAACGCCGTCGCCGATGCGGTCGCGCCGTTCGGGATCACCATCACGCGTTTGCCGATCGTCGCCGAGCACCTCGTGCGGTGCCGCGCTCACTTACCAGGAAAGGTCTGAATCGCTCATGGGCAAGCAGGATCTCGACATCGCGCGCGCGGTCACGCTCAAGCCGATCGAGGAGGTGGCGGCCGCTGTCGGACTCGCGGCCGACGAGCTCGAGCTGTATGGCCGCCACAAGGCCAAGGTGGCGTGGACGGCGATCGCACGCCGTCGCGGCGCGCCGCAAGGCGCCCTCGTGCTCGTCACGGCGATGACACCGACGCCCGCCGGCGAGGGAAAGTCGACGACGACGGTTGCGCTGGCGGATGGGTTACGGCGATTGGGCAAGCGGGCGGTCGTCGCGCTGCGTGAGCCGTCGCTCGGCCCCGTATTCGGTATGAAGGGCGGTGCGACGGGCGGCGGGCACGCGCAGCTGGGGCCGATGGAAGACATCAACCTTCATTTCACCGGCGACATGCATGCGATCGGCGCGGCGCACAATCTCCTGGCGGCGATGCTCGACAATCACCTCGCACAGGGCAACGCGCTCGGGGTCGATACGCGACGCGTGCTGCTCAAGCGCGTCGTCGACATGAACGACCGCGCCCTGCGCAACATCGTGCTGGGGCTCGGCGGCCCCGTGCACGGTGTGCCACGCGAGGGCGGGTTCGAGATCACCGTCGCTTCAGAGGTCATGGCCATCCTGTGTCTCGCCGCGGATCTCGTCGATTTCAAGACCCGCGCGGGCCGCATCGTCGTGGCCGAGACGACCGCGGGTGCGCCGGTCAGCGCTGCCGA
>JBKOUQ010000061.1:0-13897 GCA_046723475.1 Candidatus Methylomirabilota bacterium
CTTCCCTTCGATGACCGCATTGCAGCCGGGCATCAAGTCTCCGCACCGAAGCACCTTTGCCATCGCGAGCCTCCCTTCTACGTCCCGCTGAGGGCCGAAGACGCCCTCGGCGCCCGCGGGAGCACGATACCGCCACCGCCACCGTCTGCACCCAAAAACGCCCCGTCAGGATCGTTCGCTGATCGGAGCGTTTCGGCCTTGGTGCGCCTCCATACCTTCGTATGAATGATCAGCATCTGGCCCACCGCTGGAAATGCCATGCCGGTGTTTCTCCGGATCCGGAACGAAGCGCCTCACCCGCCGATTTCGCGTGCTCCCCGACGCCCGCGTCCTCGCGTCGCTCGGCCGCGCGAAGGAAAGCGCGCTGCGCCTGTGGTGGCGGCCCGACACGGCCGCGGAGTGGACCGAGGCCGCAACGTTCCCGATGGGCCGCTGCCTCGCGCTTCGCTTCGACGCGGCGGGCGCGCGCCTCGGCGTGCTCTGCGAGACCGAGGTGATCATCGTCGACATCGCGTCCGCGAAGCAGATCCTCCGCGTCCCGAACCCGCACGGTGAGGTGATGACAGCGTTCGACGTGTCCGCCGACGGCCGCCGCCTGATGACCGCGGCGCACGATGGTGGCGTGACCGTCGCCGACGCGGTCACGGGCGTGCCGGTGCGCAGCTTCTCGGTGGCCAAAACGCGCCGGCCGTACGCGCCGCTTCCCGGCATCGGCCCGCCCGAAGTCTTCGCAGTCGTCACCGCGCTTTCCAGTGACGGCTCGCGCACGGCGGCCGTCACGATCGAAGGCACCGTATACGTGTAGAACGGCGCCGCGCCCTGCAGCACCGGATAGGCCCTGCCGCGAGGGATATGAATGATGCGCAGGCCGCGGTCGTGCGTGTCGGGGGCGAAGAGCCACTCGCCGTCGTCCGTGAAGGCCAGCGATTGGCGAAGCTCGGCGTGCATGCCGTGGCCCGGCGCCTCGGCCACGTTGTCGAAGGCGCGCTCCTCCCGACCCTTCGCAAGGTCGGCGATGTGCACGCGGCCCATGATGCCGTTTGCGGCGGCGCGCGTGCCGTGGCGGCTCAGCGCGAGTGAGACAGGCGACATCGATTCGAGCCCGCGCGACAGCGCAATGGACGAGCGAAGCGAGAGCGCGGGCCAGCTCCAGAGCTTTATCGCGCCCTCCACCGAGATCGACGCGAGCGTCTGGCCGTCGCCGGAGAACGCGATGGCGTAGACGGGCTCGCCGGCGTGCGCGTTGGGGAGCGCGTAGATGGAGCGGCGCGCAAGCGGGCGCGCGGGCACTCCTTGAGGCTCGGAAGCTCCGAGCGCTGTGCAGAGAAATGCTCGAGCAAATTGTCCGAGGCCGGTCAGTTCCGCCCGCAGCTTTTGACGCGATTAATGCGCTGTTGGCCCGACCCATCGGCCACCGCGAGGTCGTGCGCGTTCCCGACGGATTCCGTTGTCGGGTTCGCTTCCGGCTGGGTGCCCCAGTCGACCTCTTGGTGCCGGTGTCCGAGACTGCGAGCGATTTTCTATGCCACGCCAACTTCTCTTTGATCCGAAAGTGCGAGAACTCGCGGTGCTTGCGGTATTTCTACGACCTCAGCGAGAACCACACTCGCCGCTGGTGCAGTATGAGCGTCTGCGGGAATCGAATGAAGGTCGCTGCACATCGGCACCGCGTTTCGCGGCGACACGGGCGAGCGGCTACGCAGCGGGGCGGTATCAGGCGAGCACGCTGACAAGTTGCGATGGCGGGTCCCATTTTAGGTTAGGGCGAGCGCCGCAGCGTTGTGCCCCCCGTCTAACGAGACGTAGCGCCGTTCGTACAGTGTCAATCTCAACCGACGGCCCTTCATCGTAGGAGACTCCTCGCCAGCCGCGCATGGTCTGCTTGGCCACGAAGTCCAGCGCCCACGGACGAAAGCGACCAAAAGCCATACACACCCGAGGCCGTATTCCGGCGCCCTCGTGTTCGTAGCGTTTCTTAACGAGCATCGGCGCGAGGACGCCCCAGTAACGGAGTCATTTAGCGTTGTCCGAGTCTCGCGGGCGAGTTGTGCCGCGCGAAGCGTGCACGACGAAGGCCGGGCCGTCGAGCGACGGCAACGCTCAGGCGGGCCGCACGGTGCGCCGCGTGTGATACGCCTACCAAAATCCGCCACCACTCCTCCCTCTGCATGCCCACGCTGCTGATGTGCTGCAACCGATACAGCCTAGCGCCGAGCGCCGACAGCACGTTCGGCGGCGTCGCTCGACCGCCGATCAGCGTGCGCGCCCGCGCGCCCAGTGTGACCGCCGGCTGGAGCGCCGTGTGTCTTCCAGCTATCGTCCGATCGAACACTCACGGCGCCCGCCGCAGGTATTCGTGATGTCGTCCAGCGACTCGCGGCACCTCCACTACTCTTCCCTCCACCAACGCGCACGCCTCAAGCAGTTGGCGCGCCGTCTCTTCCGCGATCGGGTGTCCGTCCACACTGAAATGCGTCAACCGACCGACCGGCCGATAGCAGACGCGTGCAGCGCGTTTCGCATCATGCAGCCCGACTTACTCAGTCGCCGACAGACATTCAGCCGGTGTTCGATGCGATCGCCCAAGACGTCATGCGTCTGTGCGCGGCTGTCGATTCCTCTCGCCGATATTTCCTAACGAGTGCACGCCGGCGCGATCGCACGCGCACAAGGCGGTGGCGGTGTGCCTCACGGTCGAAGAAGCGTCCAGACACACGCGAGGTCCGCCTACGACTCCCATGAATCCCCGGGTGGATCCGAGCAACACCGCACAGTCGTATACTGCGGCCGTCGGCACCGGGCTGGGGACTCGCGAATGGTCCGTGACCATGGCGTGCGGATAGCAACGACCGCGTCGGAAGGGGACGGCAAATGGACTGGATCGGGCGGTGGTTCGGCGTGAGCCCGGATGGTGGCAGCGGGTCTCTCGAAGGGCTGGTCATCGCTGTGCTGATCGCCTGCGCCGTGGTGCTCGGGGTTCGCTGGCTTCCATTTGCGCAGCGCTCGATTTGCTCGGTGCGGAGGATGTTGCGGACCTGAACGGTCGCCATTCGCTGCTGGGGATCTGGGTATGAAGTGTTCCCGATGTCATCGCGAAGACCGGGACGCGGTGAATTTCTGCCGTTACTGCGGGACAGCACTGTCGAGATCCTGCCCATCCTGTAGTGCGCCCACGCCGTCGACCGATACACACTGCGCGCAGTGCGGCGCTGCTACGGATGTCAGCGTCGCGACCGTGTATGCCTCGCCGGAGGCATACACACCGAAGCACCTGGCGACCAAGATTCGTATGTCGCGCGACCTGCTGGAAGGCGAACGGAAGCAAGTGACGGTTTTGTTTGCCGACATGAAAGGATCGATGGAGCTGTTGGCCGACCGGGATCCGGAAGAGGCACGCGCCATCCTGGACCCCGTGCTCGAGTTAATGATGGAGGCCGTCCACGGGTACGAGGGCACGGTCAACCAGGTGATGGGCGACGGGATCATGGCACTCTTCGGGGCGCCTCTCGCGCACGAGGACCATGCGGTCCGCGCCTGTTACGCCGCGCTCCTGATGCAGAAGGCCGTGAAGGGCTACGCCGAGCGCGTCGATGACCGCATAAAGATTCGCGTCGGGTTGAACTCCGGCGATGTCGTCGTTCGGGCGATTCGCAGCGACCTCCACATGGACTACACGGCGGTAGGCCAAACAACGCACCTCGCGAACCGCATGGAGCAGCTCGCGGAACCGGGGCGCATCCTGCTGACCGCACCGACCCTTTTGCTCGCCGAAGGTTATGTGAACGTTCGCGGACGCGGTCGGATGCCGATCAAGGGCTTGCCGGCCCCGGTTGAAGTCTACGAGCTCACGTCCACGAGTGGCGCGCGGGGCCGCTTTGAGGCGACCGCCGTTCGCGGGCTGAGCCACTTCGTCGGCCGCGCAGCACAGCTTCAGCGTCTCGTTGGCTTGCTGCAGCAGGCGAAGCGCGGCATGGGGCAGGTCGTCGGTGTGGTCGGGGAGCCGGGCGTCGGCAAGTCGCGCCTCGTGCACGAATTCATCCACTCGGAGCACACCGAAGGTTGGCTGATCCTCAAGGGGGACGCCGCATCGTATGGAAAGTTGACGCCTTACTTCGCCGTGAAAAACCTCCTGCGGATGTACTTCGGCATCGAACAGCACGACGACGCGGATACGGCCCGAGAGAAGGTCCACACCAAGCTGACGGTGCTCGACGTCGCACCGGCGACCGCTCTGCCGCCCTTGCTTGCGCTACTCGACATTCCGATCAGTGACCCGCATTGGGACGCCCTGGATCCGGCGGCTCGCCGACTCCGCACGATGGACGTCAGCCGGGCGCTCCTGCTACGCGAGAGTAGCGTTCGCCCGCTAATGCTAGTGTTCGACGACGTCCAGTGGATCGACGCCGAGAGTCAGGCGGTACTGGACTCGATCATCGAGGCGGTCTCATCGGCGCGCGTATTGGTGATCACTGGCTATCGATTGGAGTACTCGCACGGCTGGGTCGCCAAGGACTGCTACACCGAGCTGAGGATCGATCCCCTGACGACCGATGCGGTGGAGGAACTACTGCATGCGCTTGTCGGCACGCATGTCAGCGTCGGCGAGGTGACGCGGCTCCTGATCACTCGGACAGAGGGGAATCCCTTCTTCCTGGAGGAATGTGTCCGGTCGTTCGTCGAGACGCGTGTGCTGATCGGACCGGTGGGTGCCTACCGCCTCGCGCGCCGCGTTAAGGACAGTATCGTGCCGTCCAGCGTCCAGGCGCTGCTGGCCTCACGTATCGACCGACTGGAAGAAGACGATCGGCGCCTCCTCCAGCTGGCGGCCGTCATCGGTAAGGATGTTCCGCTTGCTCTCGTCAACACCGTCGCGTCCGAGTCCAAAGACGAGCTGCGCCGCGCATTCGCCCGGCTGGAGAAAGCCGATTTCATTTACACCACGCGAACGACGCCCGAGCCCGAATACACCTTCAAGCACGCGCTCACGCACGAGGTGGCGTATCAGAGCGGGCTGCAAGATCGTCGGCGTGCGCTGCATGCGCAGATCGTCGACGCCATGGAAACGGTCTACAGGGGGCGACTCACGGAGCATTGGGAGCGGCTCGCGCATCATGCGCTCTCCGGAGAACGCTGGGACAAGGCTGTGACGTATGCTCGTCAGGCCGGCGCCAAAGCCCTCACGCGCTCCGCCTACCGCGATGCCGTCGAGTATTTCCAGCGTGCGCTCGCGGCGCTGGCGCACCTGCCGCCCGATCCGGCAACGAGCGAAGTCGCGATCGACGTCCGGTTCGATCTGCGGACGGCGTTGACGCCGCTCGGTGAACACCACGAGATCGTGCAGCATCTACGCGACGCTGAGCGGCTTGCGCTACAGCTCGACGATCAACGACGACTCGCGCGCGTGTCGGCGTATCTCGCCGATTATTTCCGGCACGTCGGTGAACACGATCTCGCGATCGCTGCCGGAGAACGTGCGCATGCCATCGCCTCCCGTCTCGACGATCCCGACCTGGAGATCGCGTCCACCACGTACCTGGGTCACGCGTGTCAGAACACGGGCCAATATCGGCGTGCCATCGCATTGTTCCGGCGAACCGCAGAGCTGGCCGAACGCCATCTCACCGCCGCCCCACGCGGATTGCCATTCATGGCCGCGGTGCAGTCGCGCATCTGGCTGGCAAGCTGCCACAACGAGCTCGGCGAATTCAGCGTTGGCAGGCTCATCGCCGAGGAAGCGATCCGCATCGCGGAGGCGGAAAATCACGACGTAAGCCTGGCCACCGCGTGCTCTGTGCTCGGTAACCTATATCTCCGGATGGGCGAGCCGCGTGCGGCGCTGCCATACCTCGAGCGTGGATACACACTCGGCCAGGCCCGCAATCTGACGATCTGGATGCCGACCGCGGAGGGCTGGCTGGGGCTCGCGTATGGGATGCTCGGTCGAGCCGACGAGGGCCTGGCGTTGGTGAGATCAGCCGTCGAGCGCGAACGAACGATCAAGCGGGTTGCGCATCACTCGATACGGCTCGCCGCGCTGGCCGAATGCTATCAATGGCTCGGACAGGCGCGTGATGCGGAGGCTGCTGCGGCTCAGGCGCTCGAATTAGCGCGTAAGCAGGGTGAGCGAGGCAACGAGGCGCACGCGCTGAGGGTCCTCGGGACGATCAAGGCGAATGCCTCGGCGGCCGTCGAGGCGGAGAGCGCGTTTCGCGAAGGAATCGCACTCGCCGACAAGCTGGAAATGCGTCCCGTCTCCGCGCTTTGCCATCTCGGGCTAGCGATGCTCATGCGCCGGGCCGCGCACGTCGAAGCATCACGGCAGTACGAAGCAGCGCTTGCACTCTTCGAAGCGATGGGGGCGCGGGCGCTCACGGCGCAGGTCCAGCACGACGAGACGCGCCCGGCCTGAACGCTACGAGCCCGGTTTCGGATCAGCCTCCCGCGTCTTCTTCGTGACAAATACTTCTTGACGCCCGACTCGCGCCTTGCGGTATTTGCTCAGCAGGTCGCGGATTGCTCGCATGATATTCTTCGTTTCTTCTTCGCTCCGGTCGCCCTCGAGTTCGATCTCGACCTTGTGAGTCTCGCCTGCCCCGGTCATCCCCATCGCGTCCTCCTCGGATGTTCCCTTGCCCTTACGTTTCGGTCACGTTGAATGCGGTGATATCGAGACCCATTCCCTCACCCAGCCGTCGCAGGTCGAGGAAGAGCGCTTCGAGCGCATGCCTGTCGAGCGCTGCGACAACCTGGAATCGCCGACGCGTACGTGGCGCCCGCGGCCCGTCGTGCTGAGCACGGGCTGCTGGCGGGGCATTCGCGGTTACGGTGGTCGGCACGCGCGCGTCGTCGATCCCGTCGAAGAACTCACTAGCGTGAAAGACCAATGGCTCGGCGTCGACATTTCGCACGAAATAGTAGTCCTTAGGAGCGTCGTATTCGTCGCGCAGCGTCACCGGCTCACCGAGCGCAAGGCGGGCGTACATATGGGTCAGGCTGTACGTGCCGGCCCTGTCGAGGAGGATCGCCTGAGCGATCAGCCGCCCAGCGTTGATCTCGGTGATCCGAGGCTCGCCCTCTTCGTCTGCCTTCAGGTCGACGCTGAAGGCGCCTGACGCGCGCGCGTCAAGGGCGCGAATCGCCCGCGCACAGGTCTCCACGACGCGTGGCTCGTACACGGTCTTCGACAGCGAGGCCATGGACGATCGCCCGCTCGGCTGGCTCTGCGCGAAGAAATAGGAGAGCCGCTCGCAGGTCTTTGCCAGGACGAGCGCCCCGTCTTTCCAGAGCATCAGGCAGGCAAAGTCCCGACCAGGAAGATATTCGGCGAGCGTGAAGTCGCTGACGCGGAGCCCGCGCATCGCCGTCCAGTAGCGAATCCAGCTTCGCGCGTCCTCGGGGGTCCGCACGGGTGCGGCGCCACGGGAGTTGCACCCCGAGCGAACGCGACACCACACGGGTGATCCGAGCCGCCGGAACGTCGCTTCGATGCCGCCCAGGCGTCTCAGGCCCCGCGTCTCCGGCACAGGGACCCCGCGACGGCGAAGGAAGGTTGCGAGCCCGAACTTGTCTTGGCACAACTGCACGACGGCGGCGCTCGGCATGAACAAGCGGCTGCCGAAGCGTTGCCGGCGGGCTGCGAGTGCCGCGACGCTCTCATCGGCGTTGGGGAGGATGGCGTCGATGTGTTCGCGGGTCGCAAGCCGATGGAGCGCCGCCGCATATGTGGGATGCGCAGGTGGCGGCACGAGCCAGCGCTGCCTCGCCGTGGAATTCTTGAGGAAGAAGTGGTCCCAGTGAGCGCCCCCGACCGCGAGGCTCTCGTCACTTTCACGCAGCGTCCGAATGAGATGTTCGCTTGCGCCGGTCCCGGCTTCGAGCACGAGCACTCGCTTTGGCATCAGCGCTCGGGGCCGCGCGCCCCGTCGCGGGCGGCGGAAACGAGGAACGTACTCCCGCCGATCGTTTCTCCGTCGGCGAGCTGCAGGACATCGAAACGGAGTGGCTCAGCAGAAGCTCGCCGAGGTTGCGTCGCCACGAGGAGCGCAGAGACCGGCACCTCGGGGGTGATGAGGACCCCGCGCACCTCGGCCGCGACGGCCAGCGTTTGAACCTCGAGAATCAGCGGTGGGTCGAATTGCGGGCGCAGCGCGCGAAGCGTGGCGCTGACCGCGCCGGCACTCTCCGCTTGCGCCAGCCACCCTTCGAGCTGCGCGCGATCAACATCCCGTCGCCGCATCCCGGTCAGCGATTCGTCGACCGGCCCTTGCAACTCGACCTGCGGGAGGACCATGGTCAGCGTCCAGCCTGCCGGCGCCAACGCCTCGAGGCGACACGTGAACGGTCTGCGACCAGCAAACGCATTGTTGAGCCGCAACGACGCCAAGGCGATCCACGCACCGCCTACGGCGACAGGGCTGACGGGATGCACGTTCTTCTGCGTAACGCGCTTGTTGGCACGCGTCAGCGTGTCGACGTTCAGCTCCACCTCGGGCAAGAGCGAGTCATCCGGACTGTCAACCATCGCGACCAGGCACACGTGGTCCGATACGCCGGCCGGTGGGGTCCAATCGAACTGCACGACGTGCGGTCTCCCGGGGCGCAGCGTCGCAATGGGCTTCTTGCCGATAAGCCGCCAGACGGCCTGGCTGTACGAATCAGTCGCGAACCCCGTCCAGAAATCGGCGGGCAGCGGCGGCAGCCCGGCGGCCGCATCGGTCCACAGAAGCCGCACATCCACGGACGTGGCTGACAGAGGGCCGCGATTGTGCGCCTGGACGTACACGCGATTGACGTTCGCCCGAAGAGGGCTCTCGTCCGTGAGACCGACCACGGTCTCGATGCGATAGCCGAACGGCAGCAGGCGATGCGTCACGTTGTCGAATTCGACGCCGTCCACCAGGGAGTCTACTGGCTGGTATGGCGGCGCGTCGATCTTGATGTCGGCGCTCTGCCAGTGACGGACGCGCGCGTTCGGGGTGGTGGGATCCCAATCACCCGAGGGTGACGGCACCATCTCGCCCGTGTCGAGGATGTTGTCGCGCAAATAGATGTCGACGTCTCGGCACGCTCCGGCGAGCACGCGTTGGAACATGCCACGCCCGTGCGTCGCGGCACGGAGGACCGGACGCGTTGGATGAAGTGCGAGGTCGATCACCGACGCATTCGGTAGTCCCTCGCTAAAAGGCATCCAACTGGTGCCGTCGTCGGTCGATCGAAACACTCCGACGTCGGTGGCGACGTAGAGCGTCGTAGCTGTCGTGGGATCGACGACCAGCGCGGCAACGGGCGCGTTCGGAAGGTTCGACGAGATCGAGGCCATGGGCGTCGTCCACGCGCCCGTGGTTGGGTCGAACACGCCCATCCAGACGTGGTCTGATACCGTCGACGTGCCGTTGTAGCCGTAGAACGTCACGAACATCGTCGGCGGACTTCCCGGTCGGATGGTGATGCCGGACAACCACCGAGTCGGCCAGCCACTAGGCTGTGCCGCGCGCGCGAACGTCGCACCCCCGTCGTTGGAGAAGTAGAGTCGCCCATCGATCGTTCCCGCATAGACGGCGGCGGCCGATGCGATGGTGATCTCGGTGACGGTTCCGATGGTTCCGGACACGTCGCTCCATGTGACCGCCGCCGCGACGGGCACGTCTCCGTTGGTGGTTCGCCATATCCGATCGCTGCCGGCAAAGAGCACGGCCGGCGTTGCTGGATCCATAGCGAGGGGAACGACGGGACTCTCTCCCAGGCCCCGCACGTTGTTGGGCGCGGTGCCTTGTGCGGCGTCGAACGTCGTGCCACCGTCCTTGCTGCGCTGGATGATGGGGCCGTTATCCCATCGCACGGCCCAGACCGTCCACGGATCGGTGGGGTGAAACGCGAGGTAGCTACCATCTCCCCCGTAGACGTGTCGCCATGATTGGCCGCCGGTGGAGACGAGCGTGCCGTTGTCCTGACATCCACCGCCGAACATCGACGGCGTGGCGGCGGAGGACGTCAGGTCATAGAACTGCGTCACGGCCAATCCTGTGCTCTCTTTCCGCCATTGCACCGGCGGCACGGCGCCGGGCAACATGTTCTCTCCAAAGAACACACCGCCGTCTGTCGCGATGTAGAATTTCGTGCTGTCGCCAGGCACGAATGCAATGTCGTGGTGGTCGGCATGGGTGGCGAAGGCGGCTTGTGGTGGCGGTGGATTGTACGTAGGGCTGATTCGGTTCCACATGAGTTGCCCCGACCCGTCACGCTCGCGACGTACGAGGTCGATGCCGCCGACGTACACGATCTCGCCGGCGGGATCCAACGGATCCGCGGCGACGTACGACGCCCAGTAGCGCTGGTTCATCGGCGCGCCGGAGGGGCCGACGTCGGCGCCAGGATCGGGCAGCGCCGCCCATGTGTTGGCCGAGGTTGTCGTCTGGTACACGAGCCCGGCGGATTCCGTCCGCGCGTAAAGGATGTTCGATTGTTGTCTGGAGATGGTGATACTTACGCGCCCTGTGCCGCCGATACCGGCTGACGCCGGCGCCCACGTCGCGCCGCTATTGATGGACTTCCAGACGCCGCCGCTGTACTTCCCGGCGTACGCCACGCCGGGGTTGAGGGGATCGAACAGGACGTCGGTGAACGTTCCTTGCGCCACCACGTCCCAGTGATTCGCCGGGGCGTTCCAGCGGCACAGGCCGCCGCTCCCGTCGACAGCGAAGCCGGCGCAGAGTAGGTTCGCCGGATTGTAGGGATCGACCGCGATTCTATAGATATAGTGGTTCGCGATCGCTCCCATGACGTTCCACGTCGCACCGCCGTCGGTCGACTTCAGCACGCCGATTCCGGGATACGCCCATCCATAGGCACTGACGTCGTCGTCGCGTAGCGGCTCGCCCGTGCCCGCATACACCGTATCGGGCGCGCTCGGATCGAGCGCGAGCGCGCCGATGGCGAGCGAGGCTTTGTCGTCGGTCATTGCGGTCCAGCTCTGTCCTGCGTCGGTCGTCTTCCACACCCCACCGTCGGCGGCGCCGGCATAGAGCACATTCGCGTTCGCGGGGTGAATCGCGAGGCATCGAATGCGACCGTTGATGTTTCGTGGTCCGACCGGTAGCCAGACGCACGCCGGTGCGAATGTCCGCCGCGCGGCATTGGGTGGGAAGCGGCGAGCGGCGACTTCCAGCGCGTTGAGACGACCGAAAAGCGGCACGGTTCTATCGCCGCTCGCCCGGCGGAGCAGTACCCATCGCAGGCGCCCAGCAAGCCGCGCGAGCTCAAAGCGCCGACTTCGCTTGAGAACCTCGCTCGCGTCAAAGGAATAGCTGGACTCCATCACTGTCCCTCCGATGCGCGCGGAGCGCCGATGGACGACGAGCGGGTAGGATGATCCGAGACCGGCTGTGTGCTGTCAAGCCCGCCCAAAGACGGTTGAAGTATCTGTCTGAGATTGATTTCTCCCTGCTTACATGGCAGCGAGCGGCCATGTAAGCAGGCGGAGGTCAGGTAGATACTTCAGCCTCGATTCGGAATCTTCTGGAAGCAAAATGGGAGGATCGTTTACGCGTGCGTGACACGCGCTGCGACGTCTGCGAACTTAGCCGCGGGTGTCGCGCAACACGCGCCGGCTGCCGGCCTCGATCGACAGAAACACGCTGTTCGGATTCCCCGACGCGATTCGAACCTATGTTTGAGTTACGATCATTCTCGCCAACGGTGTCGGTGTGCTGCGCCCGGTAGTCGACCGGGCTGCGCATCCCGAGCGCGGAATGCGGCGCGCGCGTGTTGTAGTCGCCAAACCAGCCGCCGAGCTGGGCCAAGACCGTCTCCGCATCCCGCAGCTCGGCGCCCTCCACGTAGTCCCACTTGATGTCTTCACGAAGGCCTCGACAAGGCCGTTACTTTGCGGGCTGTACGACGGCGTGGTGCTCGCCACCAAACCGAACTCGTGGGCATAGAGCACGGACGCCGTGGCGGTCGGCCCAGAGCGCCTTGTCCATGGGCGTGCGAATGTCGGCGCCGCTCAATGGGCGGGGCGACGCAATCCAGGCAAAGACCTTGCGGTCGTGACAGTCGATCGCGAAGGCGACCGAAACGACTTCGCCGCTCCGGTAGGGAGTAGCTATCGTCCTCGGACGTCGGCAAATAGAACGAACCGCTCTACGTCCTGCCCATTAGTTCGTACCGTCTCATCTCGATCGCCGAGCCGGCCCCACTGACTGGCTTCCCGCATTGCCTTTCTCGGATCGATGCCGCACCGCCGCAGCGACGAATTCGATGGCTCGCGGGACCCCGAGACTCAGCGTCACGTCGACACCGCGAGCGCGCGGAAAGACGAAAGGAAGTGCCTTGACAACGTGACGGCGGCGGCGTAGCTCTGTTCCGCTTCCGTCCATAGCCCTTGCGTTCCGGGAAGTGTGGTGAAAAGTCTGAAACGTTTGCAAAGGATCGAGGACTACCTTCGCGCTGAGCCGATCAACGATCCGCAGTGAAAGGAACGGCCATGCCAGAGACTTTCGATTTCATCGTGGTCGGTGCCGGATCCGCCGGAGCGGTCATAGCGGCTCGGCTCTCCGAGGATCCCAACTGTCAGGTCGCGCTTCTCGAAGCGGGCGGACGTCCACCCGCCGAGGAATCGATCCCTGCTGCCTGTCCACTGCTGCAGCAAAATCCGGCGACGGATTGGATGTACACCGCCGATGCCGGCCAGTGCGGACGTGGATTGAAGGAAGGGCGGATGATGATGCCGCGAGGCAAGATGCTCGGCGGCTCGTCCGGAATGAACTATATGGCGTACGTGCGTGGGCATCCGGGTGACTTCGATGCCTGGGCCAAGGCCGGCGCAGTGGGATGGAGCTACCGCGACGTGCTGCCGTACTTCAAGAAAAGCGAGGGACTCTCGCCGAGCGACGAAATCACGATCGATCGAGACGCGCACAACACGCACGGTCCGCTAGGGGTCTCGGTGCGTTCCCCGATCCTCACGGGCGCGCGCGAGTTCGTGGACGCCGCCGTGTCGGCTGGTATTCCCCGAGGAGATTACAACGGACGCGACCGCGGAGGCCCGCGCGGTGTCGTGTCGCTACTCCAGACCACGACCCGGGAAGGCAAGCGGTCGAGCACCTATCATGCGTTTCTCGAGGGCGAGACCGAACAGCGACCAAACCTCACGATCATCACCGACGCGCAGGCGACCCGCGTGATCGTCGAAGGCCCGACCGGGCACAAGGTGGCGACGGGCGTCGAGTACCGCACTGCAAATGGAGCGATGCGCACCATCCACGCCACCAGGGAAGTCGTGGTGAGCGCCGGCGCGATCGGATCACCGCACCTGCTGCTCTTGTCGGGGATCGGACCGCGAGCGGAGATCGAGGCCGTAGGCGTTTCGTGCCACGTCGATTCGCCGCATGTGGGCAAGCACCTGAAAGACCACCTCCATCTCGCTCTCTTCTTCCCAGCCCCGGGCGCGGGTGTATCCATGATGGAGATCGGCGTCTCGTTTGGACCGGCCGCTCTTCGCGCCCCGGCCGGACCGTTGCCTGCCGACCCGGCGCACGACGCGCAGATGCCCCCGGCGCTGCAAGCGCTGAAGCAAGAGGCCGAGCGACGCATCGCCGAATGGGCGACGACCGGTCACGGTCTCGTATCGTCGTCCCTCTACGACGCATGTGCGTGGTTCTCCACCGGCCTCGGTGACGAGCACACGCACGACGCTCAGATCGGCTTCTTTGCGTGCGGCTACTCTCCAGACATCTGGTTGCAGTGCCTGCGGATCGATACAAACCAGTACTTCGATGATCCGTCCAAGCGACTTGCCGCCGATGCGGAAAGCATTATCGTGCTCGCCAATCCGGTCCAGCCGCGGAGCGAAGGCGACATCGTACTCGCGAGCGCCGACCCAGCGGTTCACCCCGTCATC